>NZ_RCHH01000004.1:0-412416 GCF_003664555.1 Ochrobactrum soli | reverse complement strand
TTGTCATGGTCGGGTTGGGGCAGGGGCTGCCCCAAGTGGGTTGTTTGTTATGCCTTGCCGAGACGCTTGCGCAATTCGGTGTTTTCGGAGCGAAGCTTTGCAGCCAGTTCCTTGCGCAGCTTGAGGTTTTCAGCTTCCAGTGCAACAAGCGCCTTGAGATCGTCGCTCGACGATGCCTTGGCAGCAGCCGGTGCTGCGGTCTTTCCAGCAGCATTCTTCCAGTTGTAATAGGTCTGTTCGCTGACTTCAGCCTGCTGCAATGCAGCTTTCAACGTGACCTTGCCACCCTTGGTAGCCTTTTCAACGGAGGCAAGAATAGAAGCGCGTTCGGCTGGCGAATATTTCTTCACCTTGCGACCAGCTGGTGCTGCAGCAGCTGCAGCGGCCTTGGGTGCGCTCTTGGCAGCTTTGGGAGCCTTGGCTGCCTTCGCCGCAGGCTTTGCAGCGGCTGCTTTAGGCTCGGCCTTCTTGCGCGGTGCGCGGGTTTTCGGCTTGCTGCTTGCAGGCTCTGCGGCAGCGGTCTGGTTTGCTTCTACAATGGTTTCATCAGCCATGTTCAGTTTCTCCTGAATTGATACTCGGGTAAGCTTTCCGGGTGCCGAATATATGGGACAATGCTTAATGCAACCATAAGTGCCATTACTTTGACAATTTGTGAAGAGATGCCATCCAAAGACATGCGGCGAGCGATCTATTGTGAAGGCGGATTGATTGTTGAAAACGGGCCCCGAAATATATAGGTAGAGCGCAGTACCTGTCGTACACTTCCATGGAATTTGATCGAGAAAGCTATTTTCGGATGAAGAATCCAATCCGCAATGTTGTGGTTGAATATAAGAACCGGCGTGCGCGCAAGAGCGGCAACTCTCTTTGGGGCAACCTTGATCTGAAATCGATTGCCCTTGAAGTGGATGAGGATGTCAAGGCACCGCTCGCAGCCGAGCCGTCAAAGCCCGCTATCCCGCAAACTGACAGCAAGCCTGCTGAGACCATCCAAGAACCCACCCCACAGGGGAAAGCCATTGTTGAGCCGGTGATCTTGGAAGCAATCGCGTCGCCGCAAGAAGCCGAAACGCTTCCGGCTATCGCCGCTCCCGTCTCGGCAACGCCTGAAGGTAAAAAGCGAAATACTCGCCGTCACTTGAAGCCAATTGCTGCCAAGCCGGTAAAGGCAAAACCATCTCCGAGAGCGAAACTTGATATTCTGGATGAACTGCAAGCGCTTGAGGCCGAGAATGCTGCACTAAAACGACAGCTGGCTGAAAAGCTCAATGCCGAAAACCAGAAAATGCGAAAAATGCTCCATCGTATAGAGACGCAGATCGAACTTTAGTCCTGACTGTCTGGTGGTAACGGCACAAGTTTTTCTAAATCGATAGCGGCTTATCAAAGGCTGCGAAACATGCATGCCATCGCATCAACGAGCTTTGGCTTCAGGCGCTAGCGTTTCCTTCTTTATGAGAAGCCCTTCCAGCAAAGTGCGAAATGTCTGCACAGCCTTTCTTGAGGTGACTTGCGGGTCTTCTGCATTGGCAATCCATTGGGCAGCGCTACTGCTGGCTGCATTAATGAGGCGCGCGGCAGCTTCCGGGTCAATGTCTACGATAATACCAGCCTTTTGCAGATCCGCGAGACTGCGGGCGACTGTTGCAATACAGCCATTGGCATTTGGCCAGCCGGACGGGTCTCCTAGCACCGCGGGACCGTCTCTGAACATGATGCGCTGAATTTCCGGCTCCAGCGCCATCTCAACATAGGCGACATTCTCATCGACAAAGCCCTGCCAAGGTGTCGCGGCGCGGGACGAAATCGCGCAAAGCCTGCCGGTCATTTCAGCATCAATCTGATTGACGACAGCTTGCAGGAGGCCTTTTTTGTCGCCGAAGTGGTGGTAAAGCGCGCCTCTGGTCAGACCGGCTGCGCCCGTAAAGTCATCCATTGAGGCATCGGCATAGCCCACTGTACCGAATGCCTTCCGTCCCGCGGCCAGCAGCTTTTCCCGGGTTTCTGCAATCATTTCGCTACGGGGTTTGCGCACATTATTCTCCAGTTTTCACATACGTGACGTATATTAGTTGACATGCGCCACGTATCAAGTAATCAATTGACATACGTCACGTATGTAAATGGCAAAAACCTTTGCATCAAGGAATAGGTCCATGTCCAACCCCTATAAAGAGATATTCAGCGCGCCCGGCGCGCTTGGCTTTTCCGCCGCTGCGGGTTTTGCGCGGCTTCCAATGGCAATGGCTCCAATCGGAATCGTCGCGATGCTGTCTCTGACGCACGGCGAATATTGGCTGGGTGGCGCAGTTTCCGCTACCTTTGCCTTGACCAACGCGTTTCTGTCGCCGCAGATATCGCGGGCTGTCGACAAATTTGGGCAACGGGCCGTCGTAGGACCGGTAACCATTGTTTCGGTGGTTGCGTTCGCGGCGCTGATTTTGGCTGCCAATCAAAAATGGCCCAACTGGACCCTATTCGTATCGGCCTTTTTGGCCGGAACAATGCCAAGCATATCCGCGATGGTACGGGCACGATGGACCGAGATTTTTCGTGACCGACCAGAGTTGAACACCGCCTTTGCATTTGAGTCGGCTGCCGATGAATTGGTCTATATCGCCGGCGCTTCGCTCTCGGTTGGCTTGACCGTAGCTCTTTTCCCAGAGGCCGGGATGTTGATCAGCACGGTCTTTCTCGCTGTTGGCACCATAGCATTTCTCGCTCAGCGTTCAACAGAGCCCAAACTCCGTATGCCTGAGCAAAATGTTTCGCAGCGTTCCGCTATCAGGCTTCGTTCGGTTCAAATTATCACCCTGGCTTTGATATTCGTGGGATCGACTTTCGCCACAGCGGAAGTTAGTGCTGTCGCGATCACCAGGGAGCTTGGCCGGCCCAACATGGCAAGCTTGGTTATTGGTGTATACGCCATCGGATCCTTTGTGGTCGGTCTGACGCTAGGCGCGCTCAAACCCAGAATTCAATTGCCGCTACAGCTGCTCATTGCGGTTAGCGTCCTTGCAATCACCGCCCTGCCGCTCTTGTTTGCAAGCTCGTCGGTCGCTCTACTGGCCGTGGCTGTCTTTGTCAGCGGCATAGCCATTTCGCCGACTTTCATCACAGCTTTCGGTCTCATCGAACGCCGCGTGCCGGAAAGCATGCTGACTGAAGGTATTACCTGGGTCATGACGGGGATCGGTATCGGGATGGCGCTCGGTGCGTTCATCGCGGGCTGGGTCGTCGATAATTTTGGTGCTGCGTACGGCTTCTGGGTGTCGATTGTTGCAACTGTGACGACCGTTTTAATCGTCGGATTAGGACAGAGGGCTTTGTCTGGCGAGCGTACAACGTTGGCCGTCGACGAGCGCTGTTCGGCGCAGCCTGCTGAATAGCAGTTTTTACAATCATGAGGCCCCTGACGGAAAGAACGTTGGGGGTCATTTTTATCTGCATTGCCAAATAGTGAAACAAAGCTCGATTTTTGATCGCCATTTTTAGTGAGGCCTGTCCGCCTTGCCAGCTCTGCTATCGCCTTCGAATTGTTATGCTTCTACCAATATAAAAAGAGAATTGGACCAACATTAAATCGACAAACGACAAGGGCGAGGGGCAATCCTGTTGGATGCAATCTCGCCGATGTGAATTATCGCGCAAGAAATAAGACAAACATTGTGCGGGCTGATCCCATAGACGAGCAAAAGCCCGCGCCGTGGCAAAGGGTTCTCCTGTTACAAGGACCGGTTGGGCCTGCGTTCCGCCTGCTTCGGAGATATCTGACGCAATTACGCTATCATTGCATTCAAGTGTTGTTCAATCCGGGTGATCGGCTATTTTCCGGGCGACGAAACGGCACACGCGTTTACACGGGCGGTATAGATGGTCTCGAAGACTGGCTGCTTGTTCAAGCGAGCACACAGAACATCACGCACATGGTTCTCTTCGGTTCAGAACGTCCGGTTCACATCATCACGCGCCGAGTGGCCGCGCAACTGAACATAGTCGTGATATCTCTTGAAGAAGAGATATATCCGCCCCGGTGCGATCACACTGGAATTCGGAGCAAACAACGCCTTTTCCCCAATTGCCGGGCAGCTTCCGCCACGCAGATTCCGAATTGATCTTGAAGATGCTTACCCTCCCAATCGGGGTCATTTCTCCGCTATGTGTATCTATGGTGGGCTATATTACGCGTCCGTAACGCTTTGTGGAAAGCGCAGACAACGGCAGCTTATGCGCCGTGATATCGGCATACTCCGTGAGTTGCCCCGCTGGATCAAAAATTTTAGCCGTTGGCTTTGGGGACAATCGAAGCGCAATCATCGACCGCCTGCTGGAGCACAGTGTCGGTCAATATTTTGTGGTGGCTTTGCAGGTTTCACAGGATACCCAGTTGAAACGCTCCGCCCGAGGGTGGGACAATGCGCGTCGGATAACTGAAGTGCTTGATAGCTTTGCAGCATCGGCTCCGCAACATCTGCGGCTGGTTTTCAAAATACATCCGTTGGAGCGGTGTGATGACAATGATCGCAAGCTGATAGACGAACTGTCGGTTAATCTCAGCATCATTGTGATTGCGGAATTATCATCCGCGACGGCCATATCGTCTATTATGATGATATCGCGACGCTGCGGATCGGCTTTGCAGAGGCTTGATCTTGAAAGCCGGCCCTTCCGGCCCGACTTTTGCTTCCGATGGCAAGTTGTTAGCTTGCCTTTTTTGTAATCAGCGTCAAAGCGCCATTTTCAGAAAGACTGGCTGCAATGACATCTTGTTCGTTCATGCCTTTCTTTTGCAGGGCGTCGCGCGCCTCGGGGAACGTCTTCACTGATGTGCGCAGTTTGGTGAGGTCATCGGCGCTGCGTCTTTCGACTACGGCTTGAACCTCTTTCTGGCTTTCAGCCGGCAGTTCCTTGATATCTACCACAGATACAGTCTGTATGGTTGGGGCTGTTGAAGGTTGCTGAGCCGCTGGCGCAGAATTGGCCGGGGGCTGTGGTGCCTGTTGCTGAGCCATTGCGGCAGGGGTCAGGGCGACGAGAGTTACGAATGCAAGCGATGCAATTCTTGGCATCATCTTTCCTTTCCAGAAATTCTGCTAGAGGCGATTTGGGTGACGGAGCCAGTGCACAGGTCGAATGTGACCGTAATGAGTTTCTTTCGGGGCTATTCCCAGGTTAAACCATGTTTCGGTCAAGGCGCCCGCATCTTAACAAATTGTGTGGGCGACATTCATTGCGTCGTATTTGACCTGTATGTCATGACAAAAATTGCTATAACAGTTCAATCGACACTTTGTCATGATGGAGCCGGTAAGCCTATGTGGAAACCCGTATTGGAGCTGCGCAAAGGCGCAACCAAACACCGACTTCTGACAGAAAAAATTGTCGATGATATCGAGGGCGGTATTCTGCAACCGGCAGCCCGGATGCCTACGCATCGCGAGCTTGCGCATCAACTCGGACTTTCTGTGCAGACTGTCAGTATCAGCTATAAGGAAGCAGAACGACGCGGTTATCTGCGTGGTGAAGTTGGACGCGGAACTTACGTTTGCAATCGCGTCACCGAACTTGCGGACCGTTTCATGCTGGATCGAGATCCGAGCGGCACCGCTGATATGTCGATCATACGAGCTGTCTATACGGAGGCGCATGAGCGGGCCTCCAAGCATCTGTTTGAACAATTGAGCCAAACGGAAAACGCCAGTTTCATGCGTCCATGTCGGCCAATCGCCGGGCTGGATCACCATCGCGCCGTTGCTCAGGAATGGCTGCGTAGCTTATCTGTTGATGTTGATCCGGGCCGTATCGTCATTACCAATGGAGCGGCACATGGCCTGTTTCTTGCGGTCGCGACAATTGTTCAGCCGGGCGAGGTGGTGCTGACGGAACGCTTGACCGACCATGGCATTATCGGGCTCGCAAATGTGCTGGGATTTACCCTGCGCGGCCTGCCAATCGACGAACAAGGTGTCATGCCGGATGCTTTTGAGATGGCGTGCAAAGCTGGGGATGTCCGCGCGCTCGTACTGATACCGACACTGGGCAATCCTACAAGTCATCTCATGTCTGCGCAACGGCGTATGGCGATCGCGGAAATCGCTGCAAGATACGATGTTTGTGTTATCGAAGACGAAGTTTACAAACCGATCCTCGAAGAACGGTTGCCTTCAATGCCGGAATTGCTGCCGGATTTGGGCTTCTTCGTAACAAGCTTCACGAAGACTGTCATGACGGGGCTTCGCACCGGTTATCTCGTTGTTCCATCGCAATATTCCATTCGTGTTGCATCGATTTTGCGCGTGACAAGCTGGAGCGGGGTCAATCTTCTGGGCGAGATGGCAAGCCGCTGGATTGAGGATGGCACCGTCAAGGAACTCATCGAAATCCAACGGGGCGAATTGCGTACAAGACAGGCGCAGGTGAGTGACGTCTTGGGGCCTCTGATCGCAGGGAGTAACCCGTTGTCTCTGTGCGCCTGGCTCAAAATCCCGCGCCACTGGTCGGAAGACGGGTTGGTAAGAGCGCTGGCCAATAAGGGGGTCGCAGTGACGCCATCCGATCCGTTTGTAGCCGGGGCCGACCGCGGCCAAGGGGGCATTCGAATTTGCCTTGGCGGACGGCTGTCACGCACAACCTTGCACAAGGCACTTGAAACCATCCGTGAAACCGCTGCACAACTTCCACCAGTTTATGATGTTGGCGCTATAGCCTGACCCTAAAGGACAGACTGGAGAAACTCCTTGGTGCGCGCTTCTTTCGGTGCTTGAAATATCTGTTCGGGCGTGCCCTGTTCGCAGATGCGCCCTTTGTCGAAAAAGCACACACGATCAGAGACTTCTCGCGCAAAGCGCATTTCGTGGGTAACCAGCAGCATGGTGAGATCATGCTCCTGCGCAAGACTGCGGATGACTGACAACACCTCGCCAACAAGCTGCGGATCCAGCGCCGATGTCGGTTCATCAAACAGCAGGACACGCGGACGCATTGCCAGTGATCGTGCTATGGCAACACGCTGTTGCTGACCGCCCGATAATTGGGATGGATAGTGATCCTTCTTGTCCGAGAGGCCGACAAGAGAAAGCAGGTCCAGCGCGCGTGCTTCGGCTTCCGCACGTTTAAGACCAAGGACATGGACGGGCGCTTCGATGACGTTGCGCATTACGGACATGTGGGGGAAGAGATTGAAGCTCTGAAACACCATCCCGACATGCGATCTGATCTTCCGCAAATGTGCTTCGCTGGCATAAAACGGTTCTTTGCCGCCGGTCTCATGATAGGGCACACCACCCAATTCCAGCGTGCCTTCCTGAAAGGGTTCAAGTGTCATGAGAATGCGCAGCACGGTAGATTTGCCGGATCCGGATGGGCCAATGAGCGTAACTTTTTCGCCTGTTGTGACCGAGAAATTGAACTGATCCAATACGGTCAGTGCTCCAAAGCGTTTGACGACGTTCTGAAAGCGAATGATTTCCTGCGTCATTTGAGAGCGATCCCGTTCTTTGGAAGTGTTCGTTCAAGCAGACGGATGACTGCTGAACAGATGAGTGTCAAAATGAGGAAGATCAGGCCGACCATCGATAGCGGTACGAGATATTCAAAGGTACGATCGCCGATCAAGTTGGCAAGATTGAGCATGTCGACGATGCTGACGACCGAGAGAACCGGCGTTTCCTTCAGCATCGAGACCAGATAGTTGCCCATGGCCGGAATGATCCGGGGAACCGCTTGCGGTATGACGATATCGCGATATGTCCTCCACGGCGTCAGATTGAGCGCGCGGGCCGCTTCCCATTGTCCACGAGGAATGGCCTCAATGCCGCCGCGATAAACTTCGGATGTATAGGCTGAGTATTGCAGGCCGAGCGCCAGAGCGCCGGTTAAAAATGCTGGCAAGACAATGCCATAGACTGGCAGTACGTAATAAAGAAAGAAGAGCTGCACCAAGAGCGGCGTATCCCTCAAGAACTCCACCACAACAGCCGTGGGCCAGGAAACGATTTTGTAACGGCTGCGCCGTAAAAGCGCAAAGACCAGTCCAAGCGCCAAGGCGATGGCAAAACCGGTTGCTGCAGCTTTCAGCGTTACGGTCAGACCGATAGCCAGGATCGGCAAGATCGATATGGCGAAGGACAGTGTGGACGTGGTGTCCCAGGCATAACCATAGATCATGCGAAACCTCCAGCCATGGTCTGGCGGCGAAGGCGTCGTTCCAGCCATCTTATTGCAGTCGCAAGCAAAAGAGCCATCGCGAAATAGCCAAGCAGTGTCAGGGAATAAATGGTCACGCTATCCAATGTCAGGTTGCGCAATCTTTGGGCCTGAAATGTCAGGTCGCTGATAGCGATCAGGGACGCAAGAGCGGTATCCTTGAGATTATGGATGGCGAGATTGCCAAATGCAGGCATCATCTCGACAATAGCCTGCGGCAAGACAATGTGGAACAGCGTGTGTCTTTTGCCAAAATTGAGCGCGCGTGCCGCTTCATGTTGGGCTTCTGGTACGGCCTGCAGCGCACCGCGCACGACCTCGGCACCATAAGCACCGATATTCAGGCCAAGACCCATGATGCCCGTGGTGACGGGGTCAAAGGAAATGCCGATCAGGGGCAAGGCATAGTAGAGCCAGAACAGCTGTACCAGAAGCGACGTGCCCCGGAAGACTTCAATATAGACCACGGCGAGCGCCGACAGGATTCTCCCGCCTGCAAAGCGCGCTATTCCCGCCGCAAACGCGAATATGGTGCCTATCACCATCGAGCTCAAAGCAAGTACGATGGTGACTTGGGCGCCTTTGAAAAGGGCGGGTAAATATTCCGTCCAATGCATAGGGTCGTCTCCCGGGCAGAGAGACCCGCCGATATTATTGAGATCGGCGGGCGCTGATAAGCTTACTTTGCGTTGCAGAGTGCTGCTGTGTCTACAGCGCGTGCAGCTTCTACGCTTTCTTCGCTAAGTCCATATGTTGTCAGGATTTTCTTGTAGTCGTCGGTCTTCTTGAATTCGATAAGCTCTTTGTTAAAAGCTTCATAAAAGTCCTTGTCTTCAGGGCGGAAACTAAAGGCGCCGAAGCTTCGCGCAGATTTCCCCTCAACGACAGGGTCGGTGAATGGATGAGCCTGTTCCAGCTGAGGGGAGTTTTCGACAAGCTTTGCAACCGTGAGTTCGGTTGCAGCATAAGCATCGGCTCGTCCTGTCTGTACGGTGGAGGGCGCATCGGCATTGCCCTGGATCATCACGATCTGGGATTCGTCAATCCCCATTCCATGCAGGAAGTCGATTTGGTCTGCACCTGATACGATAGCGACCTTCAGGGATGGGTCCTTCTTGATGTCGTCATAGGAGTGAATTTTTTTGGGGTTGCCTTTGGGCACCAGAAGACCTTCACCATAGCTGGAATTGGCAACGGTAAACTGCACCTGCTTGCACCGTTCCGGCAAGACATTCTGTTCGGCAGCGACGAATTCAAAACGCTTGGCTTTCAAGCCCGGGATAAGCGAGCCGAATGGCGTGACCGTCCAGTCAACTTCTTCAATGCCAAGTTTTTTGAAGATCGCTGCCGCCACGTCAGGGCCAATACCCTTCGCCGCCCCGCTTTCGTCCATGTAACCATAGGGCATCTCGTTGGCTGTTGCGCCACGGACAAAGCCAGCGCTTTTCAGATCGTCGATCGTGACGGCGTGAGATGGCAGGGTGAGGGCAATGGTTGCTGCCGCAGAAAGCAGGGTAGAAATCGTATAAAGTTTCATACGCATTGTGTTCACTCCTCTTTGAAATTACCGGTTTGTTTTAATCCGGCTTATTGCTTCGGTAGTTCAATGGGTTTCAGTTAACGCGCTACGGGTTCCTCGCAGATTGTGGCAATGACCGAGAGGCAGTCACCCATCTTGACGAGCCCCGGAAAGTGACGGGCAGCCAGAACACCGTCGAGCTTGGCGCGGTGTTCCTGCGGTGCACTGCCGGTTCGCGCTATGTTATGGACGCGGGCGATGAGGTCACCCTTCCAAATTTCGGAACCCAGATCGACGAGCGGTTCCAATAGGCCGTCTGTGTCTGCAAAGCCGAAACAATCCTTTGACGGCATATCGAGCCAGACCGTCGGCGACTGTTCAATCTCACCTTCCAGAATGCCGGAATGGCGCAAAAGGTTGCGCACGCCGCGTTTTGCTATTGCGGCCGTGCGGGCGGATATGGTTCCACCACCTGCGAGCTCGGTTGTCACAAAGACCTTCCCAGCTTCTTCCGCAGTGGTGTCATACATGCCCACCGCATCTATCTCGACCATGCGCATGGAATAGGGCGCGGAGAAGGCCTTGACTGCGGAAAAGCAGCGGCTTTCCTGTACCTTGTCGGGCAGAGCATGTGCAGCCGCATAGGGTAGGAAATCCAGCGTGCGCCCCCCTGAATGGAAGTCCAATACGATGTCGGCTTCTGGCATAAGATAGCGCGTGAAGTAGTCGGCGATTTTCTCCGTGACCGTACCGTCAGGACGGCCCGGAAAACTGCGATTGAGATTGCCCTTGTCGATTGGGGAGGTGCGGGTGCCCTTCTGAAAGGCTGGGAAATTCATCGCAGGAACGATGATGACGCGACCATTGATTTGCTCCGGCTTCAGACTTGCTGCGAGATCATAGAGCGCCACAGGCCCTTCATATTCGTCGCCGTGATTGGCGCCGGTCAGCAGTGCCGTCGGACCATCACCGTTGCGGATCACGCAGATTGGGATCATCACTGAGCCCCATGCGGAATCGTCCCGCGACCACGGCAGCCGCAAATGGCCATGCTGGATTCCATCCCGCGTAAGATCGACAGTGGGTGTGATCGGGGAGGGGCGTGGAGGTGGCGTTGTGTGCATCATGAAACTAGTCCTTGACCACCAGCTTGCGTGGTACCTTTGAAAGGCATTCGACGCCGGTTTCGGTGATGACGATGCTTTCTGTGATTTCCAGCCCCATGGTTTCAAGCCAAAGCCCCGTCATGAAGTGAAAGGTCATGCCTGGCTGCAATTCAGTGCGATCACCAGGCCTCAGGCTCATCGTGCGCTCACCCCAATCTGGCGGATAGGAAAGACCGATCGAATAGCCTGTGCGATTATCTTTAATGATGCCATATTTCTTGAGAACACCGAAAAATCCTGAAGCAATGTCTTCACAGGTGTTGCCGGGCCGGGCAGCCGCGAGACCAGCCTCCATTCCCTCCAGTGTGGCCTTTTCGGCATCGAGAAATGCCTGTGTCGGCTTGCCCAGGAAGACAGTTCGAGACAGCGGGCAATGATAGCGCTTGTAGCACCCCGCAATCTCGAAGAACGTACCTTCGCCGGATTTCATCGGCAAATCGTTCCATGTGAGGTGGGGGGCGGAAGCATCTGCACCAGAGGGCAAGAGCGGTACGATGGCTGGATAATCACCGCCAAATTCGCCCACACCTCGTATTCCGGCGTCATAGATTTCTGCCACAAGATCGCATTTGCGCATGCCCGGTTCTATTGTATCGACGATACGTTTGTGCATCGCTTCGACAATGAGGCCCGCCTTGCGCATGTAGTCGATCTCTGTGGGGCTTTTGACGGCACGTTGCCAATTCACCAGTCCCTGAGCGTCCTTGAACCGCGCATTCGGCAAGTGCCTTTGCAGAGCGTGATGGGCCGCTGCCGTATACCAATAATTGTCGAACTCCACCGCTATCGTTTTATAGCCCCAACCTTTGTCGTCAAGGATGGATGCCAGCAAATCCATGGGGTGACGTTCCAGTGACTGCACATAATGATCCGGATAGCCGATAATGCTGTCGTGGCTGATCCAGGCCGTGCGTTTTGCGCCGTTTCCGTCTTGACGGCGCCCATACCAGATTGGTTCTCCATCCATTGCAAGGACGATGCATTGATGAACATAAAAGGACCAGCCGTCATAACCGGTCAGCCAATGCATGTTGGACGGATCGGTTACAATGATGATATCGAAACCAGCCTTCTCCATAGCGCGTCTGGTCTTGGCAATTCTGGCGTCATACTCGGCGCGGGTGAAATTGAGTTCAACGCTCATTGATTGGCTCCAGCAGATTTGTTCGAGTCGATTTTGGCACCAGCGTCGCGCTTGGTTGCGCGTTCCGTGGCAAGACGTGCAATGGCCGTGTCCTGAACGCCGGTGCCCGTCAGGTCGCAAAATGTGATGTCTTCGGCATTACGGAGGAAACTGCCCCCCTCTGAAATGATCTGTCCGAGTTCAGGGAAATGGGCATCGGCAGCAACGATCCCGGCGTCGATTGCGTGATGCAATTCTCCTAACCTGCGCGTCTGGCTGAGGCTGTCCGCGACATACAGGATCGGTCGGCGAAAGATCTCGGGTTCTATTTCGTTCTTGTGTTCGGCATCCGAACCCATGGCGGTGAGATGTTGCCCCGGCTCCAGCCAGTCAGCCTCGATGAGTGGCTTTTCTGACGGTGTGGTCGTGACGATGATATCGGCCCCCGCACAGGCCTTTCGCGCATCTTCAACGGGAACGACCGGGATTCCTAGCTTCTGTTCCAGGACCGCCGCTGCGCTTGTCGCTTTCTTGAAATCGCGTGCCCAGATGCGGGCTTCCCCGATCCGGCGCACCAGAGTGAGGGCTTCGAGCTGCAATTGGGCCTGTATACCCGCGCCAAAGATTGCGGCTGTGTTGGCGTCTTCTCGGGCCAGATATTTTGCAGCGACCGCGCCCGCTGCTGCGGTGCGCAAGTCAGTCAGATATCCATTGTCGAGCAGCAGGGCTTCGATCAGCCCGGTTTTTGCGGAAAACTGGATCATCAGGCCGTTGGTCGAAGGCAAGCCAATGGAAGGATTGTTGAAGAATCCAGGGCTGATCTTGATCGCGAAACTATCGAGCCCCGGAATATAGGCGGTTTTAACATCGACTTCCCCGCGCTCGGCGGGAATGTCGAGCCGTAGGATCGGCGGCATACGGACGTCTCCACCTGCAAGCGCGCGAAACGCATCTTCGACACAGACGATGGTTTCCAGACCGAGCATAATGAACTGACGAAGATCTGCTTCGCTTAATATCCGCATTTCAGCCATCAGCTCGCTCCCCCACAAAGCCATTCATGATCATGCGATGTTGTTTGGGATCGATATTGCCACCAGAAACAATAATCGCGGTTGGGGTTGAAACTTCAAGTTTGCCACTAAGAAGCGCGCCAACACCAACGGCGGCTGCGCCCTCGATGACTTCATTTTCGTGAAGGGCCATGTGTCTCACACCTGAGGCAATCTCTTCTTCGTCAAGCAAAAGCACGTCATCCAGCAGATCGCGGCACATGGCGAAGGTCCAGCGATTATCTAGACCGATGCCGCCGCCTAGCGAGTCCGCCAGCGAATCCACTTCTTCTACATAGACAGGATGGCCGACGGCGAGACTTGCCTGCATTGCAGCGCCCCGCCGCATTGAGATACCAACTATTCGGGCTTTGGGTTTATGTGCTTTGACTGCGGCGGCGATGCCTGCCGCCAGCCCACCACCGGAAAGCGGGATAAGCACGGTTTCCATGTCAGGCATAGTTTCCAGCAACTCAAGCCCGATGGTTCCTTGGCCCGCGATCACGTGTGGATCATCGAAAGGCGGAACCGCATTCATGTTCTCATCGCGCACAAGACGGACGACTTCCTCCATCGCGTCATCTTGAGACTTTCCGACAATGCGAATATTGGCACCCAGTCGCTCAATCGCCTCGACTTTGTTTCGCGGAACGAGTGAGGAGAGGCAGATAGTGGCTGTGAGACCTTGCAGAGAAGCCGCATGGGCCAATGCGCGGCCATGATTTCCTGTGGAAGCGGTGACAAGTCCAAACTTTCGCTTGGAAGCAGGCACGTTGAGAGCGGCGTTCGTTGCACCACGCAACTTGAAGCTGCCGGTGGTTTGGTGATTTTCAAGTTTGAGGAAGATCGGTGCCCCGGACATTTCACTGAGGCGTTTTGTGCGAACGAGCGGGGTCCGCACAATTTGGCCACGCAGCCTGTCGTGCGCCTGTTCGACTTCCCGGATACTCACCATTGCGGACACGTCTTTCGCCTCTCAAAACTAGTCGAGGAACGGAAAGGCTGCGGCCAATTGCATTGGTGCTGAAATGCAGGACGCAATAATGCACCGTATGCGAAACCGTGTGGTCGCAAGCTCGTTCCCCATGTCTTGAATATTTTCGTTGCAATATGTGTGAAAGACGGGAAAGATCATGTCAATGATTATATTGGATCATTACAATTAGATTTGCGCCACTGTTCTGGCGGCTAGCCTTGCCAGCCCTGTTTGCTCATGCAAGGAAGAGCGCACTGAATTCTCACTGGAACCGGATCAACCGAATGAAATCTGCCCTTAAGCTCGATGCTGTTGATCTGCGTATTCTCGATGCGGTGCAGGAGAATGCGAAAATCACAAAACTTGCATTAGCGGAAAAGGTCGGGCTGTCGCCGACGCCGTGTTGGCTGCGCCTTCGCAAACTGGAAGAAGCTGGCATAGTGACCGGTTATCATGCGCATATCGCCTACCGTAAAGTCGCTCCCATCGCGCATGTCATTGTGCAGATTACACTTGGTAATCATCGTCAAAGTGACTTTGATCGGTTTGAACGTGCCGTTTCGGCGTTGCCGGAAATCATTTCGTGCTGGTCGGTTGGTGGTGGTGTGGACTATTTCCTGATGGTCGCTGCGCGCGATATTGATGGCTACCAGCGGCTGATCGACCGGCTTTTGGACCAGAATATCGGTATCGAGCGCTATTTCACCTATATCGTGACCAAGCTGGTCAAGCATGCGAAGGGCGCTGCGCCACTATCGCTTCTTGCCGACGATCAAGCGTAGACCAAGCGGACTATGCACTGGGCCAAGTTTGGTCCAAATAACCAGTGGCGTCGGTCGCTTTGGTCCAAATCAACGGTGCTCCTATGAGATGCTTTTCCTGAATTGGGAGAAGCATTATGAATGCCGTTCTGGATCATCCGATACAACATGACGGGCTAAAAAGGCTGCGTGAGAAACATCTCTTTCGCGAGCTGGCCTATATCAACGGGCGTTGGGTGGCTGGAGAGAAGGCGGAGACATTTCCGGTTGTGGACCCCGCGACAGGGCAGCGCCTGGCACGGGTCGCAAGCCTGAATGGAACCCAGACGCTTACAGCAATAGATGCGGCGGAAAAGGCCTTTCCTGAATGGGCGCTGTTGCTCCCACAGGAGCGGGCGCGCATTCTGCGGCGATGGTACGAACTGATCGTCCAGAACCAGGATGACCTGGCAGTACTGATGACGCTTGAGCAGGGCAAGCCGCTGACGGAATCCCTCGGCGAGATCGATTATGGCGCGTCTTTCGTTGAATGGTTTGCAGAAGAAGCAAAACGCCTGAACGGTGAAACAATAGCGAGCCATCTGCCCGATGCAGACATGCTGGTACGTCGCGAGGCTCTCGGCGTTGTGGGGCTTGTAACGCCATGGAATTTTCCAAACGCGATGATTACGCGGAAGGCCGCTGCCGCTATCGCAGCGGGTTGTCCGGTCGTTGTTCATCCGTCATCCGAGACGCCGCTTTCCGCACTTGCTCTCGCGGAACTTGGCGAAAGAGCGGGTTTTCCCGCTGGCATCTTCAACGTTGTGACAGGCAAGGCGGCGCCAATCGTCGATACGCTTTGCAATGATACGCGCATACGCGCTTTGAGCTTCACGGGTTCTACTGAGATCGGCAAGCTGATCGCTTCCAAATGTGCGGCAACGGTCAAGCGCCTTGTCATGGAACTTGGCGGGCATGCACCATTGATCATTTTCGATGATGCCGATCTGGAGCGAGCTGTAGACGTGGCCATGGCCGCGAAATTCGCAACCTCCGGTCAGGACTGTTTGGCTGCAAATCGTATTTTTGTTCAGCGCGGCATTCTCGCGTCTTTCACCGAAGCCTTTGCGGCGCGAATTGCTGCGCTCAAGGTGGGCCAAGGCTTTGAAGCGGGAGTAGATATCGGGCCGCTGATGCATAGCCGCGCGGTCGAGAAGGTCGAAGAACACGTGGCGGATGCGCGTTCGCAAGGAGCGCGGGTACTCGTTGGCGGCAATCGCATCGGTGACAATACGTTGTTTTATGAACCGACTTTGCTTGTCGATGTGCCTGATGATGCGGCTATCATGCAGGAAGAAACCTTTGGCCCGGTGGCAGCTATTGCTGCATTCGATCAGGAAGATGAGGTCATCGCGCGGGCCAACGATACAGAATACGGCCTTGTCGCTTATGTTGTGACCGCCAATGGTGCACGGCAGCTGCGGATGGGGCGTGCTCTCGAATACGGCATGGTCGCCATCAATCGCGCCAAGATCACCGGTGCGCCCATACCCTTCGGCGGTTGGAAACAGTCCGGACTGGGACGCGAAGGTTCCCATCACGGCATCCACGCTTTCACTGAACTCAAATATCTCTGCATCGATACCGCCGCATGAATGTGTCGCGCAATGAAAGGAAACTGACAGTGTTAAACAACAGCAACGAATTGACCGCGTGGGACCGCGATCATTTTTTCCACCCATCGACACATATGGGCATGCATGCACGTGGTGAGACTCCAACCCGTGTGTTGGACGATGGCAAGGGTGTGTTTATCACCGACGTGAATGGACGTCAGAGCCTTGACGCCTTTGCCGGACTATACTGTGTGAATGTCGGCTATGGCCGTAAGGAGATCGCCGATGCGATCGCTGAACAGGCCCATAAACTCGCCTACTATCATGCCTATGTAGGCCATGGTACGGAAGTGTCAATTACGCTTGCCAAGATGATTATCGATCGTGCGCCCGATCATATGAGCCGCGTCTATTTCGGCTTGTCGGGTTCCGACGCCAATGAAACCAACATCAAACTGATATGGTATTACAACAATATTCTGGGGCGCCCCGAGAAGAAGAAAATCATCTCGCGCTGGCGCGGTTATCATGGCTCCGGCGTCATGACCGGCAGTTTGACCGGTCTTGCGACTTTCCATAACGCCTTTGATCTGCCGCGTGCGCCCATCTTGCATACGCAGGCGCCTTACTTTTTCCGCCGCGAAGATCGCTCGATGAACGAAGAGCAATTCTCACAATATTGCGCCGACAAGCTTGAAGAGATGATCCTGGCGGAAGGGCCTGACACAATTGCTGCTTTCATCGGCGAGCCTGTGCTGGGTACGGGGGGTATCGTGCCGCCTCCAGCAGGATATTGGCAGAAGATACAGGCCGTGCTCGACAAATACGACATTCTGCTCGTGGCAGACGAAGTCGTGACAGGCTTTGGCCGCCTCGGCAGCATGTTTGGCTCAGACCATTACGGGATGAAACCCGATCTGATTACCATCGCCAAGGGATTGACATCGGCATATGCGCCACTTTCCGGATCGATCGTCTCGGATCGCATGTGGGAAGTGTTGGTCAAGGGATCAGACAAGATGGGAGCGATTGGTCATGGCTGGACCTATTCGGCGCATCCGATCTGTGCTGCTGCCGGTGTAGCAAATCTGAAGCTCATTGACGAACTGAAGCTGGTGGAGAATGCTGGTTCAACCGGCGCTTATTTCCGCAAGGCGCTTCAGGACGCTATCGGCGATCACAAGCATGTCGGAGATGTGCGCGGTGAGGGGCTGATGGCTGCTATCGAGTTTGTGGAAGATCGCGATGATCGTCAATTCTTCGACCCGTCACTCAAGATTGGCGCACAAATTTCGGCCGCCCTTCTTGCCAATGGCGTCATCGGGCGTGCAATGCCCGAAGGTGACATTCTGGGCTTTGCGCCTCCGCTTTGTCTGACGCAGGAAGAAGCGGATCAGGTCGTTTCTGCAACGAAAGCGGCGATTGAAAGCGTTTTCGCAGACCGGTGATAACAAGGCCGCACGGGGCCAACTTCACGAGGAAGTGGCCCCACCTTGTTGACGATATTTCTGCATTCTGCGACATTCGCTTTATGCAGAACTCCATCCCCATTAATCAGGACTACCTTGTTACAAGGCTTAAAGCGCTTCTTTCGATACCAAGCCCAACGGGTTTTACGGATGAAGCCGTCCGCTATGTCGCCCGTGAACTGGAAATGCTCGGTCTGGAAGTGATGCTGACCAGACGCGGTGCAATTCGGGCCCGTAGACCGGGCGCATCCCGGCGCCCGGCGCGGGGTATCGTATCGCATGTGGATACATTAGGCGCGCAGGTTAAGTACCTGAAAGATAACGGTCGTCTTGAACTGGTCTCTATCGGAAACTGGTCTGCCCGTTTCGCAGAAGGCGCACGGGTTTCCATCTTTTCCGGCAAGGGAACCTATCGCGGGTCCATCCTGCCATTAAAGGCATCCGGGCACACCTTCAACGAAGAAGTCGACACTCAGCCGGTCGGCTGGCCCCATGTCGAATTGCGGGTTGATGCACTGGCACGCAACAAGGAAGACCTTGTTCAGCTTGGGATTGATGTGGGCGATATTGTTGCTGTCGATCCCGCGCCAGAGTTTATTGATAACGGCTTCATCGTCTCTCGCCATCTGGATGACAAGGCAGGCGTGGCCATCATGCTCGCCTCACTCGAAGCCATGCAGCGAGGCGGGATCGAAACGCCGGTTGACACCTATTGGCTCTTCACCATCGGCGAAGAAGTTGGGGTCGGCGCGTCGGCTGTGGTGGTTCCCGATATTGCCTCTCTCGTTGCCATCGATAATGGAACGACCGCGCCGGGGCAAAACTCGTCGGAATTCGGCGTAACGCTCGCTATGGCCGACCAGACGGGGCCCTTCGATTATCATCTGACCAAGAAGCTTTATGAACTCTGTGGCGAACAAGATATTCAGGTACAGAAAGACGTGTTCCGGTATTATCGCTCGGATGCGGCTTCTGCCGTGGAGGCAGGGCATGACGTACGGACCGCGCTGTTAACATTCGGCGTTGATGCGTCCCATGGGTATGAGCGCATTCATTTGAGCGCCTTGACCTCAATTGCTAAACTGGCCGTTCATTATGCAATGAGCGACGTGGAAATTAAACGTGACGCCGAAGAAACAGCCAAGGGTTTGAAGGGCTTTACGCATCAAAAATCCACCAAAGCCGAGCAGGATTTGAAGCCTGAAGACACTCCCGCCGAATAGCAGAAACCTTCACAGTTTAAGGGCGGGCCGAGGTCCGCCTTTTTCAGCAGTATGAAATTTATTATGATAATTAGTTGATCCAGAAAAGTTTATGCCTATAAATTAGTGTTAGCTAAATAGGCATAACGAAAGGGGATCGCTCGATGAGAAGATTATTTCGTGCTGCGCTGGCGGCAATGGCGCTCGCAATTGCGGGGCCGGCAATGCCGTCACTGGCTCAAACGCCGCCCAACGTGCTGATCGTGGGGCAGATTGCGGAGCCGCAATCGCTCGATCCGCATACAGTCACCGCAACCAATGATTTCCGTATTCTGGTCAATATCTATGATGGTCTCGTGCGCTATAAGGATGGGACACTCGAGGTTGAGCCTGCATTGGCCGAAAGCTGGACCATTTCAGATGACGGCAAGACTTATCGGTTCAAGCTGCGTCAGGGTATCAAATTTCATGATGGGTCCGATTTCAACGCCGAGGCGGTGAAGTTCAACTTTGATCGGATGTTGAAGGAGGATCATCCTTTCTACAACACCGGGCCATTTCCCCTTTCCTTCAATTTCTCGTCGATTGAAGCCGTCAATGCGATTGATCCGACAACAGTCGAGTTCAAATTGAAAGAGCCATTTGCGCCATTTCTGTCCAATCTGGCTTATCCGACGGGTCTTATCGTTTCGCCCGAAGCTGTGAAGAAATATGGCAAGGAGTTTGGGCGGCATCCATCGGGAACAGGTCCGTTCAAATTTACCGAATGGCAATCCGGTCAACGCGTTGTGGTGGAACGAAACCCCGATTACTGGGACGGCGCGCCCGCTTTGGAAGCCGTTGTGTTCCGCCCAATAACTGATCCGAATACCCGCGTTGCAGAAATGATGGCTGGTGGCCTCGATGTCATGGTGGAAGTGCCGCCAGACAATCTTGCCACGTTCAAACAGGACGCGAATTTTGCCGTAGCGGAACAGGCCGGACCTCATGTCTGGTTCACTATTCTGAATGCAAAAACTGGCCCTTTCGCTGATAAGAAGGTACGGCAGGCTGCAAATTATGCAGTCAACAGACAGGCGCTTGTCGATAATGTTTTGCAAGGCTCCGCGACTGTTGCAGCCGGTCCCATTCCACCGGCGTTCAACTGGGTTGAAGACAAGACGGAGGCTTATCCCTATGACCCCGAAAAGGCCAAAGCATTGCTGGCCGAGGCCGGTGTCACCAATCCGGAAATCACTTTCTATGTGACAGAGGGCGGCTCTGGCATGCTTGATCCCATCACCATGGGGGCGGCGATCCAGGCGGATCTTCAGGCCGTTGGGTTCAAGGTTAAAATCGAGACTTACGAATGGAACACCTTTCTGGGCCGCGTGAACACGGGTCTCGAAGGCAAAGCCGATATGGCCGAAATGGCGTGGATGACCAATGACCCGGATACTGTGCCGTATCTGACGCTGCGGACTGATGCCTTGCCTGACAAGGGCGGATTTAATTCCGGCTATTATTCCAACCCGCAACTGGACGCGCTTCTTGAAAAAGCGCGCACGTCGAACAGCCAGGCCGAACGCGGCAAGCTCTACGGCGAGGTACAGGCGATTGTGCATGACGACGCGCCATGGCTTTTCGTAGCCAATTGGAAACAGAATGCGGTGACAACCGCTGCCGTCAAAGGCCTCAAGCTGCAACCGTCCTTCCTGCTGCATCTGAAAACGGTGACAAAGGAGTAAGCCTCAAACCCGCTTGCCAAAGTCTAGGGCAGCAGTATCTCGGATTTAAAGGAGGGCTTGAAATGCCAGCCTATATTTTAAAACGCCTTGTAGCGGTGATCCCCGTGTTGCTGGGACTTTCGATCATTGTTTTTCTCGTGATGGCCATGATCCCCGGCGACACGGCAACCGCATTGCTCGGCTCCTATGCAACGCCTGAAAACGTCGAGCGGGTAAACCGCGATCTTGGTCTGGATAAGCCTCTCGTGCAGCAGTATTTCATCTGGATCAGCAATCTGCTGCATGGCGATTTCGGCCGTTCCTTCGTTCTCAACAGGCCGGTACTCGATGAGGTTCTGGAACGATTTCATGCGACACTGATCCTGGCTGGCGTGGCGCTCGTCCTGTGTTCCATCGTCGGATTGCTGGCGGGCATCGTCTCAGCCGTACGTCAGTTTGGTTGGGCGGACAGGGCGATCACCTTCGTCGTTCTTGCTGGAATTTCCATCCCCTCATTTTGGCTCGGTCTCCTGCTGATTTATCTTTTCGCTGTTCATTGGCGAATTCTGCCCGCATCCGGTATGTATGCCGTCTATGGCGGCGGTGATCTGAAGGACTTGATCTGGCACCTGATCTTACCTGCTGCAACACTTGCCGTTGTGGCGGCGGGTGTTATCGCCCGATTGACGCGCAGCGCGATGCTGGAAGTTTTGCGACAAGACTATATCCGCACCGCCCGCGCCAAGGGGCTGAACGAGCGACGAGTGATCTACCGCCATGCGTTTCGCGCTGCACTTGTCAGTGTCATTCCCGTGATCGGTATACAGGCAGGGTTTGTGCTGGGCGGAGCGGTCTATATCGAAACCGTATTTCAATGGCCGGGCATAGGCGCGATGCTGGTGAAGGCAATATCCACGCGCGATATTCTGCTGGTCCAAGGCGGTGTGCTTGTGGTGGCTGCGAGCTACGTCCTTTTCAATCTGGTTGCCGATATTTTCCAGACCATGCTTGATCCGAGGATTCGCACATGAGTTTGCTGACACAAAGTGCGGCGGTTGCGGCGCAGACACGATTGACCTCATGGGGGCTGCTCATGAGCAATCGGCTGGCCGCTTTCGGCTTTTTTCTACTGGTCGCGATCTGCCTTGTCGTTCTGGCGGCGCCTTTGCTGCCGTTACCCGATCCGGATGCCACGTCACCCGCGACGCGGTTGCAGCCCTTGTTCACGTCCGGCCATTTGCTTGGAACGGATCAACTGGGCCGGGATATCCTAAGCCGGGTCATCTGGGGGACGCGTGTATCGGTCGCAGTGGGTTTTGCTGCTACTTTGATCGCGGCTGTTATCGGTTCTTCTATCGGTCTGGTCGCTGGCTTTGTGGGTGGGCGCACCGATAATCTGATGATGCGCGGTGTCGATATGCTGATGGCATTTCCCTATATCCTGCTTGCTTTGGCGATTGTCGCAGTTCTTGGCCCCGGACTGATGAATGCGCTGTTTGCAATAGCCGTCGTCAATATCCCGTTCTTTGCGCGCAATGTACGCGGTGTTACGCTGGGTCTCGCACATCGCGAATTCATCGACGCGGCGCGGCTTTCTGGAAAAAGCCCCATCTCGATATTAGCGAGCGAAGTCCTTCCCAATGTGATGCCGGTAATCGTCATCACCATGTCTACGACTGCCGGCTGGATGATCCTCGAAACGGCTGGTCTCAGCTTTCTCGGTCTGGGCGCGCAGCCGCCACAAGCTGATCTGGGTTCGATGCTGGGTGAGGGCAGGGCGCAGCTCTTCAATGCCGCGCATGTGTCGATTGTTCCGGGGCTGATGATTTTCCTGCTTGTGATTAGCTTGAATGTCCTTGGAGACGGTGTACGCGACGTTCTTGATCCACGCCTACGGTCCGGTGCCCTTGCGCGTCCCGGTGCACGAACCGACGTCGCCAGAGATCGAGTTACAAAACCCGAAATATTGGGCAATGCGGCATTGTCGATTGATGGGTTGGAAACAGGGTTCGTCAGCGGCGGGCATTTCTCCCCTGCCGTCAAAAATGTTTCTCTCCAGTTGGAACGGGGGGAATGTCTCGGCCTCATTGGAGAAAGCGGATCAGGAAAGAGCGTTACTGCGCTTTCAATCATGGGGCTTGTCGCATCGCCGCCCGGGCTTATCCGCAATGGCTCCATATTTCTTGAGGGCAGGGATGTGCTTTCCATGCCGGAGACTGAACTGACGGCCCTTCGCGGCAGCAAGGTGGCCTATGTGTTTCAGGACCCGCTCACGACATTGCATCCGATGTATTCCATCGGCTGGCAGGTCGAAGAAGCGATCGGAGCGCATCGGCGCATCACCGCAACGGAGCGGCGCGCGCAAGCAATAGCACTGCTTGAGAAAGTTGGCATTCCAGACGCCAGGGAACGCGCCAGTCACTATCCGCATCAGCTTTCCGGCGGCCAGCGCCAGCGTGTTGGCATTGCAATGGCTCTGGCAAATGATCCCGATATCATCATCGCCGACGAACCGACGACGGCGCTCGATGTAACGGTACAGGCCAAAATTCTCGATTTGCTGCGCGAATTGCAGCGTGAACGCGGCATCGCGCTGTTGTTCATCACCCATGACTTTGGCGTGGTTTCAGAAATCTGCGATCGCGTTGCGGTGATGAAGGATGGCGAGATTGTCGAGACGGGCACGGCGAGGGCAGTCCTGTCCAACCCGCAGCATGACTATACCAAGCGGCTCATTGCGTGCGTGCCAGAACTCGGACAGGGCGCAAGTTTTTTGAACAAAGTAGCTAAAGTCTTTGGACGCGGGAATAAAGGCATGACAGCATGAGTGAAATTGCTATCAGTGCACGCGATCTGACCAAAACCTTTGGCGGGGGACGAACGCTCTTCGGTCGAAAACGCCATCAGGTTGATGCGGTTAAAAAAGTATCTCTTGATTTGCGGCGGGGGGAGACCCTTGCCGTGGTCGGCGAAAGCGGCTCCGGCAAGAGCACCCTTGCGCGCATGTTTGTCGGGCTGACGGAACCCACAAGTGGGACCATGACAATCGCGGATCGCGATGCGACCGATCTGCGCAAAGCGGGGGCTTCAGCATTTGGCAAGGTCATCCAATACGTCTTTCAGGACCCTGTCGCTTCGCTCAACCCCCGCAAGACAATAGGACAAATTCTTGACGTTCCGCTTAAGCTTCTGGGCAAACTCGACACGGCGCAGCGCAAGCAGAAGATGGTGCAACTGCTTGATGCCGTGCAGATGCCAAAAGACACGCTGGAACGCTATCCGCATGAGTTCTCTGGCGGGCAAGCACAGCGGATTGCAATAGCGCGAACACTCGCAGCGGAGGCCGAGATTATCGTGCTGGATGAACCAGTCAGTGCACTTGATGTTTCGGTGCAGGCTCAGGTTCTGTTGCTTCTGGACCAGCTCAAACGGGAGTTCGATCTCTCCTATCTTTTTATAAGTCACGACCTTGCGGTTGTGGAAGCAATTTCAGATCGGGTGGCGGTGATGTATTTCGGAGAAATTGTGGAAGAAGCCCCGACCCGCGATCTTTTCGCTCATCCGCAACACGCCTATACGCGACAATTGCTGGAAAGCGCACCCCGCATCAGGAAAGAGTAGAAGCGTATGGTCAAGACGGACCTTAAAAACAAGGACGAAACACGGGCGCGTGCGCGCGTGAATAAAGCCAAGCGTAGGCCGGAAGAGATCGCCGATCGCATCAAGGATTTCATTAGGGCGAAAACCTTGGAGCCCGGGGACCGGTTGCCTCAGGAAAAGGAATTGATCGATCAGTTCAAAGCCGCCAAGGGGACTGTTCGTGAGGCAATGAAAGCACTTGAAACGCAAGGGCTTATCTATACGCGCAGCGGGCCGGGCGGCGGCGCATTTGTGGCGGAGCCATCGGCACGACATGCTATGGAAATGCTGGGCAGCTTCTTCTTCTTCGATCAGCCAAGCTTGAGCGAAATCTACTCCATCCGCAAACTTCTGGAACCGGAAATTGCGGCATTGCTGGCAGGCAGGCTCATGCAAGGCGATATCATCCAACTGGAAAACACCATGCGCCTTTATGATCGCCCGCCTATCGATCTGGACGACCAGTGCCAGCAGCGTGTGGCGGAACTCGATTTCCATTCGCTGCTGGCGCGATTGTGTCCTGACCGACTGCTCGGTTTCATCTGCGGGCTGACGCACCATCTTCTGCGGAACCTGCCTGTCGCACGGAGCATCTATGCAGATCCCACGCCTGCATCCCGTGAAGCTGGCCTTGTTTTCCAGCACCGCCTGCTGGCCGCACTTATAGAGGACAGACCAGAGGATGCACGACGCATCGCCTACGAACATATGCTAGCTGCCGAAGATTATATGCTCGCGAAGGCCAAGACAGTTGGCGGAGCGGATTAGGAAAAACCGATAAAATTGGGAACCATCCCGGCGCTCCTGCATTTGCAACTATGAGGGCCGCCGCCAGTTGTTATGCGACGGCCCCTTTCGTGAGGGCATAGCCCGTAAGCTGTGAAGCAATTTTCGGGCTGTGCAATGAACGAGGGCAGGGACAAACGGATTTCCGTTTGAAGCGGCTCTCGTGATGACAATGGAGGTTTTGACCCTTTTTATGTGTGGAATTTGCGGAGAAGTCAGGTTCGATGGCGGTACGCCATCGGTTTCGGCAGTCTCGAAAATGGCGGATGTTTTAAGCCCCCGCGGGCCGGACGCATCTGGTATCGTCATCCGGGGCAATATTGGCTTCGGTCACAGAAGACTGAGGATCCTCGATCTTTCCGAAAAATCGCAGCAACCAATGATCGACGCCGACCTCGGTCTCACACTGGTTTTCAATGGATGCATCTACAATTTCCGCGAGTTGCGCGCAGAACTTGAAGCAAAGGGTTATCACTTCTTCTCCGATGGAGATACGGAAGTGATTTTAAAGGCCTGGCATGCATGGGGAGAAAATTGCGTCTCTCGATTTTTGGGAATGTTCGCATTCGCAATCCACGAACGGGACACGGGAAGGATCATTCTCGCTCGCGACCGTTTCGGGATAAAGCCGCTCTATCTTGCCGAGGTCAACGGCGCGTTGCGTTTTGCGTCTTCGCTGCCCGCATTGGTGAAAGCTGGCGGCGTTGATACTTCAATCGACCGCGCTGCTCTCCACAATTACATGAGCTTTCACGCGGTCGTTCCACCGCCGCGCACGATCTATGAAGGTGTGCGTAAGCTTCCACCTGCAACGATGCGCATTTATGAAGCCAATGGCAATTTCAAAGACCGGATTTACTGGCAGGCGCCCTATCGCCGACTGCCGGGTGACAGCACTCTGAGCCGTGAGGAATGGCAGGAGCAATTGTTGGACATGCTCCGTGTGGCAGTCAAAAGACGCATGATTTCTGATGTTCCGGTCGGCGTTCTTCTTTCCGGCGGCGTGGATTCCAGCCTCATTGTAGGGCTGCTGGCTGAAGCAGGTCAGACCGGCCTTATGAGTTTTTCTGTCGGCTTCGAAGAAGCCAATGGTGAGAAAGGCGATGAGTTCGTCTATTCGGACCTGATAGCCGAGCATTTCGGAACGGATCACCACAAAATCTTTGTTCCTTCGGCGGTTCTCATGGACGCCTTGCCTGGAACCATTGCCGCCATGTCGGAGCCGATGGTTTCCTATGACAATGTGGGCTTTTACCTCCTCTCGAAGGAAGTGTCGAAGCACATCAAGGTTGTCCAATCGGGGCAGGGCGCAGACGAGGTGTTCGGTGGCTATCACTGGTATCCGCCTCTCGTCGATTCCAACGATGTGGTCAGCGACTATGCCAAGGGATTCCGCGACCGGACGCATGCAGTGCTCGCAACGCAATTGTCTCCGGAGTGGATGTCTGAACAGGATTACAGCCAGCAACTTCTGGAAGAGAGGCTGCTTGAGGATGGCGCCGATACGCCCGTGGATCGCGCGTTGAGGCTCGATACCAATGTGATGCTCGTGGACGACCCGGTCAAACGCGTCGATAACATGACGATGGCATGGGGTCTGGAAGCGCGGGTGCCCTTCCTTGACCATGAGCTCGTTGAACTGGCAGCGCGGATACCTCCTGAGGAAAAGCTGCGCGACGGCGGCAAAGGTATCCTCAAGGACGTTGCGCGGAAGATCATCCCAAGCGAGGTCATCGACCGGAAGAAGGGTTATTTTCCGGTGCCGCAGCTCAAATATATCGCCGGGCCCTATCTCGACATGTTGCGCGATGCGTTGTCATCCCAGAAGGCGCGCGAACGTGGGCTTTTTCAGCGCGACTACCTGGAGCGTCTGTTCACAAAACCCTCAGACCACATCACGCCATTGCGTGGGTCGGAATTGTGGCAGGCGGGCCTGTTGGAGATGTGGCTCCAGACGCAGGAGGCATAAATGCATAACCATGGTGAGGAACGTATGACCCGGCAGAAAGCCAGGGGCGGTAAAGCTCTTTCGCATCGTCTGACACGCTTGCGCACGCCTGAAAGTGCAGGGTTTTACCAGGAGCATTCTCAAGGCCATAAGGCGGAAACTGATAGCAGGCATCGCAATGTAGCACTCGATTGTGGATGGGGCCGTTTGTTGTTTGCTCAGACATTTGACAGCAACCAAGCCATTGTTGACGCGATGCGGGCCGAAGCTCCGGCAAGTAGAGATATCCTGTTTTATGTCAGCGATCCGCATGTGCTATTGTCGCTGGCACCGCACGAGATTTTTCTCGATCCGTCGCATACTTACCGTCTGGAACTGTCGACCTACCGGGCTGGCGGGCGTCGCACACGCGGCATCACCATTCGTCGCGCCATTTCGGAAACTGATGCAGATGGTATCAATGGGGTCTATACAGCGTGCGGGATGGTTCAGCTTCGGGAAGATTTTTTCTCAGCCGAGCGCGTCAACCGCGCTGTGACCTATTTTGTCGCTCAGGACGACGCCACTGGCGAAATTGTTGGAACGGTCACTGGCATCGACCATCAGCGCTTGTTCGACGATCCTGATCGCGGGGCGTCCCTCTGGTGCCTCGCGGTTCATCCGCAGGCGCGTCAACCCGGTATTGGTGAAAAGCTGGTGCGCATGCTGGCCGAACATTTTCAGGCGCGTGGGTTGCGTCATATGGATTTGTCGGTGCTGCATGACAATGAAAACGCTATCCGTCTGTATGAGAAACTTGGATTCAATCGCGTTCCGCTTTTTGCGGTTAAGTGCAAAAACGCCATCAATGAAAAGTTCTTCGCATCTCGTCTCGAAGCCGTTGAGGCACTTAATCCCTATGCGCGGATCATTGTGGATGAAGCAAT
This sequence comes from Ochrobactrum soli, assembly GCF_003664555.1. NCBI lineage: Bacteria > Pseudomonadati > Pseudomonadota > Alphaproteobacteria > Hyphomicrobiales > Brucellaceae > Ochrobactrum > Ochrobactrum soli. The sequence continues at coordinate 384,340 of NZ_RCHH01000004.1, read as the reverse complement.
GCGCCGGGGTGTCCAGGTTGATGTAACAGATGCGGAAGGCGGCTTCTTTCGTCTCTCTTACGGGGGGCGTTCGGTTCATTGTCGCGAAAGCCTGTCTGAGATGACCTCCGGCGTTGCGATGTCGATCTGTGATGATAAGGCCGTGACCAGACGGGTTGTTGAAAAAGCGGGACTGAGCGTGCCTGCACAGATTTCCGCCGACGCCCCCCCTGAAATACTCGAAGCTTTCTTGCGTCAACATGGGAAGCTTGTCGTCAAACCGGCGCGCGGAGAACAGGGCCAGGGGATCTCTGTTGGAATATCCGATATGAAGCAGCTGCAAACGGCAATCAAACAGGCGCGCACTGTTTGTGATCGGGTTCTGCTGGAAGCTTGTTTTGATGGGGAGGATTTGCGTCTGGTTATTATCAATTATCAGCTCGTCGCAGCAGCGGTGCGTCGCCCCCCACGTGTGGTGGGTGACGGAAAGACACCTGTGCGAAAGCTCATCGAGATTCAATCACGTCGTCGCTCTGCCGCTACTGGTGGTGAAAGCCGCATCCCTATCGACGCTGAAACTAAAAGATGTCTCCAAGAGCAGGCGCTATCGCTCGATAGCGTACTTGAAGACGGCCATGAGATCACGGTGCGCAAGGCTGCCAATCTGCATACTGGCGGGACCATTCATGACGTCACATCTATTGTCGATCCTGAGCTTGTCGACGCGGCTCGTGGTGCCGCGCGTGCAATCAATATTCCGGTGGTCGGCATCGACTTTATGGTCAAGAAACCGGATAGACCGGAGTACATTTTCATTGAGGCCAATGAGCGACCAGGGCTAGCCAACCATGAACCGAGACCAACAGCGGCCAAGTTTGTTGAGTGCCTGTTTCCGCAGCTTCACCACGACGGTTGAAATGGTTATGCATTGACATACTACACGAATAAGTCAGGTTAAGCTGCTATCATATAACGGTAATTTCTTAGTACAAAAGTAAAACATGTGGCCCGCTTTCCGGCGGGCCACATGTTTTGTGTCATGGTCGGGTTGGGGCAGGGGCTGCCCCAAGTGGGTTGTTTGTTATGCCTTGCCGAGACGCTTGCGCAATTCGGTGTTTTCGGAGCGAAGCTTTGCAGCCAGTTCCTTGCGCAGCTTGAGGTTTTCAGCTTCCAGTGCAACAAGCGCCTTGAGATCGTCGCTCGACGATGCCTTGGCAGCAGCCGGTGCTGCGGTCTTTCCAGCAGCATTCTTCCAGTTGTAATAGGTCTGTTCGCTGACTTCAGCCTGCTGCAATGCAGCTTTCAACGTGACCTTGCCACCCTTGGTAGCCTTTTCAACGGAGGCAAGAATAGAAGCGCGTTCGGCTGGCGAATATTTCTTCACCTTGCGACCAGCTGGTGCTGCAGCAGCTGCAGCGGCCTTGGGTGCGCTCTTGGCAGCTTTGGGAGCCTTGGCTGCCTTCGCCGCAGGCTTTGCAGCGGCTGCTTTAGGCTCGGCCTTCTTGCGCGGTGCGCGGGTTTTCGGCTTGCTGCTTGCGGGCTCTGCGGCAGCGGTCTGGTTTGCTTCTACAATGGTTTCATCAGCCATGTTCAGTTTCTCCTGAATTGATACTCGGGTAAGCTTTCCGGGTGCCGAATATATGGGACAATGCTTAATGCAACCATAAGTGCCATTACTTTGACAATTTGTGAAGAGATGCCATCCAAAGACATGCGGCGAGCGATCTATTGTGAAGGCGGATTGATTGTTGAAAACGGGCCCCGAAATCTATAGGTAGAGCGCAGTACCTGTCGTACACTTCCATGGAATTTGATCGAGAAAGCTATTTTCGGATGAAGAATCCAATCCGCAATGTTGTGGTTGAATATAAGAACCGGCGTGCGCGCAAGAGCGGCAACTCTCTTTGGGGCAACCTTGATCTGAAATCGATTGCCCGTGAAGTGGACGAGGATGTCAAGGCGCCGCTCGCAGTCGAGCCGTCAAAGCCCGCTATCTCGCAAACTGGCAGCAAGCCTGCTGAGACCATCGAAGAACCCGCCCCACAGGGGAAAGCCGTTGTTGAGCCGGTAATCTTGGAAGCAATCGCGTCACCGCAAGAAACCGAAACCCTTCCGGCTATCGCCGCTCTCGTCTCGGCAACGCCTGAAAAGAAAAAGCGAATTCCTCGCCGTCACTTGAAGCCGATTGCTGACAAGCCGGTAAAGGCAAAACCATCTCCGAGAGCGAAACTTGATATTCTGGATGAACTGCAAGCGCTTGAGGCCGAGAATACTGCACTAAAACGGCAGTTGGCTGAAAAGCTCAACGCCGAAAACCAGAAAATGCGAAAAATGCTTATGAGGTAGAGGTTAATAATTTATCCGATTGATTGTTTGAATATCTTTCCCGGCGCCTAAACCTGTATTCCCGCCTAAGCAGTAATTATCGTGTCTTATTTGATTTGGAAAAATATGTCGATTTAGTATAAACAATCCGGCGACTGGGGAGCTTTTCGACTTCTTCAGCATCGAAGAGGCGAGACATGGATGCAAAGTCGGTCTATATCACAGTGATGCTGATCATTCTTGCGAATGGCGGCGTCCTGAGTGCAATCCTCTCCGATTTTCCAACCACGCTAAGACCTGCCGCACGGATATGGCAATGGGCGACACTGCTCGTCGCCCTTGGATGTGGAATATTCGCTGCCGAAGTTTACTTGCCGTCGAACCTGGCGATCATTACGGCAAATGTGGTTTTGATGATAGCGCTGAGCATGTATCATCTGGCCATCAGACAGTTTCACGGTTTGCCCCTTTACTCGCACGTTCTGTTGGTGCCGGTCTTGGGTATGCTCCCGTTTCTTTATTACGTTGTCTTCGTTCCAGACATCAAAGTGCGGGTGGTCATCGTTTCGATTCTTTGGACTATCATCATGTTGGCCTCGACAGCTATCCTGATCAGTCCCGAACACTCAAAGGAGTATCAATCCCGTAGTCGGTTTGCGATGGCTGTAATTTACATAATGGCGGCGCTTACTACGATACTGCGCGCAATCCTTTACGTTTCGCTAGATACACAACCGAATTTCACGATTGCGGACAACACCCACTGGATGAACAGCGTGACGCCAGTGTTTCTATCGGTATTGCCGGTTATTGGAACCACAACATTTTTGCTCATGTGCTCCGATCAGGTCAAACGCCGTTGGCAGAATGCTGCATCACGCGATTATTTAACAGACCTGCCAAACCGGCGTTCCCTGATTGCCTATGGCACGTCGATCATAGGGTCCACCGAGGAAACATCCAGTCACCGGGCAGTTGCAATCCTCGATATCGATCAGTTCAAATCCATCAATGATCGTTATGGTCATTTTTCAGGCGACGTCGTTTTGCAAACGCTTGCACAAAGACTAAAAGCCGTTCTGCAGGCTGATGATTTTATTGCTCGTACAGGCGGTGAGGAGTTCGTAATCATTTTTGGCGAAAAAAGCAGCCGTGATGCAGAAATGGCCGCCGAACTAGTCCGTAACACCGTTGCGAGAAATCTGTTTTCTATAGGCGACGCGTCAATATCAGTCACGGTGTCGATCGGACTTGTCGTCCAGAACAAAACGATGAAGTTCGATGACGTGATGATACATGCTGACAAGGCGCTGTATGTCGCAAAGAATAATGGACGCAATCGGATTGAAGTCGTTGCGATAGACACGGAGTGAAACCTTGGCCGTTGCAGGTGAAGGTTCCATAAGATAGATTACGCGATCCAATTGTATAACAGCGGTGGGTTCTAGCTTGAAGTGCGACTTGCAAGCGAGGTAGTTTCGTATCAAGGGTTGATCCATTCAGAGGCCATGACCACGCCAGCAGGGTCATAGCTGAATCGCGCCCTGCGATTGCCCTCCCGCCGAAGCTGAAACCAATCCAATGTGTCGGCGCGGAAAGCCAGCACGCCGAAGTGCTCTTTACCATCAGCACCGTCTGCAAGTTCCGATACAAAGGGCTGCTCGTCAGTTACAAAGGCAAGCTCATCTCCGGGTGGGCCTCCTGCATAGGTCGCACGCGTCCTAGCAGGGAGCATTTCCCAAGCTGTTTCGGCAACTGGGCTACCCGGCGCGTGAAGCTCTACCGTTCCCTGCAATCGAAGCTGCAAACGCGTCTGTGAACAGTAACCGAGCAAGGTCGCATAAGGATGCGCGCCAAATTCACGCCATTTGGCGCTGCGTGTATCCGTGTGGAATTCAAGCATCCGTTTGGTCACGTCGGTTCGCCGAAGCACAACCATTCGCGCCTGAGGGAGGTTTTCGGCATCAACCGAACAGAGATTCACATAACGGAAGCAGGATTCCGGAGAAGACGCCGCCGCTTCAAGCTCGGCCCAAGCAGCAAGTTCCACTTCCTCGATAGGTTCCATTCTATGTCACTCCATATGATAAAAAGCGGCGCTGGCCCAATGACCGACACCGCTTCTTGATTGTTCCAAACAAGAACCGATCAAACGGAACGGGTCACACCACCGTCAACGCGAAGGTTCTGCCCGGTGATGTAACCTGCCCCATCAGACACCAGAAACGCGATCGTCGCGGCGATTTCCTCTGCCGTGCCATAGCGATTCATCGGCACGCTGTCGCGCCGCTCATCAGTAGACGGAAGACTGTCGATCCAGCCGGGCAGCACATTGTTCATACGGATGTTCTTGGCGGCATAGTTATCCGCGAAGATCTTGGTGAAGCTGGCCAGACCCGCCCGGAATGTTGCCGAAGTCGGAAACATAGCCGAAGGCTCCGAGGCCCATGCCGTCGAAATATTGACGATAGCGCCGCCGCCCTGTGCTTCCATAATCGGCGTTACCAGACGGATCGGGCGCACGGCGCTCAGGAAGTAAACCTCCATGCCCTTGTGCCAGTCTTCGTCGGTCAGCTCAAGGATCGGCGCACGCGGACCATGACCGGCAGAATTAACCAGTGCATCCACCCTGCCCCACTTGTCCATCGCCAGATCGACAAGTCGCTTCACATCGTCATTGACCAGATTTGAGCCGGTGACGCCCACGCCGCCCAATTCCTGCGCCAGCGCTTCGCCCTTGCCGGACGAAGACAAGATCGCTACGCGATATCCGTCCTGTGCCAGCTTTCGTGCAGCCGCAGCGCCCATGCCGGAACCGCCAGCGGTGATGATTGCAACTTTTTCTCCAGACATCAAAGGCTCCTTTGTTTCGATATTGAGCACACTATGCCAAATTTTGATAAGACTTTCGCGCCAGAAAGAAACGCATTATACTGTAGAAAATCTACAGGCTAATCCATGAACCCGTCACGCCGCAAATTGCCTCCATTAAATGCCCTGCGCGCCTTTGAAGCTTCGGGCCGCAGGCTGAATTTCCGCGCCGCAGCGGACGAATTGCGTGTCACGCAAGGCGCTGTTGCACAACAAGTCCGTGCGTTGGAGGATCATCTCGGCCTGACGCTTTTTCATCGCCTGCCACGTGGATTAGCCCTGACGACGCAAGGTGCGAACTATCTGGCGGATGTGACCCGTGCCTTCGATACGCTTGGAGACGCCACCGGACGGCTTCTGGACAGACCGGAGACGGTTACGATTAGCGTTACGCCGACTGTCGCGGCGAAACTTCTTATTCCACGACTGGCCAGACTTCATGCAGATCTCGCAGGCGTGGAATTGCGCACCGTTGCGACGGAGGCGGTTTCCGATTTTGACCGGGACAATGTGGACATTGCGGTGCGCCTCACGCGGCCGCCTTTCCCGTCTACGCTTGATGCAAAACTGTTGTTTCGTCAGGAACTGGTAGCTGTTGCCAGCCCCTATCTCATCGACGGTAGGTCTTTGCCACTGACAAGCGAACAGCTTCGGGAAATGCCGCTTCTGCACGATGCGCATAATCACTGGCCCGAGCTTCTTGGCTCAAAAGGAAAACTGCCAGGTGCGATGTTCAACCAGACAGCACTTGCACTGGATGCTGCTCTCGCCGGTCAAGGCGTCGCTCTCGCATGTAGAGCCTTCGTCGCGTCCGACCTGGCGACCGGACGACTGGTGCAAGTGGCCGAGCCTACAATCATGATAGAACCAGATTATTACCTTATCCGCAAACGCTCAACCTCACCGAGAAAGGCGGTCGATGCCGTTTGGACCTGGTGCTCTGAGCGGTTGCTTCTGCCCGAAATGAAGTAAGGCTGAAACAGCATAGTCTTGCTAAGGGTTAGCCGACGTCCCGAAACTGTCTGTTTTCTAGGACCCAGAAGAAGACAATTGTTATGACGAGCACGATCAGAAGCAGGATGAATGCTGCTGCCGAACCCTCGTTGAGGGAGAGTCCAAGAAACGCCTGTCTATAGGCGAAGAAGCTCAAGACTTCCGTCGACGTGCCGGGGCCACCCTTTGTGAGAACATAAGTCAGATCATACGTGCGGAACTCATTGATCAGCTGGATGATGATGGCGATAGCCGCAACGGGACGCAACATCGGCAGCGTCAAGTACCAGAACTGTTCGATCTTGCCAGCGCCGTCTACTTCCGCCGCCTCGTAAGGATCGCGCGGCAACGAAGCCAGTCCAGCCGCAAGGATAAGCACGACAAAGGATGTTTGCTGCCAGATATCGATGGCTGCCATAGACCAGATCGCGAGGTCGGACGAGCCAAGCCAGTCAAGCCTTGGCAGACCTATGGTCTCCATCATGTGGTTCACGATACCCAGATTGGGCTGCAGCAGCATACGCCAGATAAGGGCGACACTTACCGGAGACATGGCCATCGGTATGGTCAGGATTGCGAAGTAGATGGGTTTGGTTTTCACGACCGCGTTCAGCATGAGCGCAATCCCCAACCCGAGTATAAACTCGGCAACCACGGTGACGATCGAGTATTTGACTGTCAGCCATAGTGAACTCCAGAACTGCGCATTGCTCATGATCCGCGCGTAGTTTTCAAAGCCCGTGAACGGTAACAGCGATGGCCGCATCAGTGTCATCGAGGAAATCGACATGAGAACGGCATACAGAAGCGGCAGCCCCATGACGACTGCAAGTGTCAGTAATCCTGGCAAGGAAAACGCCCAGCCGGTTTTCCAGGTTCGGTCGATTGCAGTGGTGGACGTGGACATACGAATGTTTCCTAGAATGCCGTCGGGATGAAACTGAAAATTTTCTGCCGCCCTCCCTTCAACAGGGAGGGCGGCAAAGCATTATTTCTTGAGAAGGTCTTCCAGACCGGAAGCGGCTGCCTTTATGGCTGCGTCCGGCGCAATCTCGCCGCCTGCCGCCTGCGATACTTGCGTGCCGAGAACATCTTCATACTGCGCCGAATAGGCGAATATCGGGAACGACTTTCCAGAAGCGACAACATCCAGAGCCTGTTCATAGAACGGGTACTTCTTCAAGACGTCGGCGTCCTTGTAGACAGCTTCGCTGACAGGCGCATGGCCCTCAAGCGCGCGTGCGACGCCGATCTTTTTGCTCTGTACCCACTTGATGAAAGTCCAGGCTGCTTCCTGTGCTTCTGGTGATGTGTTCTTCGGAATGCCCCAACCCCAGCCACCGCTTTCGCCGTGGCCACCCGGCATCACGGAAAGACCGACCTTGCCAGCAACATTCGGGCACTTTTCGGCATTGTCCATCTGAGGCAGCATCCACCAATAGGTGACCATGCTGAAAGCTTCGCCGCTGCACATGAGGCGCATCGTATCATCCAATGTGGCCGACAGTGCGCCTTGTTGCGCCGCATTCTTGATCGCATCGACATAAAGCGTCAGCGCCTTGACGGCTTCCGGGCTGTCGAGCGTAACCTTGCTGTCCTTGTCGAGATAGCCGCCACCTGCCGAGAACAGGTAGTTGGAGAACTCCATGCTGTTCGGATCGCCACGCTGGCCCTGCATGGCCGTGCCCGCAACATTTGCCTTCGCCTTCATGAATTTGGCGACCTGCACATAGTCTTCAAGCGTTTCTGGCTTCTTCAGCTCGGCATTGAACTCGCTTTTATAGGCTTCCTTGAGCTTTGGATCGTCCAGCAGGTCTTTTCGATAAAGCATTCCCATCGAGTAGTTGTACATCGGCAGGATCGGCATGGCCTGGTCGGTCCGGCCAAGCAGATCGAGTGTTGAGGGGATAAATTCGGACAGATCAAGCTTGTCGCGTTCGGCAAGAGGCTTCAGATCAGTCAACCAACCGGCAGCGGGAAATTCGCCCGCCCATAGAAAATCTACCTCAAGGAGATTGTAATAGCTTTCCGGCGAGACAAGCTGCGTGGCGAGCTTGTCATGCATGTCGCCATAGCCCACTTTTTCAAATTCCACCTTGATGCCGGTTTCCTTCTCGAAGTCCGGCAGCAGTTTTTCAATGATGTGCGTTTCGGGCACATCTTCCATCAGTGCGCGCAGCGTAACGGTTTCCGCGTGTGCGTATCCCGCACCCGCCAGAAGAAGCAGGCTGACGCTCGCCAATAATTTGTTCCCATATTTCAGCATTTTCGTGGTTCCCTTTGTTATGTTTACCTGCATGCAATTTATCTTGGCGTCATTTGACGCTGCCGAATGTGAGCCCCTGCACGATGAAGCGCTGGATGAAACGCGATGCGATCACGAGCGGCAAAATGGCCAGAATGACGCCCGCCGCCACTTTCGCAATCTGAACCCCGTTGGAGGTCTGTAGAGAGGCAAGACCGACAGGCACGGTCGCTGTCGCCGGGCCGCTTAGCACCAGAGCAAACAGGAATTCGTTCCAGGCAAGGATGAAGCCCAGCACACCTGCCGCTGCGATACCGGGCAGAGAAACAGGCACGACAATACGCCAGAACGCACCCCAGGCGCTGGCGCCATCTGTCTGCGCTGCCCATTCCAGATCGACAGGAATACCCTCGAAGAAACCCATGAGAATCCAGATCAGGAACGGCAGATTGATTGCAGCATAAGCAATCGTCAGGCCGAGCACAGAATTGGTCATGCCCACTGAGCGGAACAGCATGAAGGCTGGCAAGACAATAGCCACTGGCGGAAGCATCTGAGTGGCAAGCACGGTGAAACGGGCCAGCGGACCGCCGGTCTTGAAGCGCGCAAAGGCATAGCCCGTCATTGCCGCAAAGGGCAGCGCGAGTAGCACAGAGCCCGTCGCCACAATCAGACTGTTGAGGTAATAGACGCCAAAGCGCTTTTGCGTGAACAGATCCACATAGTTCTGGAAGGTGAACTGAGGCATCAGTTCGGTGGAATAGGCCATCTGCTCCGGAACAAAGCTTGTTCGAAGAGTCCACAGCAATGGTAACAGGATCGCAAGCGATACGATGAAAAGGCCCGTATGGATGACTATCTTGCGCATCACCGTCTCCTAGACCGTCACAAGGCCGGGTTCTAACGGTGGTCGTTTGATGACCTTTTCCGTCTGGGCATCAAAGAGATGCATCGGTTTGGTATCGATGAACAACCGTACCTTTTGCCCGACTTCAGCGGTAAAGTGGCGGCTCACGCGGGCATTCAGTTCCAGCGGTTTGTCGTTTCCAATCTGCCCGATGACGACCGTCTCGACGCCCAGTTTTTCGACCGCAACGACAGTCAGATCGAGCGGTTGCCAATCGGGATTGTTCTGGGCTTCGTAGATGTCTTCAGGCCTGATGCCTAACAGAAGCGGTTTGCCGCTGCTGGCCGCATAATGCGGCTTATGCATCGCTGGAATGCGAATATCGACACCATCGCCCTTTGCCTGCAACTCGCCATCGTCAGATGGCATTAGTTGCACAGGGATGAGATTCATCGGCGGTGTCGCCAGAAACTTTGCAACAAACGTATCCGCAGGATTGGCATAAACCTCCAGAGGAGCCCCCACCTGAACCATCACACCGTCGCGCATGATACAGATGCGATCTCCCATGGTCATGGCCTCGACCTGATCGTGCGTCACATGGATGATGGTCTTGCCAAGCCTGCGATGCAGCTTGACCAGTTCCAGCCGCATTTCTGCGCGCAATTGTGCATCAAGGTTTGAAAGCGGTTCGTCGAGAAGAAAGGCGTTGGGCTCGCGGACAATCGCCCGGCCAAGCGCAACGCGCTGGCGCTGCCCGCCGGACAGTGCGGCAGGTTTGCGATCAATATATTTGTTCAGCCCCAGCATATTGGCAGCATCGGAAACCTTGGCTGCAATCTCGGCAGCGGGCACGCCACGCATCTTGAGACCGAAGCCCATATTCTGCCGCACGCTCATATGCGGATAGAGTGCATAGGATTGAAACACGACCGCAACATTGCGATCTTTTGGCGGGAGCCGCGTCACGGATTTACCGCCAATACGCAGGTCGCCGGAGGTGATGCCCTCAAGCCCTGCTATCATGCGCAATGTCGTCGATTTCCCGCAACCAGATGGTCCGAGAAAAATTACAAACTCGCCGTCCTCGATCTTGAGATCGACATCACGCACCCCATAGGCGCCATTGGCGTATAGTTTGGAGACGTGTTCTAGTTCGATCGACGCCATTCAGGTCTACCCTTCTGCACGATCAGCGACACGGGCCATTTTTAGCCGGCCGCCGTTATTCCCCTGGAGGTGACTGCACTTTGTCAGCCATTCTTGTTCGTGGGCGCCTCACATCTGGCGTGAAGCGCCTTGTCTGCACTAGGTCGTATAGACGCCGCCGGTCACATTGATGCCTTGTCCGGTCATAAAGCGCGCGCCATCCGAGCAGAGGAACACAACCACTTCAGCGACATCTTCCGGTTCTTCGAGACGACCCAGCGGAGTCTGCGATACATAATCGGCAATGACCTGTTCAGGTGTAATGCCGCGCAGTTCTGCTTCCCATTCCACTTCGCGCGATTGCATGGAGGTTTTGACGAAACCGGGACAAACTGCGTTCACGCGAATTCCATTCGGCGCGAGTTCACGCGCCAGTGCTTGTGTCCAACCAAGAACTGCAAATTTGCTTGCTGAATAATGGGCCAGAAGCGGTGCCCCAATCTTGGCGGCGAGCGATGCCGTATTGACGATCACGCCCTTGGTGTCGCTGGCGAGAAAATAGCGGGCGGCAATCTGATTGGTCAGAAACACGCCACGTGTGTTCACGTCGAAATTGAAGTTCCACTCTTTGTCAGTGAGGTCGACGGCACGGTTCATCGTGGAAACACCGGCATTTGCCGCGACAATATCAAGACCACCCCATTGGGCGATCAGAGCTTCGAAACCCGCCTCGACGGATGCGCGCTGGCTGACGTCCATCGCCAGTCCGACAGCATCCCCGCCAAGTTCGCTTGCTGCGCGTTTCGCAGCATCACCGTTGATATCGGCAATTGCGATACGAACGCCATGGCGCGCCAATGCACGCGCTATCGCTTTGCCTATGCCGGAAGCAGCCCCCGTCACAATGGCGCGCTTTCCGTTCAGTTCGCTGGCCAGTTTGCCCGGCATTGCAGCGTTTGTCATTTTGTTCACCCTCGGAACGAATGTTATCGATCACGAAAAAGCATATTCACTGTTTGATTATGTTGGCAATACATAAAATTATGTTCGTTTATGTTTTTTTGCGATTGATTTTGTTCGATCCTTCTCCTAATGAATAAGTTGAATGTCTGGTCGAACCACCGGAGGAAAGTATGACGGACAAGCAAAAGGACATCCAGCCAGCGGAAGCAAAACGGCTGCCTGCCCGCGTTCGCCATGCCCATCTCGTCGACGCCGCACGCAAGCGTGGATTCCTCCAGGTTGTTGATATCGCTGCTGAACTTGGCGTCTCTGAAATGACCATTCGCCGTGATCTCGTTGAACTGGAGCGCGATGGCCTGCTGGTTCGAACCCATGGCGGAGCGGTTATCGACGAGGACGCGCCGGAGCCTTTTCTCGACCGCGAGGAACCTGCTTTTTCAGCCCGCCTGCGTGAACACAATCCCGAAAAGCTGAGCATCGTTGCCAAGGCACTGGAGCTTGTTGAACGCCGCATGAGCGTCGCGCTTGATGTCGGTTCGACCACTTATCTTCTCGCCGAAGCCTTGTGTGACACCGTGGGCGTCAAGTTTTTTACATCCAGCCTCCGGACCGCGCAGCTTCTCGGTGGCGCACAACGCGAAGTCTATGTCCCTGCGGGTCAGATCCGCGGTGAAGAGCTTTCCATCTGCGGCAAGTCGGCCTGCGATGAGTTCGAGCGCCTGTGGTTTGATATCGCCTTTATTGGCGTTTCGGGCATTACGGCAGATGGTCTCTTCGATTATTCGCCGGAAGACAGTGACCTGAAGCGGGTTTACCTGCGCCGCGCCAATCGCAAGGTGCTTCTCTGCCATAGCGCCAAGTTCAACCATATGTCCCTCATCAGGATCGCCGATCTCGACGAAATCGACACCTTGATCAGCGACGCGGCCCCTCCACCGAATATCGCCAGCGCGCTTTCCAGAGCGAATGTCGAGATCATTATCGCTCCCCCAGTTACAGGCATTTGACCGGAAATTTCCATGAGCTGCGTTCTAGGTCTTGATATCGGCACCACCTCTACAATCGGCATTCTCGTGCGACTTCCGGACGAAGTGCTCGGCATCACATCGCGACCCGTTACCCTGACGTCGCGTCAGCCCGGTTGGGCTGAAGAAGACCCGGAACAATGGTGGAGCAATTGCTGTGCCATCATTCAAGAGCTGATTGGTGCAGCCGGCATCTCAACCACCGAGATTGTAGGCGTTGGCGTCACTGGTATGCTGCCTGCAGTTGTTCTCCTTGACGAGAATGGTGCTGTGCTTCGACCGAGCATTCAGCAAAGCGATGGACGTGTCGCCGCTGAGGTCGCGGAACTGCGCAGTGAAATCGAGGAAGTTGAATTCATTGCCAAGGCTGGCAACGGCATAAACCAGCAGCTTGTCGCCACCAAGCTGCGCTGGATCGAACGGCACGAACCAGAGGTCTTTGCCAAGATCGCAACCGTTTTCGGCTCCTATGATTACATTAACTGGAAACTGACCGGAGAACGGCGGATTGAACAAAACTGGGCTCTGGAAGCTGGTTTTGTCGACATCGCAACCAACGAGTTGTCCCCGGAGTTGATCGCCCTCACCCACCTGCCTTTGTCGGTCGTTCCAGCGAAGGTCTCATCTCATGCGGTCATGGGAACGATAACGAAATCCGCTGCCCTCTCCACAGGCCTTGCAGAGGGGACACCGGTCGTCGGCGGCGCTGCCGATATGATTGCCTCAGCGCTTGCGGCAGGTGTTTCGCAAGAAGGTCAGGTACTGCTCAAATTTGGCGGCGCGCTGGACATTCTGGTTGCGACCGCAAAGGCAGCGCCAGATCCGCGCATGTTCCTCGACTACCATCTGGTACCGGGGCTTTATATGCCGAATGGCTGCATGTCGACCGGCGGTTCCGGGCTCAACTGGTTTGCCGAGAACTTTGCAGGCGGCGAAAAGCAAGCTGCAGTTGATGAGGGTTTAAGCTTGCACCAGCATCTCGATACGCTTGCCGCGAAAATCGATGCGGGCGCTGACGGCGTGGCGATTGTTCCGTATTTTCTTGGCGAGAAGACGCCTATCCATGACCCCTTTGCCCGAGGCACCATTACCGGTCTTAGTCTCAATCACAAGGTCGGCCATGTTTGGCGGGCATTGCTTGAGGCCTATGCCTATGCTGCACGCCACCATATCGAGGTGCTTCAGGATATGGGACACCACCCCAAGCAATATCTCGCTTCTGACGGCGGCGCGAACAGCCGCGTCTGGATGCAGATCGTGGCGGACGTGCTTCAGGCTCCAATTCGTCAGCTCAAAGGGCATCCAGGCTCATCATTAGGCGCAGCCTGGGCGGCGGCTGTGGGCGCAAACGCCGTAGACGGCTGGTCGGGAATTGCCGCCTTCGTTGAAAATGGCGATCTCATCCAGCCACGGCCTGAAAATGCAGTGACTTACAACAGCGGTTACCAACGTTTCCGCGAAATCTACACCAACCTCAAGCCGCTTTACAGAGAGTAATCACAACGATGACGATCAAAGCCATCGCATGGGATATTGACGGTACGCTCGTAGATAGTGAGCCGCTTCACCATAAGGCACTTCTGGCCGGCACGGCGCATTTCGGCACCGATCTCAGCGATATTCCAGAAGAACGATTTCGCGGGGTCCATATGGATGCTGTCTTTGAAGCTGTCAAACCGCGATTGCCAGCCGATTTGAGCTTTGAGCCATGGATCGAACGCATTCGTGACCATTACATCGCCCATGCGGGCGAACTTCGGCCCATCACGGGCGTCCTGCAAGCAATGGACGCGGCAATGGAATACGGTCTGTTGCAGGTATGCGTCTCAAATTCCGGTCGAAATATTGTCGACACCAACATCGCCGCGCTTGGAATTGCAGACAAGCTTCGCTTCTCCATCAGCATCAACGATGTGCTGCATGGCAAGCCTGATCCAGAGCCTTATCTGGCTGCGGCCAAGCGGCTACGCCTTGCTCCAGCACAGATGATAGCAATCGAAGACAGTTTGATCGGAGCAATCTCAGCACATGCCGCAGGCATGAAGGTCGTCGGCTACGGTTTGGCTGAACAGCCCGGAAATCCAATCGACCACTACCTGGATAACTACGCAGAGCTACCGGCAATCCTGCGCGCTCACATGTGAGCGTGCAGACCGCATGAAGATCAACCGACCCGAGGTCGGAAGAAGAATACGAAGCTAACGCCGTCTCCGGATTGAACCGAAGACCGGCACAACAAAGGGGTTCACCATGAGCAAGTTTTTTGATCTTTTCCCGACGAAGAAGCCCATCATCGCGATGGTGCATCTTAACCCGATGCCTGGCGCTCCGCTTTATGACGCGGAAGCTGGCATCGAAGGTATCGTCGAGGCAGCGCGTCGCGATCTTACTGCTTTGCAGGACGCTGATGTCGATGCTGTCATGTTCGGCAACGAAAACGACCGTCCATACGAACTTGCTGTCGACGTCGCTTCCACGGCGACCATGGCCTATGTCATTGGCCGCCTGCGTGGTGAAATCGCAAAGCCTTTTGGCGTTAACGTTCTCTGGGACCCCAAAAGCTCGGTCGCTTTGGCCACGGCAACCGGCGCGTCCTTCATGCGCGAAATCCTGACTGGCACTTATGCCTCCGACATGGGGCCATGGACGCCAAATGCGGGTGAAACGATGCGCTATCGCAATCGTCTTGGCCGTTCGGATCTTGTCATGCTGGACAACGTATCTGCTGAATTCGCGGATTCAATGGATCGCCGCCCCCTCCCCGACCGGGCACGTTCGGCGGTCTTCTCGTCCATTCCGGATGCCGTTCTGGTGTCGGGCACGATCACCGGTGAAGCCGCCAATGTTTCGGACCTCGAAGCCGTCAAGCGGGTCCTGCCTAACACGGCGGTTCTGGCCAATACGGGCGTGCGTCATGCAACCGTCGCCGATATCCTCAAGATTGCCGATGGCTGCATTGTCGGTTCGTCGCTGAAGGTCGATGGTAACACCTGGAATGCGGTCGATCCGGAACGCGCCAAGGAATTCATGAACATCGTGAAGAAAGCCCGCAAGGACTGATAAAAAGACAATCGCGCGCGGTGACTGTTCGCCGCGCGCGATTGACGCCTATCACGCTCCCAAAGGCTGCGCCAGACGCGCCCGATGTCGGCTCAATCGCTCGATCAATATCGGCAAGCCCGTACCCACCACAATCAGACAACCTATTACGACCTTTTGCCAATAGGATGGCACACCCGCCATCAACAGCGTTGTATTGATCATTGTGATGACAAATACACCAAGTAGCGTCCCGAGCACTGTACCGTGACCGCCTGTTATTCGGGCTCCACCGAGAACAACGGCTGCGATGACATTCAGCTCCATGCCGACCAGATCGAACGGATTAGCCATGCGCGACAGGGTCATATGGGTCATGCCAGCCAGACCAGCAATTGCGCCCGCCAGAACATAGATCAATAGCTTGACGCGCCCCACGCGAATGCCAATACGAGCGGCAGCTTCTTCAGAACCGCCGATGGCGTAGATTTTGCGCCCGAACAGCGTGAAGTTCATGATGAAGGCGACGAATACAGCGACCCCTACCAGAACAAAGAATGACATTGGAAGCGATACCATCTGGCCCAATGCGTTCTCCATCCGCACCAGAATGCTGCGCGCAAAATTGATAACTTCACGCGGCACTGACGTGACGTACACCGTCCCGACGAAGGTCAATAACGCCCCCCGAAAAAGGCTCATTGTACCAAGGGTGACGATAAGCGTCGGTAGACCGAGTCCACCGACCAGTATTCCATTGATAAGACCAAGACTGGCCCCTATGAGGGCTGCCAGTCCGAAATAGGCGATAATCGGAACATGGATATCAATACCCATGACGATTTTTACCGTCGCATACATCGCAAAGGCGCCGATTGCCGTGCAGGACACGTCAATGCCGCCGGATGCCAGCACCATCATAACGCCAAGCGCGAATATTCCGGTCACCAGTGAGTTACGTGCCAGGTCTATCAGCGTTGCCGGTGAAAAGAACGCAGGATTGAGAATGCTCAGCACAATCGCAAAAGCAACGGCTGTCAAAAAGACGACACCCTGTGGTGTCGAGAGCACCCGGATCAATGAATAGTTCATGGCCGGTCCTCCCGAATGACTTCCTGATAGAGTGTTTCTTCGTCGATATCACCGGCATCGAAACTGGCCACAATTCTTCCCTTCACCATCACCTTGATCGTGTCGGACAGTGCAATGGCTTCGCCAATGTCGTCGGTCACCACCAGAACCGCTGTTCCCGAACGGCTCAATGCGAGCAATAGTTCGTGGATTTCCCGTTTGGAGCCGACATCGACGCCGACTGTTGGACCATTGAGGATAAGCAGCTTCGGCTTTCTCTCCATCCATCGCGCCAGAACGACACGCTGTTGATTGCCGCCTGACAGCGTCACCACAGGTGGGAAGACACTGGGTGCCTTGATACGCAACCGCTTAACGGCTTCGCGCGCGCGCTCGGTGAGGCTCGACGCGCTGACAATGCCACCTTTAGTATCCGCTTCAAGACTTGAGACGATGATGTTTTCACGGATCGGCTGATTGAGAAAAAGGCCTTCTGTCAGTCGATCTTCCGGCACATAGGCAATGCCGTGTTCCATCGCGTCTGCGGGAGCCGTAAGATGCAATGGTCCATTCACGTCTTCAATGCGACCCTCGTCCGACGCAAGACATCCAAACAAAGCCAGCGCAAGTTCCGTTCGCCCTGACCCCAGAAGGCCCACAACGGATATGATTTCGCCCGCGCGCAAATCGAGATTGATCGAGACAAACTGGCCGCGTCGTCCAAGATTACGCACTTTGAATATGGCTTCCGAAGGCGTAACCGCCTCACGCGCCAGACGCTGGCTGTCAATTGGTCGACCGGACATGGCCTCTACCAGACGCGCTGGATCGAATTCACCTATCGGTCCTGCCACCACGACATGACCATCACGCAGAACCGTGACGCTGTCGCAAACAGCAAAAACTTCCTCGATCTTGTGACTGACAAACAGAAAGGCAACGCCTTCCGCCTTCAGCGCAAAGACGATATCAAGAAGCTTGGCGACCTCGCTGCGAGTCAAGGCCGTGGTGGGTTCATCCATAACGATAATGCGCGCATCATTGGCAAGCGCACGTGCAATGGCAACCAGCTGCTTGGAAGCAACAGGCAGTCTTTCCACCAGAATATCGGGATCAATATCGACCTTCATTCGTGCAAGCGTTTCAATCGCCCGCTTACGTCCAGACATGCGATTGAAGAAACGCTTGTTCTCGGTCACTGCCGCCAGAAAGCTGACATTCTCCCAAACAGTCAGATTGGGAAGAAGCGCAAAGTCCTGATAGATGACTGAAAGCCCCGCTGCTATAGCGGCTTTTGCGTCATTTTCGATGAACTTGCCGCCAATCGTGACCGTCCCGGCGTCGGCACGAACGACACCGGATAATATCTTGATCAAAGTCGATTTGCCCGACCCGTTTTCACCGGCAAGACAGCGCACCTCGCCCGGTCGCAGGCTTAAACCCACATCTTCCAGTACCCGGACGGGACCGTAAGACTTGGCAACAGCCTGCATTTCCAGAACAAAAGCGCCGGAATTCTGCGTATCACTCATGCAGCTCTCCCATAGAGGCCGCCGGTTGTCCCGGCGGCCCATTGTCCATGGATCAGAAGTCGTAATTGCCCATATTTTCCTTGGTCACATCGACCCAAGCCTGGCCATAGACAACCTTGTCCTTGAGCTGAACCTTGTTGTAGCCTTCGACACCTAGGTCCATGCCATCGGTTACGGCCTTGCCATCAATGGCCATTGCGGCGAGCTTGTTCATGGCGATACCAGCCTTGGCCGGGTCCCAGAACGAGATCATGTTGATCGTGCCGCTTTCAAGATATGGGCCTGAAACCGAGACAAGGCTGGTGCCGACAATCTTGACCTTGCCCTCAAGACCCGCTTCCTCGACCGCAAGCGCCGCACCGGCGACATCTTCACCTGCGGAGCCCTGAATACCCTTGAGATTCGGATAGGTTCTCAACAGTTCCTTGGTCTTGGCATAGGCCGTCTGTTGCTGCTCGTTGCTCTCGATCTTGTCGGTCGCGAGCTTCATCTTCGGATAATGCTCTTTCTGATAGGCAATGGCTGCATCAACCCATTCATTGTGGGTTTTTGCCGTCAGATGGCCAACGAATACCGCATATTCGCCCTCTTCGCCCATCGCTTCGGCCAGCGCCTTCATCAGATGTTCGCCATAGGCGCCATTGTCGAAAGCTTCGACGTCATAGGTGACATTCTTCATGCTCGATGCTTCGTGGCCGATTACCTTGATCCCGGCCTGCAAAGCCTTGCCGAGCACGGGCTCCAAAGCTTCCGGGGAATTCGGCACCACGGTGATCGCGTCCACCTTTTTTGCAATCAGGTCTTCGATCAGCTGAACCTGCAGCGCAGCATCAGCCGAAGCGGGTCCGATCTGAGTGGCGTTGTTTCCACTTTCCTTGGCATATTCCTTCACGCCGGTTTCCATACGGTTGAACCAGGCAATGCCGGAAAGTTTGACGACAGTGACGATGGTGTGTTTTGCGTCCTGCGCGTTCGCATAGAATGCACCACCAGCAACAATAGCTGCGCTGACGGCAAGACCGGCTGCCATTTTCCTCAAGCTGATATTCATTGTTATTCCCTCCGTTGGTTCACCTCTGCTTGCCTCCCCGGCAATCAGTCAGGCTGTGTTCTGGCGAAGCTTCTGCGGCTTTCACCAATTCCTTTCCGGACGCGTGACTGCGTCCGGCCTCCCTTCAAGCCGATGCGATCCGCATCAGATCGGCTGTCCGCTCGTAGAGCTTCTTGAACGTATCGAAACCCTGCTGATAGACGCGCTTTGTCCCCGCATCAGGTTCAATGCGCCGCTCCACCGGGTTCCATTGTTCAATGTCAGCCTTCGCCACATCGCCCACCGCAAGCGCCCCCAGAAAACAGTTTCCGTAGGCCGCACCGATAGTCTTGCTTCTCACAAGCTGAAGCTTTTCGCTGACATCGGAAATGGCCTGTGACCAGACGGCATTTCTTGTACCACCGCCCACAGCAGCGATGCGCTCCAGCGGAGCATGTGCTTCGTGATAGGTATTGAAAATGTCGTTGACGCCATAAGCGACGCCTTCAAGAAGCGCACGATAAATGTCAGCGCGGATATGGGTCAGATCGAGACCGAAAATCATGCCTCGTGCTGACGGATCATGAACAGGTGTTCTCTCACCGGAAAAATAGGGGAGTACGAAAAGCCCTTTTGCGCCGGGCGGTGACGATACGGCTTCTTCCGCCAGTGCTTGCAAGGCGCTGGCGGCGGGCAACTCGCGAGCGAACTGCTCCTGAAACCACCGCGTCAGCGTTCCGCTGGTCGACGTGCCGGACATACAGGCATGTTCTCCACGGAAAAGCCAAGGCGCATACCACAGCCGCGTATCAGCGATGCGTTGATCCGTGACCAGAATGATGAACATGGTCGAGCCATACATGACCATCATTTCGCCAGACTTCTGCACGCCGACGCTGACAGCCTCAGCGGCGGCATCGATGGTGCCAGCGATCACAGGCGTTCCAACAGCGAGCCCGGTCGCGGCTGCGGCCTGCGGTGTCACTGCTCCCGCAATGTCGGTTGTCCAGAGAAGATCGGGCAGCCGCTCACGTGAAACGATGCGTTCGGCAAAATCGTCAGTCCAGTCCTGCCGTGCAACGTCATAAAGCGGCGAGAACCCGGCCGCGGAATAGTGATCGATCGTATAGTTGCCCGTCAGCCTGTGAACGAGGAAGGAGGAGGAATTGAGAAACTTGTGCGTGCGGTCAAAAATATCAGGATGGTTCTTCTTCAACCAAAGGATTTTCGGGCCGACCGATTGCGAGGTCAACGCATTGCCGCCTTCCCGCATCAGGCGTTCAAGCCCGATTTCAGCGGTCAGTTCCTCTATCTCAACAGCTGCGCGCGTGTCGACACCATAAAGAACGGCCTTCATGAGCGGAGCGCCGTTTTCATCAACCGGCAGCATACATGGGCCAATGCCGCTGGCCGCGACTGCGCGAATATCGCTGGCCGCCACTGAACTTTGTTCGATCAATTCACGACTGATCGAACAAAATTCACCCCACCAGTTTTGTTCAGCATCATGTTCCGCCCAACCCGGTTGTGGAACCAGCATGCGATGCGGACGTGCGGCAGAAGCGACGATCCTTCCTTCCTCATCGGAAAGAACGCCCTTCGATTCAAATGTGCCGATGTCGATGCCCAGATAATAACGCATCAGGTGTAAAGATCCCTGTCGAGGCTGAAGTCCTTGTTGATCCTGCCAATAGCCGCGACCAGAAGCGCAGTGAGACTTTCAAGATCACGCAGATCGCACATTTCAAGCGCCGTATGGGTATAACGGCACGGGAAACACACATCGATACAGGCAACGCCCTCATTGACGAGTTGCACGTAAGACGAATCCGTCAATGCGCCTGTATGGGCCGTGCGTTGCAACGGAATGGCTTCGCTGGCAGCGGCGTCGGAGAATAATTTCGGCAGTGCCGGATGGGGGATCGTTCCATTGAGCGTGCCGCGGCCATGGAAAGAGTAAAGGCTGATGGCTGGACCGCCGCCCAACTGAATTTCACCGCGATGAGCCATATCCGGCGTATCGGCATTGAGCCCGATATCAAGCTGAATGGCGATATCCGGTTTGATGGCCTGCGCTGCGACCATGGCACCACGCAGGTTGAACTCTTCCAGAACCGCGAAAACAAAATGAACTGTTGGTCGTGGACCACCTTTCGCGAGCTGACGGGCAACTTCCATCACGACGGCACAACCGGCCCGGTCGTCAACCGACGTTCCGATAACGCGATTTTCGTTGAGATGGATGACGCGCGGTGCATAGACCACCGGCGTACCGATTTCGATGCCGAGCGCCTTTACATCCGCAGCGCTTTCCGCGCCGACATCGATGAAAAGTTCGGCATAGGGCGTAACCTTGTATTTTTCTTCGGCTGGCGTGGCATGATGGCTCTTATTCGCAATGACGCCGTGAACGTCGCGCCCTTCGCCGACACAAAATAGCACCGCTTGCGCAGGCAACGCCTTTTCCGGAATACCGCCCAACCGCTCGATACGGATCAGGCTATTATCCTCGACCTTGCGCACGATGAAGCCCAGCTGATCCGTATGCGCAAACAGCATGACGGAGGGCGCATTTTCATCCCCCTTCATCGTTGCAATCAGATTGCCCAGACGATCGGTTGCAAATTCGAGCGGCAAATCAGCCAGATCGCGGGCGATGAGACGCCGTACGCGATCCTCATGGCCCGACAGGCCAGGCGTCAACATCAATGCTTCGAGCGTTGAACGTAATCGATTTTTCATGCCGTACGGGCCTTTCTTTGTAAAACGGACGCAAGGCCAAGTCGGCCTGCCAGAACGCGTGCCGACATGACGACCACAAGCAGGCCACCAAAGAACAGATCGCGTGAAAACGCACTGAACGACAGAAAATTCAGTCCGCTCGATATGAGCTGGAGACAGATGACGGCTAACGTCACACCGGTCACGGTGCCAAAGCCGCCGGCTGGCGAAACGCCTGCCAGAATATTGATGAGAATGACAAGAAGCAGATAGGAGCTACCATAATCGGCATTGGCGGAATTGACACGCGCCAGAACCACAAGCCCGGCAATTGATGCGATGAGACCGGCAATAGCGTAGATACGAAGCAACAGACCTTTTTCGCGCGTGCCCGCAAAATGGGACGCGACGGGATTGGCTCCGAACAGCCGCAGGTGGATACCAACCGGTGTTCTCTTCAGCAGAAAGCCCAACAGAAGCGCTGTGGCTACAAACAGGACGAGTGGCAGTGGCACCACGCCGCCGACCGACCAGTTGCCAAAGGCTGTGTACCACTGTGGCAGGCCCGTAATTGCAGGGCCGCCGGTAATTACGATACCAATCCCGGAGAACAGCTGCATCGTGCCAAGCGTAGCCAGAATTGGCGGAAGGCGCAGATAGGCAATCAAAAAGCCGTTGAGCAGCCCGCAAGCAACGCCTATCAGAAGCGCAACCGGAATGGCGAGGATGGCGAGTTCGGGTCCTGCCCTCATCATCACTGCTGCGACGATAGCGGCGAGATTGGCTGTGGCCACGACAGAAAGATCTATGCCACCAGACACCATCGTCGGCAGAACGGCCAACGAAAGCAGCCCGAATTCAGGAAACTGAAATCCCATTGAATTGAGGTTTGCAGCCGTTAGAAAGCCCGGCGCGAGCAGGCTCAACACTCCAAAGATGGCAATAGCCAGAACGGCCAGCCCCTTCAGATAATTGCCCGTCGTGTCCTGTCTTGCATCCATTGGCGCTCTCCCCTGCGCTGGTTGCCTTGGCCCGCTTAGCGGGCGAAAACGTGTTTGGCGATTAGCATTTCAGTTCCTCCCCCGAGGCGCCCGTTATACGGTTTCCAGAAAAGGCAGTTGGTCGCGATAAGGCTGTAAAGAGCCTTCGAAACCAATATCGGTGATAAAGCCGCTCAAATCCTGCAGCCCACAAACCGGCGCAAAACTGCGGCATCCAAGTTTACGCTGATCGGCGACAAGTATCGTCTTATGCGCAATGGCGATTGCTGCGCGTTTCACTTCTGCTTCCTCGACGGTAGACGTGGAAACACCGTCAAGATCGACACAGTCTGCGGACAGAAAGAAACAATCGGCGCGGATATGGCGTAGCGTTTCCGTGGCCCAGGCCCCGATGAGCGAATAATAGTCATTTCTGACCCGACCGCCGATGATATGCACTTCCGTTGCGCCGACGGCCGCCGCTTCGGCAATCTTCAGGTCCATCGTTACAAGCGTGATCGCCCTGCCCGCAAGCGCGCGCGCGACAGAAAGCGCTGTCGTGCCGGAGTCAAGAATAACGGTGGAATTATTGGCAACATAAGCAGCAGCTGCTTCGCCAATCCGCGCCTTGGCGCTCTGGCTTATGCGCAGCTTTTCCAGAAACATCGGCTCGGCAACACCCTCGCCCGCACCGCGGGCAACGACCCCGCCGTGAATTCTCAGGATCAATCCCGCCTGTTCCAGCGTGATGAGATCACGACGCAATGTCGGAAGCGAAACACCCATGATGCCAGCCAGATCCGAGGTGCCAATACGCTTCGCATCGGCGATGACGTCCATCATCTGCCGGTGACGTTCCTGCGGAAAACGTGTTCTTGCTTCGCTCATGTCCTGCTCCCAACGTGAACATTAATGATCGTTTTGAGCGAGTCAAGCGATTCCGTTCATATTCGGAACTGTGCAGAGCGGCGTTCAGACAGCTTGGGAAAGCATAATTTAGAAGGTCTGCAGCGGTTCAAACCAGCATTGCAAGGCAGCGCTTTTTCAGATCAGCCAATATGGACGCGCTGCGGTCGCGCGGACGCGGTAGTCCGACATCGAACACATCACGCACCCGACCGGGATTAGGCTCCATGATCAAAACCCGGTCAGCGAGATAAAGTGCTTCTTCCACATCATGCGTGACGATAATGATGGAGACCTTGTTCTTCTCCCAGATAGACAAAAGTTCATCTTGAAGACGCATCCGCAGGATGGAATCCAAGGCACCGAAAGGTTCATCCATAAGCAGAATATCGGGTTCTTGCGCCAGCGCTCTGGCTATCGCCGCGCGCTGCGCCATCCCGCCTGAAAGCTGCTTCGGATAGGCCTTCGCATAGTCACTGAGACCAACGAGCGCGAGGTAATGCTGTACTCTTTCGCGCTTGGATGCGGGCGGAAGATCAGACTTGTCGAAAGCCAACTCGACATTGCCCTCGATAGTTAGCCACGGGTACAAGCGATGATCCTGAAAGACCATACCTGTTTTCGCCGGAACCGTTGTGGTTGAAACGCCACGTGTAATTGACCCACGATAGTCGCCATCCAGTCCGATAATCAGCCGCAGCAACGTGGACTTTCCGCAGCCAGACGCACCGACAATGGATATGATCTCGTTGTGCCCGACCTGAAAATTGATATCCCTCAACACCGGGCGAGGTGCGCCATCCAGAACAAAGGACTTGCTGACATGTTCGATTGAAAGGGCGTTCGTCAATTC
Source organism: Ochrobactrum soli (assembly GCF_003664555.1). Lineage (NCBI taxonomy): Bacteria > Pseudomonadati > Pseudomonadota > Alphaproteobacteria > Hyphomicrobiales > Brucellaceae > Ochrobactrum > Ochrobactrum soli. The sequence goes on along the minus strand of NZ_RCHH01000004.1, from coordinate 359,811 downwards.
TCTGAGCTCCAGGGCGATATAATCGATGTGACATGGCGAATGATGGACGCGAGCAAGACGCCGCCCGTTGCCAGGGTGAAGACGCCGACAATCACAATGTCCATGCGAAACTGGTCGCGCGCGCTGGCAATGTAGCTGCCCAATCCACGACCATTTCCAATGGCGTATTCCGCACCGACAGTTCCGATCCAGGCCGATAGAGCGGCAATCTGCAAACCAACATAGATATTCGGAAGCGCCGACGGCAGGCAAAGCCGGCGAATGCGGGTCCAGCGCCGCAAATTCAATGTATCAGCGACTTCAATCAACGAGGACGGCACCTGCCGCACACCCTGCTCTGTTGCAAGAAAGAGCGGGAAAAATGTCGAGAGAGCGGTAAACACAAGTTTGGTGCCCTCACCATTTCCAAACCATGCCGTCAGCAGTGGTATCCAGGCAAAGAGCGCAACCTGACGCACGGCATGAATAGACGGTGCAAGCGCCAAACCGGCCCAGCGGTAGCTGCCAACAACATAGCCGAGTGCAAGCCCAGCAATGCACCCGATAGTGCCACCGATCATCACGCGAACAATGCTTGCCAAAAGCCCCGCCCACAATTCGCGCCCCGAAGGGTCAAAGAACGGCGCCTCCAGCACCTGCAAGGGATGAATGGCCATGGGGCCAGTGATCAGCCCTGCGGATACACCACCCCACCAAACGGCGACCGCCACAAGCGGCACCACTGTGCCACGAGGAATCCGCAAAGCGGAACGTTCAGCCTTAGACATGACTACCCTTCCGCATCAGCGCTTCCGCCCGCTTCAGGAGAAGGTCGAGGGCAAAGCCGACAACGCCCACAACGATCATGCCAACAATAACGATATCGAGCTGGAAAAGCGTGCGGCCCCAAACCATCATGTAACCAAGCCCGTCAGTGCCCGCGAGCATTTCCACAACGATCAGGGAAAAAAATGCCTGACTGAGCGAAAGCCGGACGCCGCTCGCGATATAGGGCGCCATGGCCGGGATTGTCAGCTTGAAAAACCGGGTACGCGCACGGAGGCCGAGAATGTCGGCAACCTCGTTGAACCCTTTAGGAATGTTCCTTGCTCCTTCGGCAGTACTGATAGCCATGGGCACGAAACAGGCTTTGGAAAGGATGATGATCTTCACGCTTTCTTCGATGCCGAATAGTAGGATCAGTATTGGCAGCCACCCAAGTGAGGGTACTGCGGCAAGCGCTCTGAAGCTTGGTCCCAGATAGGCCTCTACGATTTTAGATTTCCCAATCAGGAAACCGAACGCCAAGCCGAGAGATGCTCCAATCAGAAAACCCTCGGCAATGCGTTGGAAGCTGACGATGGCGGCAGAGAATATGTCGCCATCCGCCAGAAGATCCAGAAAGGTGTTAAAGACCCAATCCGGACGTGGAAGTACCTGCGGCGAAACCCAGCTGTTGGCCGACGCGGCCCACCAGAGAACTAGCAAGCAGACCGGCCCGGTCAAGACCAGAACTGAGCTTTTGATGAGAAACTGCAGTTTCGCCAGTCGCTCGTCTTTCATTCTCCGGGAGACGCTAAAGTCGGCTCCAGCTTCCAACGTCGCCATCAGCTTTCTCCGATCAGTTCAGAAGTTCACCCGTTGCGGAACGATCAGGCCACAACGACTGAAGGTTCAATGTCTTGACAGCATTGTCCACGTAGCTTCTATCGACCCATGTATCGAGATCGATATCATGCCTAATGAGCTTCTGCTGCTTGTCGAAGTCGATGCCGCTGCGATAACGCGCCGCAAAGAACCCATCGAGACGCGGATTGTATTTCTTACCAAGCTCGCCGCCTTCATTGGACTTGCGAATGACCTCTATTGGCGACCCTGCCCGCGACCAGATACTGAATGCCTCTTCCCGGTTTTTGTCATCCGACAGCCATTGCGCGGCTTTGACAAAGCCCGTCACGACTTTCTGCGTTGCTTCCGGATAGGCTTTACGGAACTTATCGGTGACGAGGAATGCGCCGAAACCGTCACCGGTCGCGCCAACCGCAGAGGATTTGTAGAAGATCTTGGCCAGACCTTTATCCTCAAGTGGAAGCAGGAAGTCTGCACCGAATACGGCATCGACGCTCTTTGCTGCAATAGCCGCAAGCTGGTCCGCATTTTTCAGATCGACGATGGTGATATCTTTTTCAGATAAGCCAGCATTCTTCAAAGCGGTAATCAACGCCCAGTGAATGATGGTTGCCTTCTGGATGGCGACTTTTTTGCCCTTCAAGTCGGCAATCGTTTTGATGTCGAGGTCCGGCCTGGACGCACCAAAGATCGTGGTGCCGCCATAGGACGCCAGAATGACGGTATCGAGACCATTGGCCTTCCCAATAATATTGGGAACCGCACCATAGGACGCAAAGTCCAGTTGACCGTTAGACAGCGCTTCGTTGATCGCTGGACCCGTTCCCGTGAAATAGGTAAACTCGATCTTGGTGGGAGTTCCCTTGAATTCATCCGCGATGAAGCCTTTGGCGTCCGCTATCGCCTGAAGGCCGACGCCGAACGGCGTACCAAAGCCGAAGCCCACATCACCGAAACGAATAGTTGCTGGTGCATCCTCGGCCAGCGTAGGAGCAGCCGCGGCGGTTATAACGCCGACCGCCAGCAGGAAGGTCGATAAAAATCGTCTCATAAATTTCTCCAGTCAGGGTATGATTTTTCCGGTCTCGAATATCCGGTAACTCCAGTCGCCAGCCGTTCCGCGCGGCTTGGCATTTTTCCATCCCATCTCTCGACGGAAACTGCCCATCACGCCACGCGCAATCAGCTCGCTCTCGGTCGCGCCTTCAATCGCCTCGGAAAGCGGTGATACGTAGAGCGCGTCGGTTGGGCAGAAAAGCTCGCACAGGAAGCAGGTCTGGCAGTCCGACTGGCGCACGATGATGGGCGCGCTGTCGGGAACCGCATCGAACACATTGTCCGGGCAGGCGTCGACACACAGGTCGCATTTGATGCAGCGATCTTCACTGACGATCTCTATCATGACGCTGCCCTCACTCGATTATCCGTCTCAAACGAAGCCCAGATGTTTTCAATGCCCCCGGAGTCAATTGGCTTTGCCATATTCGGGTTCGTCTCCGGAAAATCTGTGCGGCGCTGCAAGCCACGGCTTTCCTTGCGTAACAGCGCACTTTGGGTCGCCCATCGGGCAGTCGCAATAAGCGCTTCGACCTCTCGCACCTTTGTCGTGCGGTGCAATCGCCAACTTTCGTCACGCCAAAGCGAGGCCAGTTTTTCGGACACTACCGACAACCGATCATGGTTTCGGAAGAACCCACCATCCAGCGGAAGAACCTGCTGCTTAACGTCGTTCAAAACTGCATCGACATCGCGGGTCGCATGATCTGCCCGTTCTCTCAATTGACCACTGGCGGAACGCACTTCCCTGTCGCGCCAGTTCGCGCCCAGCGATTGAACGAACTTCGTGGCATCCTCGCCAGCCCAGGAACCTGTCGCCATCGCCCAGCTGGAGTTTGGGCCGCCGCCACCGCTGGACGCGCCCGACATTCCCTGCCGGGTTGCCGCGTCTCCGGCAGCAAACAAGCCGGGGATCGTTGTCGTTGCGCGACCGTCGATCTTGAGACCACCGGTGCCGCGAACCGTCCCTTCGTGGCGAAGGGTAATTGGAAAGCGCTCAGTGAAGGGATTGATCCCCATGCGATCAAACGGCACAAAGATATTCGGCTGGCCGCGACGAAATCCTTCTTGCAAACGCGGTGGCGCTTTATCCAGAACGGCGTAGACCGGTCCCTTGATCAACTCGCGCGCGACAACGCTCTGGCGGTCACCTAACGAGGAAAGTTCATTGCCCTGCTCGTCGCTGAAAGTGCCCCAGAAATACACCACGCCTTTCGTAACGCTTGAATAGGCTGGCGAAATACCGAATTGGGCGGAAAACTCCATGCCTGAAAGAACAGCACCAGCTTCCGCGGCCATGAGATAACCATCGCCGGTGAGGTTGTTCGTGCCAAGCGCGCCGCTGCGAAACGCGCAGCCGCCTGTCGCAATGACCACCGCGCCAGCGCGGATGTGCAGCAACTCACCCGACCGCCGATATCGCGCTATTGCACCTGCAACCGCACCGTCGGACACAAGCAATTCTTCTATCGGGCAATGATCGATAACCCGCACGTGCACCTTGATCAGCTTCTGTCGCATGAACCGCAAATAGTCCGGACCGCGCAGCATTCCGCGATAGGGCCTGCCATCCTCGTAAGTTGGAAAATTGTAGCCCCATTGGGCGAGCAGATCGAGGTTCTCGACAGTCCGGTCAAGCACGCGCTCAATACGTTCGTGTTCCGCGAGGCCCTGCCCGAGCCGCACCCTTTGGGCAACGGTCGCGCTCCGTTCGGCGGTGCCGCGATGGGTGTATATCGTGGTGGTATTGCCTGCCGCCGTGGCGCCGCTGGTGCCGACATAACCCTTTTCGACAAGGACGACGCTCGCGCCCCTGGCCGCTGCATTCCATGCGGCCCAGCACCCGGCTGGTCCCCCTCCGATCACAAGCACGTCCGCTGATATTTCTACTGTATCTATATTCATGGTCTCTCACATTCGCGAAAAACCTATACTTTATATAGAATTTATCAAGGAAGGTCTGATTGGCGTCAGGGAGGTGGGTTAAAATAGTTTTCCATAATGATAAAACGCGCCGCAAAGACTTAAAGGTCTGCGGCGCGAAACTGAAATATTAGGCAGCGGATCGTGGTCGTGTCGGGATTTGCCTTAAAGCACCATTTTTGGCATGCCCTCGGGCCTGAGATAGCGCCTCAGAGCCGCGATACGGAAGATGGCGTTCACGGCCCCATAACCCTTGTAGCCACGCCGTTGCACGACTTCGAAGAAGAAGCCCTGATCGTCTGTCGGACTGTACAATTGAAAATATTCGCCGGTTTCATCGCGATCATAAAGAACATTGGCTGCTTTCAACTGGTCCGTAAAATCCGGATCAAGCCCAAGTCGCGCTTCAAGATCGTCATAGTAGTTGGGCGAAATCTCCAGCGTGTGGAAACCGTTGGCTTTTAGCGCGGCAGCGGTTGCAAAGATATCGTCGGTCGCGAAGGCCAGATGCTGAATGCCGGAACCAAAGGTTTCGGCAATGAAGCGGCCAGCCAGTGTGCGCCGGTTTTCAGCGCCATTGAGCGTGATGCGCAGCGATCCGCTGTCATTTTCAACGACCTGACTGCGCACGACACCAGCCGGATCGACAATGTCGACCATAGGCGATTTTCGCGATTCCGTGAGGGATGTATAGAACAAAAGCCAGGTCAGAAGTTCGTCGAACTTCATCGTCTGCGCCACATGGTCGATATGGGTGAGGCCCACGCCCTGGAAGTTGCTGGTCTCCGCGACAGGTTCGAACTCAATGTCGAAGATACGGGCAAGATCGGTCTTTTCATCAAGGAAATAAATAAGACCGCCCCCAACACCGCGTATTGCTGGCATGCCAATTTCGCCCGGATCGAGCGGCTGTTCGAATGGCTCTGCGCCCAAGGCAATCGCGCGTGCTTGCGCCGCCGCAGCATCATCGACAACGAGGCCCATGGCATAGGCTGTTGTCCCGTGCACCGCATAAGCGGAGCTTGCGAAGCCGCGTATATCAGTGTTGACGACCAGATTGATGTCGCCTTGACGATAGAGCACGACGTCCTTGCTACGATGCTTGCCCGCGAGCTGAAAACCCAAAGCGCCGAGCACCGATGCTAGTTTATCGGCACTTTCGGCATGCGCGGTAAATTCGATGAACCCAACCCGATCCACTTTGGCTCTCGCGGGCATTTCGGTCACCGTCAGCCGGTTTTCCGGCTCCACACGACGGACCTGATCGCCGAGATAGATTAGCGAGCGACGGCCATCGGCGGCGATAGACGCGGGCAATCCGCCTCGGAACTGATCATTGAAAATCTCCAGCGAGAAATAGCCGTCATAACCGGTGGCGGCCACGGCGCGCATGAAATCCAGAACCGGCAAATCGCCCTCGCCCGGCATGTTGCGATAATGACGGCTCCAGTAGAGCAGATCCATATCGATCAGCGGCGCGTCGGCCATCTGAACGATGAAGAGTTTTTCCTTTGGAATGGAGCGTATCGAATTCACGTCGATCTTGCGCGCCAGCGTGTGGAAACTATCAAGGATCAGGCCAACATTGGGATGATCAGCGCGACGCACAATCTCCCAGGCATCGCGATGATCATTAATGTGGCGACCCCAGGCAAGCGCCTCGTAACCCACGCGCAAATCGCGGCGGGCGGCACGTTCGCCAAGCTCGCGGAAATCATCGGCTGCCCGATCAATCCCACCCATAGCAACCGGCGATATATTCGAGCACACCAGTACGAGGTCTGTACCAAGTTCCTGCATCAGATCGAACTTGCGCTCGGCCCGGTCGAACGTACGGCTGCGCAATGCTTCAGGCATGCCTTCAAAATCGCGGAACGGCTGGAACAGAGTGATTTCCAGTCCCAGATCGCGTGCCATACGTCCCACCTGACGCGGACTTTCGTCAAAGGTGAGAAAGTCGTTCTCGAAAATCTCGACACCGTCGAAGCCAGCTTTGGCAATGGCTTCGAGTTTCTGTGGCAGATCACCACTGATCGAAACCGTTGCTATCGAAGTTTTCATGAGAGACTCTCCTGGTCCGGTTTACCGTATATCCGCGTTTAAAGGGTTGGTGCTACTATCGGCGCTTTTGGATTATCAAGCTCGACATGTCCGCCAAGGAACAGCTGCCCCACGCGCGGGTCTGCTAGAAGCTTTGCGGCTTCGTCGTGCATCCGCGTTTGCCCGAGCTCGAGAACCAGACCGTAATCCGACATGGCAAGTGCTGCCTTGGCGTTCTGCTCGACCATCAGGATGGTGACGCCCTGATCACGCAGGCGAATGAGTGTTTGAAACACCTCTTGAACGAGATTGGGTGACAGACCGATGGACGGCTCATCGATCAAAATGAGTTTGGGATCAAGCAAAAGAGCACGGGCGACCTCCAACTGCTTCTGTTGGCCGCCGGACAGCTCGACTGCCTTGCGATCACGGAACTGTCGCAGCATAGGAAACTGGTCCATGACCTGTTCGATACGGGCGCGGACCTTGGCAGGATCGGGCGATGTGATGCCCCCAAGTTCAAGATTGTGGTAGACGGAAAGCTGCGGCACGACATTGCGCCCTTGCGGCACATAGGTCACGCCGTTGGCGATCATCTGGCGCGGCGTATTGCGGGTGACGTCTTTTCCGTCCAGCAGGATTTGCCCCGAATGGATGTTCAGGAGGCCAAAGATCGCCTTGAATACGGTCGATTTACCGGCTCCATTAGGCCCAATCACGGTCGTGATGGTGCCCTTTGGAATGGAGAAAGACACGCCGTTCAAAATGGTGATCTTGCCATAGCCGCCGTGAAGGTCTTTGAGTTCAAGCATATGTCATCCTCCCAGATAAGCGTCGATAACCATCTGGTTTGCCCGGATTTCTTCGGGTTTGCCTTCAGCAATGATACGGCCTTCCGCCAGCACAATAATGCGCGTGCAAAGGCTCATGACGAACTCCATATTGTGTTCGATGACCACGAAAGTCGTTCCATGTTCGGCATTATAGGCGACCAAACGATCTTTGAGATTGGCAAGCATCGTCAGATTGACGCCGCCAGCCGGTTCATCGAGCAGAACAAGACTAGGGCCTGCCATGAAAGCCATCGCCGCATCGACCAGCTTTTGCTGGCCATAAGAAAGCGACCCCGCCAATTCATCACGCAGATGGTTGAGACGGAAGAACGAAATCATCTGTTCCGCTTCTTCGGTCAGTCCGGCATCGCCCGGTCCAAACAGCCGGGAAACCATGGTTCCCTTGTGTTCCTGACCTGCCAGAATGATGTTCTCAAGCACGGACATCTTCGGGAAGACGGAAAGCTGCTGGAAAGTGCGTCCGACGCCAAGCTTGCTGAGGTCGGATGCCCGCATGCCGGAAACGTTCTTGCCATTGACCTGCACTTCACCGCCATTGGGCTGAAGCTGGCCAAGAATGCAATTGAACAGCGTCGACTTGCCGGAGCCGTTCGGTCCGATCAGTCCGAGTATCTCGCCCTGATTGACGTCGAAGGACACATCGCGAACGGCGTGAATGCCGCCGAAACGCTTCTCGATATTGCGTATGGAAAGTACAGGACTGCTCATTTCAGCCGCGCTCCTTCGCTCATGTCACCGCGCACCTGACGCTTCGGCCAGAATTTTTCGCGGAACTTGCCCCACACTCCGATCAAACCCGAAGGCACGAAGACCAGCATGACAATCACAAGTACCGAGTAAATGATCAGATAGTAGCCTTCGGTGAAGCGAAGTACTTCCGGCAGCAGAATAACGACTGCGGCTCCGATGAAGGGGCCGAAGAAGAAGCCTGCGCCACCCACAACGACCATCAGCAAAATGCGCAGTGAATGGACGAGACCAAAGGAACCCGGCTCGATAAACTGAACCAGCGGTGTGATCAGTGATCCGGCAAGCCCGCCATAGACCGAGCCGATGGCAAACGCCAGAAGCGTGATGCGACGTGTATCAACGCCAAGGCTTTCAGCGCGGATCGGGTTCTCGCGCAGAGCTTTAAAGGCGCGTCCCCAAGGGGAACGCACAATACCCCACATGATCAACGCGGCTATGATCGTCACGCCAAGCGTAAAATAGTAGAATGGCATCTGCTTGGTCGTTGCGAAAAGACCAAGATCAGGACGCGGCATGCCGACAAGACCGTAATTCCCGCCGGTCAACCATTCTTCGTTGCGCAACACCAGAAAGACCAGAGTGTTGAAGGCAAGCGTCACAAAGGCCAGAAAGTGTCCTTTGACGCGCAAGGCTGGATATCCCAGCACAAGGCCGACAATGAAACACAGGACGAGGCCGAGCGGCATTGCCAGAAACCAGTGCCATCCGGCCAGTGTCAGAAGCGCCGTCGTATAGGCGCCAATCGCCATGAAGGAAGCCTGCGCCAGTGAGATCTGACCTGCATAACCAAGCGTCAGGTTAAGCCCCATCGCGGCAATCGAGAAGATCAGCCAGGATGTCAGCACGTAGATGATATAGTTGCCCTGCCCAATCGGTGCGAGCATTGATAAGAGCAACAATATGGCAATAGAAATAATGCGTTTATGTGCGGTCATCACACGGTCCTCCCCTCGGAAGTGCCCATGATGCCCTGTGGCCGCACGAGGATGATCACGATCAACAGTACCAGCGGCAGCGCCGCGCGATATTGCGCAGTAACATAAGCCGCCGTGAGATTATCGAGAACGCCGATCAGCAATCCGCCAACGAGTGCACCACGGATCTGGTTGAAACCGCCGACGATGGCCGCGATGAAGGCGATAAGGCCAAGCGTTTCGCCATTGGAGAATTTCGCAAGATAGACGGGGCTGATCAGATAGGACGCAAGCGCCGCCAGAGCCGCATTGATCAGAAACGTATAGAGGATCATGCGCTTGACATTGACGCCGAGGATTTCAGCCACCGCCGGATTTTGCGCTGTTGCCTGCATGCAGCGCCCCGTACGTGTCCGGTTGAGGAACAATGTCAGCAAAACGACAATACCCAGCGACAATCCCAGATTGAGCATGTCTCGCAGCGAAAGGACCGCGCCGAAAACATCAATGGGATCGTTCGGGAACATTGACGGGAACGGTTGCGCTTCTGCCGAATAGAACTCTTTCACGCTCTCTTTCAGCAAGATGCCCAAAACCATCGTTGCGATGATCAGCGTGATACCCCCATGGGGCAGAATGGGTTCAACGATCAGCTTCTTGAACAGAAGCCCAAGCACGATCAAGGCGACCACAAGCCCGATGAGCAAAGCAGGCCAGAACGGCACGCCGAAAATGGTCATTGCCGCCAGAACGAAGAAGGCCGGCAGCATCACGAATTCACCCTGAGCGAAGTTCACGGTCTGGGCTGCTTGCCAAACCAGCGTGAAACCAATCGCAACAAGTGCGTAAATGGAGCCGGTCGCAAGACCGGATAACAAAACCTGTAGAAACTGGGACATGACTTTACCCGTCTGAGGCGGCAGCCAGGCCGCCGCCTCTGCTGAAAGGATTGATCAGTTTGCCGGAACAGTACCAATGACCGTCGGCACACCGTCCTTCACCTGAACCATGAAGCTTGGGCGGGACATTTCTCCGCGGTCATCCCAGCAGGTGTCGAGAAGCACTTTCGGATAATCAGCCGCCTTCAGGCAAAGACCATGCATCTTTTCAGCAAATGCTTCCCCGTCGAGCTTGCCCACCATGTCGGTGACATATTTGGTGGTCCAGACGCCGACATAGCCCTTGAGCGCGTCATGCGTTGGCTTGCGCTTGTAGGCTTCTTCGAACTTCTTGGAGAATTCGCCGATACCCGGCACCTCGGTTGCGGCAGCGGTGATGCCGACATGCGCGATAGCACCGTCAGCCGCACCACCGGCAAGCTCAACCACCTTGGCTTCCGTCAGCGTCACTTCGCCAACCAGAGGCATTTTCAGGCCCTGCTTCTTGGCTTCGATCAGAAACCGCGCAGACTCTTCTTGGTTCATGTAGACGAAGATCGCCTCGGGATTGGCCTGCTTCAGTTTGGCAACGTCGGCGGCGTAATCGGTTTGCGCCTGCTCGGAGGCAACGTCGGCAATGATTTCGATCCCCGCCTTCTTCATTTCCTCAACGAAAACGTCATGGCCACCCTTGCCGAATTCGTTGTTGAGCCACGCGACACCGACCTTCTTCGCCTTCAGCGTGTCGGTGAAGTAGGACGTCAGTGCTGGAACGCCCTTCTGAGCGCCGGTCGAGGTGCGGAACACGAACGGGTTGCCCTTTTCGACAATGCTCGGCGATTCAGAACCGACGAATTGCGGAATGCTGTTCTGCTGGGCAACCAGCATATTGACCATGGTTGAGCCGGAATAGATCGTGCCGAGAATGGCATAAGCGCCGTCGTCGATGGCCTTCTGCACCAATGCGCGCGAGACCTGCGGATCGGTCTGGGTATCATATTCACCCAGTTCGACCTTCTTGCCGAGAATGCCTTCGTCAGCATTGACTTCGTCGATTGCGATCTTGATGCCATCGCGCCAGTTCGTGCCTGCCGGAGCACCCGGACCGGACAGTTCGACCACCATGCCGAGCTTGACCACGTCTTCCGCCTGTGCAGCTCCAACAGTCGCGAATATCGCCGTCGACAGCGCCAGAAGTTTCTTACGATAATGCATTTTAGTTCCTCCCCTTAAGTTCATAGAGATCAAGATATAGGGATAAGCCTACCCTTTCGTGGACGTCGGCAACGGAGCGCGACCGCTATGGTGCAGATGCCCGTATTGACCAGTCAGAAAATCCGCCAGGACCTCCGCCTGCGCATCGAACATTCCAGCACCAATCATCGTCTGGCAGCCCCGTTTTCTAGCTTCCTCAATAAATGGCGATACGTGCGGTTTGGTAATCACGCAAGCAGCAAACTGCTCTGAACGCAACTTTGTTACGTTTACCGGTAAGGGATCGTTCGATTTCAAGCCCATCGGTGTCGCATTTGCAATCAAATCGAACCCGGATGGGTCGTCGCTCCCCATAGCGACCTTACCCGTATAACGAGCATCAAGCTTGCGGATCACAGAATCACGTTTCTCTCCGTCAACATCGTGAATAGCGAGGCGGGCGGCACCCCGCCTCAGCATTTCCAGCCCAATGGCCGTTCCCGCACCGCCGCACCCGACGAGAAGCACAGTTTTCCCCTGGACATCGAACCCTTCCCGCTCAATCCCGTTGAGAAAGCCGACCCCATCCGTATTGTCGCCATACCAACCATTTTCGACCCGTCGAACGACATTGACCGCCTCAATGCAAACCGCATTGTCCGTTAGCCCTGTGCAGAGCTGAAAGGCCTGCTGCTTATGCGGTATCGTCACCAGCAAGCCGCCGACGTTATCGACCTCTGTTAATGTGCTGAAAACGGCAGACAGACCGGATGATGAGACATGGAATGGAACAACAACCGCATTTTCACCGCGCGCCCGAAACAGTTCCGTCATGATTTCTGGCGAACGCACCTGTTCAATGGGGTCGCCCACCACAGGGAAAAGACGAGTTGCTCCATTAGGAAACGGCTTCAAGTCTTTCAAATGTCGGGCATTATCGTCATGCGTCATTTCTGTACTGATCCCGGTCTGCGCGCTCGTTCTTGCGTCCTTCCATGATCAGCTTAGCGAATGGTAGAGATAATATCGCCTACCAAATCAATAGCAATCCATAACATCATGTTAATTCACACGCTTCAGTCTTTACGACTGGATGAACTCACAGCATTCATCTCCTGACGCAACACATCAATGAAATGTTCGGCGTAGACGGAAAGCGGCAGATCGTTGCGGTAGGCGATGTAAGTATGAAAGGCGCTCTCGGCGTCAATTGGAATGCTCTTCAGCCCCCGTACCACGCCATGCGCGACGGTAAACTCGTCGATGATTGCAATGCCGAGCCCTGCCGCCACCAGACTGCACACGGTCGTTCCAAAACGGGCTTTGATATTCATGCGATAATCGAGGCCTGCATTGGTGAACATTGCCGCCATGATTGCTCCATATGGATCTTTCGGATTAATGCCGATCAGCGGAAATTCCGACATTTCCTCCGGCGTTATCTTTTCCCTCGAAGCCAGCGGATTTGCTTCCGGCACAATGCAAAGCAATCGGCCCTTCGCAAGCGGCTCGAACTTGATCAGCGGATGCTCGAAGCGCGATGATATTGCAACGATCTCACCGCGCCCTAACAGAAGATAATCAACGGCTTCTTCGATTTTGAGAATGTTCAGGTCGAGGATGAGGTCGCTGTAACGCTCCCGTACCTTTGCCACAGCACGCGGCACCATGACATTGGCGATGCTCGGCACGGAAGCCACGCAAAGCTCCTGCGCTTTGCCTTTGCTTAAATCTGCAACAGCCGATTGCAGGTCGTCGATTTTCCGATGCACCGTATCCAACAAATCGAAGATGTTGCGGGCCTGCGACGTTGGAACATAGCGCCCGCCACGACGATCAAAAAGCCGGATGCCAAGCGAATCTTCCGAATATTTCATCAGCCTGCTGATGCCCGGAGCGGAGACATTCAAGAGCTTGGCCGCGCCGGCAATCGTCCCGGTCACCATGATGGCCCGGATCACTTCGATTTGTCGCAATGTCAGCATTTGTTTCCCGCCTGTTTATTCGTTACGCAGGCATATTCAACAAATGTAGCCGGAATTGCCACAGCTTCCTACAAAACCCATAGAATCCTTAAGTCACCGACGGGATCATGACATTCGAACGAAGCAGCTAAGGCATATTCTTCATCATTTCCGGGCTCATCGGCATCATGTTCTCATTGAGGTGATGCATAACCCAAAGTGATCCAGCCAGTGCGATGCCGACAATGATGAGTGTAAAGATCAGCGCCATCAGCGTCCACCCGCCTTCGGAGCGGGGGCTCATGTGCAAGAAATAGACCATGTGAACAACAATCTGGACAGCGCCAATGCCCATGACCAGCATGGCAGTCAACTGCCTGCTGGCGAAGACATCGCCCATGACGAGCCAGAATGGGATGGCGGTGAGAATAACCGACAGGACAAAACCCGTCATGTATCCGCCAAAGGTCGCATGGACTTCATCCGCGCCCGACCCATGATTGTCGTGATGGCCCGATTGGGCTCCATGGTGCTCGCCTTGTACGCTCATCCCAGAACTCCCAACAAATATACAAAGGAGAATACGCCAATCCATATAACGTCGAGAAAATGCCAGAACATCGAAAGGCACATCAATCGTCTGCGGTTCTCGACAATCAGGCCATCACGTACGACCTGCAACATCAGCGTGACCAACCAGATGATGCCGAAGGTGACGTGCAGTCCGTGGGTGCCAACGAGCGTGAAAAATGAGGATAGGAATGCCGAACGGCCCGGCCCGGCGCCTTCGCGAATAAGATGGCTGAATTCATAAATTTCGATTGCAAGAAACAATGCGCCGAAAATACCGGTAATGCCCAACCAGAACAGCGTTGCCGTCTTGTCATCGCGCTGCATCTGCAACATGGCGAAACCATATGTGATGGATGACAGGAGCAGCATTGCAGTGTTGATAGCCACCAGATTAAGGTCAAACAGGTCTGCCGGCGACGGTCCGGCAGCGTAGTTGCGACCAAGCACGCCATAGGTAGCAAAGAGAACAGCAAAGATCAGGCAGTCGCTCATCAGATAGAGCCAGAAGCCCAGCATGGTGCTGTTTTCCGGATGATGCTCTTCCGTCAGATAAAACTGCGGCTTCTCGGTTTGGTCCAGATGTGTTTCTGTCATGGTGCGACCTGTTCAGCGAGAAGTTTTGAACGTGCATCTTCTGTCGCCGTCACCGCTTCAGCGGGGATATAGAAGTCACGCTTATAATTGAATGTGTGCCCGATCGCGGCGAACAGCAAAGCAACGAAAGACACAATCGCCAGCCACCAGATGTACCAGATCAAGGCAACCGCAAGAACGACGCTCAACCCGGCAAGAACTACGCCAGCACCCGTATTGAGCGGCATATGGATGGGGCGATAGCCAGTAAGCGGGCGCTCGTAGCCGCGATTTTTCATGTCATACCAGCTGTCGTGATCATGCACGACAGGGGTGAAAGCAAAGTTATAGTCCGGCGGCGGTGATGATGTTGACCACTCAAGCGTCCGTCCGCCCCATGGATCGCCAGTCAGATCGCGCAGTTGTTCCCGCTTCAAATAGCTGACCACCAGCTGAATGAGAAAGGATGCAATGCCGAGCGCAATCAGAAACGCTCCAAAGGCAGCCAGAACAAACCATATCTGCAACGATGGATCTTCAAACTGGCTGACGCGGCGCGTAACGCCTTTAAGGCCCAGAACGTAGAGCGGCATGAAGGCAAAGAGAAAGCCGATCTGCCAGAACCAGAAGCTCATGGTACCCCAGAATGGATCGAGCTTGTATCCGAAGGCCTTAGGCCACCAGTAGACCAGTCCCGCCATCAGCCCGAAGACAACGCCACCAATAATCACATTATGAAAATGCGCAATGAGAAAGAGCGAATTATGCAACACGAAATCCGCAGGTGGAATGGCGAGCATCACGCCAGTCATGCCGCCGATCACGAATGTCACCATGAATCCCAACGTCCATAGCATTGGCACTTCATAGCGTATGCGTCCACGATACATCGTGAAGAGCCAGTTGAACATCTTCGCGCCCGTGGGGATGGAGATGATCATCGTCGTTATGCCGAAGAACGCATTGACAGACGCGCCCGACCCCATGGTGAAGAAGTGATGCAGCCACACGAGATAGGAGAGGATCATGATAACGCAGGTCGCATAGACCATTGAAGCGTAACCGAACAGGCGCTTGCCGCAGAATGTCGCCACCACCTCGGAGAAAATGCCGAATGCAGGCAGAACGAGAATGTAGACTTCCGGGTGCCCCCATATCCAGATGAGGTTGATATACATCATCGGATTGCCACCAAGATCGTTGGTGAAGAAGTTTGTCCCTACATAACGGTCCAGGGATAGCAGTGCGAGCGTTGCAGTGAGAATGGGGAACGTTGCCACAATGAGAATGTTGGTGCACAAAGACGTCCAGGTGAATATCGGCATCTTCATGAACGACATGCCCGGCGCGCGCATCTTGACGATTGTGGCTATCAAATTGATGCCCGACAGGGTAGTGCCGACCCCCGCAACCTGCAAGCCCCATATATAATAATCGACCCCGACATCGGGACTGTAATCAATACCGGACAAGGGTGGATAAGCCAGCCAGCCCGTGCGGGCAAACTCTCCAACAAAAAGCGACATCATGATAATGATTGCGCCGCCGGTCGTCATCCAGAATGAGAAATTATTGAGAAACGGAAAAGACACGTCCCGCGCGCCGATCTGAAGCGGCACCACATAGTTCATCAGGCCCGTCACAAATGGCATGGCCATGAAGAAGATCATGATCACGCCATGGGCGGTAAATATCTGATCGTAGTGATGGGGCGGCAGATAGCCCTCATAACCATTAAAGGCAATAGCCTGCTGGATACGCATCATGATCGCATCCGCAAAGCCACGCAAAAGCATGACCAAGGCCAGAACGACATACATGATGCCGATCTTCTTGTGGTCCACGCTGGTGAACCACTCGTGCCAGAGATAACCCCACAGCTTGAAATAGGTAATCAAACCCACAATGGCGATCCCGCCAATTGCTACCACGATGAAGGTCAGCAGAAGGATGGGTTCGTGATAGGGTATCGCCTCAACAGAGAGACGCCCGAAAATCATACTCGTAGGACTGTTTCCGCCAATCATGATAGAACATTCCCGAAGTTATATTCACGCGATCATCGCGTTTTCAATGTTTGGACCTGAGTACTCGTCTAATCTCTACCGTAGTTTCACACCCAACTTTTTCACGCGATCGAACTGATCCAGCTTCATGGCATGTTGTGCATGTCATGCCCCTGTTCCTGATGGGTGTCCGGAGTGGTCTGAACGTCTGTCGCCGCAGATTGAGCTTGGTCACGGCTATATCGATTGTCGTGTTCAAGCTTGAGCTTGTTTTCCCGACTGTCGATGCCACCACCACCCGTCCGATCAATGTGCATCATGTCGCTCATGCACATCTGGCCGGGACGAACACACATATTCAATATGGCTTGAAAAAGCCCGTTTTCGACTGCGCCAAAATACCGAACGGGCTCCCGGACACTGGGCTTTTCGAGCTTCAAATAGGTATCGCGGTTTAGCGCGGTTCCGTTCTGCTTGACCTGACTGATCCAAGTGTCGAAGCCGGAATCATCGAGACCGTGAAACTGGAAGCGCATATGTGAAAAGCCTTCACCGCTGTAGTTCGATGAGAAACCTTCATATTCACCAGCCTTATTGATCACCGCGTGCAGTCGTGTCTGCATTCCGGGCATAGCGTAAATCATGCCCGCAAGTGCTGGAATATAAAAGGAATTCATTACAGACGAGGCGGTGATCTTGAAATCAATCGGCCTGTCGACGGGGGCCGCCATCTCGTTGACTGTGGCCACACCGTACTCCGGATAGAAGAACAGCCACTTCCAGTCGAGCGCCACAACCTCCACCGTCAGCGGCTTTGTTCCCGCCTCGACCGGTCGTGTGCTGTCTATTCTGTCCAGCGGCCTGAAGGGGTCAAGCTTATGCGTGTTGACCCATGTAATCGCACCCAATGCAATGATAATGAGCAAGGGCGCGGTCCAGATAACCACTTCCAGCGCGGTGGAATGATGCCATTCAGGATCGTATTTAGATGCACTATTGGATTGCCTGTATCGCCACGCAAAGAAAAGCGTGAGGAAAATAACCGGCACAATAATGATCAGCATCAGGATCGTCGATATGACGATAAGGTCCCGCTGCTGGGCTGCAATGTCTCCTGACGGGGACATGACGACCATATTACACCCGGCCAGCCCCAAAAAAAGTGAGGCCAGTATCGTATTTCGTATGAAACTAAAGAATGCGTCCATGTTAAACCCGACCTACATTCTGTTCCTTTAATCATGATAAGGCACAATCGCATTTCGGGAAGACCCATTTTTCAGTTTATGAAATTTTCACGGCAAAGGAGCTTTTAAGCAACTATATCTGCTTTTTTTTTGCCCTGTTCCTTGATATCGTGCCACCGTGCGACATCATAAAGCACATGATACGTTTCCCTCGGAGAGTTTCATGAGTTCGTCCGCCACGCCGACATCGACTGGTCTTGAACAAGACGCGCGACGCATCCACAGCGACGGAAAACCCTTGTCTCCGGGAAACGTCGCCATCGGTGTCGTCATCGGTCGCACATCCGAATTCTTCGATTTTTTCGTTTATGGGCTCGGTTCCATTCTGGTTTTCCCCAAGCTGATTTTCCCGTTCGCGCCTGATGCGGTATCGGCGACATTGATGTCATTTGCCGTCTTCTCGCTCGCATTCATTGCGCGTCCCGTCGGTTCTTTCATCTTCATGTGGATTGACCGCCATTACGGACGAGGAACAAAACTCACGCTCGCCCTCGTTATTTTGGGTGGCTCAACCGCTTCTATCGCGTTCTTGCCCGGCTATGAGACGATCGGTTATTGGGCCGTGTTCCTGCTTGCCCTGTTCCGGTTGGGGCAAGGCTTTGCGCTTGGCGGCGCTTGGGATGGTCTGGCTTCGCTGCTCAGCCTGAGTGCGCCCCAGAATAAACGGGGCTGGTACGCAATGATACCGCAATTGGGAGCGCCCATCGGCTTCGCGCTCGCCAGCATTCTCTTCGCCTATTTCGTACATAATCTCAGCGAAGCAGACTTTCTCGCTTGGGGTTGGCGCTATCCATTCTTCGTTGCCTTCGCGATCAATGTAGTCGCGCTCTTTGCGCGCCTTCGCATCGTTGCGAGCAGTGAATTCGGCGCGGCGATGGAAGCGCAAGAATTGCAGCCGCGACCGGTGTTTGAAATGCTGAGCAAGCATAGCATCGACGTCCTGCTCGGCGCATTCGTGCCGCTGGCAAGCTTTGCCATGTTCCATCTTGTGACGATTTTTCCACTCAGTTGGGTTGTCCTTTCAGGAACGCAGCCGGCAGAACGTTTCCTCTGGGTGCAGGTAGCTGGCGCTGCAATCGGCGTCATCGGCATCATCTTGTCGGGCTTTGTCGCCGATCGCATCGGACGACGCAGCGAATTGATGGTCGGCGCCATCATCATCGCGATATTCAGCTTCTCCGCGCCCTTCCTTCTCGATGCGGGCAGCGCGGGACAAGATGCTTATATCCTGATTGGTTTCGGCGTATTGGGGCTGACATTCGGCCAGTCTTCTGGTGCGGTCTCCTCCCGTTTCACGCAGTATTATCGCTATACCGGTGCGGCACTGACATCGGATCTTGCTTGGCTCGTCGGAGCAGCTTTTGCCCCGCTCGTCGCTCTTGGCCTTGCAAGCAGCCTTGGGATAATTTTCATCGGCGGGTATCTGATATCCGGTGCAATCTGCACGCTGGCTGCCTTGCGCCTGTCGCGGGTATTGGATCACAACTGACGGATATTTCGGCAAGCCAAATCAAGATTGTCTTGCCGAAGATTACTATCGTTTATGCCAACGGCTTATAGGCGATGACGTCCATTTCCACCTTGGCGTCGACCATCAATGGCGATTGCACCGTGGAACGCGCTGGCGGATGGTCGATAAAGTGCTTTTGGAACACAGCATTGAAGCTGGAGAAATCGCGCGCATCATCCAGCCAGACATTCACTCTGACGACATCAGCCAAAGTACAGTCCGCGAGAGCCAGCACGTCCTTGATGTTGGTGATCACCTGCTCGGTCTGGGCAACGATATTGCCCACCACCACCTCACCGTTGAGCGTTGGCACCTGTCCGGAGACATAAACGAAATCGCCGGCCCGAACCGCTTTTGCAAAAGGGCGGCGCTGACCGCCTGCCTGATTGTCAGCCGTCTCGTAACGGATCAGTTTTTCGTTGTTCATATGTCATGCTCCTTATTCAACGATTGAGGTCGCTATCATTCACGCAGCAGATAAGCGTCCGCCCCATTCCGTGAAATCCTGCACCAAATGCCCAGGAGAAACCTCAATATAGTTGCGTTTCGGCGGAACATAATCGAGCGGTCGCAATGGGCTTTTAATTTCTTCGCCAAGTTCCGGGCGCACCAGTCCTCGTGAAGCCGGGTCGGGAATCGGGACGGCCTCTATAAGACGGCGCGTATATGGGTGCTGGGGGTTGCCAAAGATCGCTTCGCGCGGACCAATCTCGACAATTTCGCCGAGATACATCACTGCCACGCGGTGGCTGATCCGTTCCACGACAGCCATGTCATGGCTGATGAAGAGATAGGCAAGATCATGCTGCTCCTGCAAATCAAGCAGGAGATTCGCCACTTGAGCCTTGACCGAAACATCGAGCGCCGACACCGCCTCATCCGCGACGATCAGCTTTGGCTTCAACGCCAAAGCGCGCGCGATGGAAATTCTTTGTCTTTGCCCCCCTGAAAATTCATGCGGAAAGCGGTCTGCAATCGAAGCCGAAAGCCCGACCTGCTCCAGCAGTTCTGCAACCCGCGCCCTCGCTTCGCCTTTGCCCATCATCTTGTGGGCCAGAATGGGTTCGGCAATCGCCGCGCCAATGCGGATGCGCGGGTTGAGCGAGGCAAAAGGGTCCTGGAAAATCATCTGCGCATTGCGCCGCATTTCGCGCAACTGCGACGCGCCAAGCCTGGTCACGTCCTGTCCATCAATGACGATATTTCCAGATGTCGGCTGCAGCAGACGCATGATCGTGCGACCGGTTGTCGATTTCCCGCAACCGGATTCTCCTACCAGTGCCAGTGTCTCTCCGGGGCGAAGGTCGAAAGAAACATCTTCAACGGCGTGAATGCGACCGTTTGGAAGTTCAAACCGAACCACAATATTGGAGGCTTCGAGAAGCGGCGCTCGATCCGCAGGCAGGGGCTTTGTCTGCGCGCCCTCGGCAGCTTGTCCGGTTTTCGGATCGACTGTCGGGAACCGTTTTGGAGCCGTTGCGTCTCCCATGGTTCCCAACCGGGGAATGGAAGCAAGCAGAGATTTTGTGTAAATTTCTCTCGGCGCAGCAAAGAGTTCTTCCGTACGGCCAGTCTCGACCATATCGCCACGGAACATGACCACTGTGCGATCTGCGACCTCTGCAACCACGCCCATATCATGCGTGATGAAGAGAACGGCCATGTTCTCTTCCTGCTGCAATTCACGAATGAGATGGAGGATTTCGGCCTGAATAGTCACGTCCAGCGCTGTCGTCGGTTCGTCGGCGATCAGAAGCTTTGGGCGGCAGGCAAGCGCCATCGCAATCATCACCCGCTGGCGCATGCCACCGGAAAATTTATGCGGATATTCTTTCAAGCGGGATCGGGCTGCTGGAATGCGAACGCGCTCCATGAGGCGAACGGCTTCCTCTTCGGCCTGCTTCCAGCTCAGTTTTTGATGAAGCACCAAAGCCTCGGCCAATTGATTGCCAATCGTGAAGACGGGATTGAGCGATGTCATCGGTTCCTGAAAGATCATGCCGATGGAGCCGCCGCGCACCGAACGCATTTCCGCTTCCGATACTTGCAGAAGATTGCGCCCATCGAGCAGAATTCGGCCTTCTGACTTTGATTTTGCAGGCGGCAGCAATCGCATCGTGGAAAGCGCGGTGACACTTTTTCCTGATCCGCTTTCGCCGACAATGGCAACCGTCTCGCCAGCATTCACATGGAAATTGATATCGCGGATGACGGGCCGCCAACCCTCTGCGGTCTTGAACGATGTCGTGAGGTTCTCCACCAACAAAACCGGGCGGGTATCACTGCTGGACTCTTGATACATGGTCAGCTTTCCTTCGCGAGACGCGGATCAACCAGATCGCGCAGGCCATCGCCGACAAGTTGCAGCGAGAGGACGGAGAAGACGATGGCAAGGCCGGGAAACAGCATGAGCCAAGGCGCGTTGTTCATATATTCCCGTCCCGATGCCAACATGGTTCCCCAGGTCGGCATATCCGCCGAAACGCCAACGCCTAAGAACGACAGGCTTGCCTCTGCCAGCATTGCAGATGCGAAGACGAATGTTGCCTGTACCAGAATGGGCGAGGCCAGATTAAGCAGCACGTGACGCAACAATATTTGCCAGGTGGGAAGTCCCAGCGAAATTGCCGCCTCGATATAGGGCATCTCGCGGATCACCAATGTCGAGCCGCGGACGATACGCGCAAGGCGTGGCGCATAGGTGATCCCAAGGGCAATGATGACGGTCATGAGCGAAGGGCCAAGTGCTGCAACAAGCGCAATCGCAAGCAGAATATCCGGGAAGGACATCATCGCGTCGAGCAGTCTGGAGATAGGCGTATCCAGCTTGCGGAAATATCCGGCCGTTACGCCGAGTATGACGCCCAGAACGGTCGAGATTACAACCACGCCAAGACTGACGAGCAGCGAAACGCGTCCCGCAAAGATCGCGCGCGAGAAAATATCGCGTCCGAATTCATCAGTGCCGAAAATATGCTTCCAGGAAGGGCCCTGAAGCTTGTTCACGATAGAAAGTTTGTTCGGAGCATAAGGCGCAACCCAAGGTGCGAGAATAGCTGCCAGCACCACGGCGAGCAGGATCAGCGCACCGAGCAAGATCGCCCGATTGCCGAACAGACGTCGAAAGCCCGACGCAAAGGGCATGGAGAAAGAAGCGAGCGTCACAGGCGTACCCTCGGATCTACGAGAATATAGAGCATATCGACCACAAAATTGATCAGTACATAGATAGCGGCCACGACCAACAGCGTTCCTTGGATCACCGGATAGTCGCGGCGGAGCACCGCCGACACCACCAGATTTCCAATGCCCGGCAGACCGAATACCGTCTCCGTTACGACGGCACCCGCGACCAGCATCGCGATGGAAAGTCCAATGACGGTGATAATGGGCACAAGCGCATTCTTGAAGGCATGCTTCAGGATCACGCGGCCTTCGGTGGCGCCCTTTGCGCGTGCCGTCCGCACATAGTCATCCCCCAGCACATCAAGCATGGCTGCCCGGGTAAAGCGGGTGATGAGTGCGGAATTGACCACGCCAAGCGCCACGGCAGGCAAGATCAGATGGTGCAATCGTTCCAGAAAGCTAGTGTCGGGGCCACCATAACCGGATGCCGGGAACCAGCCATATTGAACCGCGAAAATCTGGATAAGGAGCAAGCCCAACCAGAAACTTGGCACGCTTGCAGCTACCATGGTCAGCACGACCACAGTCTGATCGAAGAAGGTTCCTCGTTTCACGGCTGAGAAAACCCCGACCGGCAAGGCGATCAGCACCGCGATCAATATGGAGAACAGCGTGAGAAAGAATGTCGGCTCCGCACGCGAAGCAAGGGCTTTCGTCACCGGCTGGTTGAGAAAGATGGACTGACCAAGATCGCCTTGGAAAATGCCCAGCACGAACTGGCCGTATTGCACCAGAAGGGGCGCATCCAGCCCCATCCGTGCTCTCAAATCTGCAATGTCCTGCGGGGTCGCGTCAGACCCCAGCATGACGGCAGCGGGATCGCCCGGCGTAACCCGGACAATGACGAATACAACTGTCACGACAAGGGCAAGCACAACGGCCATGCCTATCAAGCGGTGCAACAGTGCCCGGGCGATCCTCGACATGGTCTGCCTCACTTCTTCGGGGCTACATTCCAGAAATGCGGCCAGTAGGTTGGCGTGTAACCGGCAACCCCGTCCGCAACACCGGAAACCGCATTGAAATTGCCGACCTTATAGAGCGGTGCGTCATCATAGATGACGGTCTGGATGCCTTCCCACGCCTTCTGCTTGGCTTCATCGGTCGTCGCATCCATATAGGTCGCGACGGCTTTGGCTTTCTGGTCCGACACATACCAGCCCGGATATGTATCGGTGATGGTGTTAATCGTCGTCGGATCTCCCGGGAAATTCGAATGGGTGATGAAGATATCCCATTCCTTCGGATCGGCGCGACGCGTCGTCAGCGTAGCCCAGTCGACAACCTGCATATCAACCTTGAAGCCTGCCGCTTCAAGATAGGCTTTCGCCACCTCACCGATCTTGTAATGGAACTCATATTGGCGGCTGGTCAAGAGCCGGATCGGCGTCCCGTCATATCCGGCATCCTTCAGGAGCTTGGCAGCTGTTTCAGGGTCGCCTTCGCCATAGCGGGCCACGCCGGCTTCAGTGTGCCAGAACGATCCTTCGGGGAATATGGAGCCATCGACGCTGTAAAAACGGTCATCGGAAAAAGCTGCGAGCATCATGTCGGATGCATTGAGTGCAGCCTGAACTGCTTGACGCAGTTCCTTTTTGACGAGCGCGCCTTCCTTCATGTTGATATTCATGGAGGCCCAGCCCGAATTCTTGAAGATGACTGGTTTGGCCTTACCGCTTGCTTCAACACGCTCATAGGCGCTGACGGGAAGCGAGTCTGCGAAATCAAACTGACCCGAAATCAGGCCCTCAACGCGGGTGTTGGCATCGGGAACGGGCACAAAGCGCAGTTCCTTGGCAATGGCCTCGCGCTTACCCGCATAATTGCTCGGCTCGCCTTTGGGAGACTTATAATCGTCAAAGCGCACGAGCTGCGTATACTGATCGGGCTTGCGCTCCTTGAGCGCATAGGGGCCGGTGCCGACGAACTGCGTCAGCGTGTCGGCGATGGTCTCGGATGGAATGATGATCGATGCCTGCGATAACGTCGCCAGCAATGGCGCATAGCGCGACTTGAGTTTGATGATGACCGCATGGTCGCCATCTTCGCTCAGGCTTTCTACGATGCCAGCAACCTGCTTGCCCTTGGAATTGATTTCCATCCATCGCTTCAAGGATGCGACGACGTCCTTGGAGTCAAAATCGCTGCCATCGTGGAACTTCACCCCTTCTCTCAGCGAAATCTTGTAAGTCAAACCATCTTCGGAGATTTCCGGCATGCCAGCAGCGAGCAACGGAACCGACTTCCACTGTTCATCATAGGTATAAAGCGTCTCAAAAATATGCTGGTCAATCGTCAGGACAATATCGGTTGGGGTCTGCATCGCATCCAGTGTTGGCGGCTCGCCGATGGTTGCGATGGTCAGAACGCCATCCGACGATTGCGCGAAAGCCATCACGCTTGAACATAGAAGTGCTGCAGTAGCCCCCAGCAGAAAACGTTTTTTCATGGTTACTCCCCTTTTATGTAATCGAACCGACTGAGTGTTCGCTGTGGTTAGTCCAGCCCGAGCGGGTCGGCGACCCGTGGCCAGAGTTCCAGACTTGCTTTCCGATATGGTGTGACCGCTGGATTGGTCGGGTACGAAGTTGGAGCCGCTATATAGACAATCTCCGAGGCGACAGGCTGGAAACCGGCCTGAAAGTGGTTGGTCGATTTGACGACAAGGAAATCCTTTCGCGCAAAATCGATCCCCAGATTGGAGAAGATGTCCGGCTCATAGGTCTGTGAGCGGCTGGTAATCAGAATGATATCGATCTGTGTTCCGACAGGACGGATTACCGCGACACGTCCCAGATTGACCCGGCTGTTGCGAAAGCTTTGCCAGCCTGCGTCCACGACCTTCTCGATGGTCACACGCAGATCGAGCGGCTCGCCGCCTTGCCATGACGACTTTCCACCGACACGGATTTCGAGCTCAGCCCCCTCGCCTGCCGCATGACAGAAAGCCACCGCGACAGGATCCCAGATGGTGGCTACCGCGAAATTGTCGAGCTTGCGCTCCAACATGCGGCGCAGAATATAGGTGGCGTCGCCAGCCACGCCCCCGCCCGGATTGTCCCAGATATCGGAGACAACAACGGGACGCGATGGGTCACTGGCGCGACGTTCCAGAACGCGATCCAGTCCGGCTTCCGTATCAAGCATCTCCATGGCCGTAAGCTTTCGCATACGGTACAGTTCATGGCCCAGTTGACGCGCAAGCTCGTCGCCTTTGGCTTTGTCATTATCGGTGACCACGATAATCCGTGTCCCCATGTCGGGCGTGTCGCCAGCCATGAAACCATGGATTACGGAAATGGAAAGGATGCCATTCTTGCCCTGCAGGGCCACAAGGCGATCCACATAAGACCGCATTGGCTCGCGATTGGTGGGATAAATGGTGATCATGCGGCAATCGAAGGTCGAAATGACAGGCTTGATTTCCCCACGCAGAGTCCGGAGAGCCAGATCAACGACATGTTCTCCGCGCTCTTCGAAATCCGTATGCGGGAACTCCAGAAACGTTGCCATGACGTCGAGATTGGCCACACGTTTTGCAGTCAGGTGACTGTGGGGATCAAATTCCGCCGCGATCAGAACATCAGGGCCGACAATTGCGCGTACTTTTTCCAGAAAGTCCCCTTCCGGATCATCATAGCCCTGCGCCACCATCGCGCCATGCAGTCCGAGAACAACCGCATTCAAGGGGAGCGCGGCCTTCAGTTCAGCCAGTATGGTATCGCGCAATGTCTCATAGGTCTGGCGTTGAATGAGACCCGCTGGCTCGGCCCAGCACGAGGTGCCTTCGACAACGGTAAAGCCCTCCGCTTTGCCGCGACGGCGCAAAATCGGCACAACGGATGAACACAAGGTCGGTGTTTCCGGGTGTTCGCCGGGCTTGGCATAAAAGGCTGCCTTAAACGCATCCATATCCGTTGGAACGGGTGAAAATGTATTTGTTTCCGTAGCCATCGAGGCCGTGAATATGCGCATGATATGGTTCCAGGTGTACGGCTTGATCAAAAGTCGTGTCGGCATCTGTTCGCGCGGAAAACTCGACGCCCGTGCGCGCGCTCGTTTCAGGTTTGTCGCTCACGTCCTGTACGCAAAACAGTTCACGCAGACTGGCGACAATGCCGACGCAACGATTGAAATCGGGATATGATGGTGGTCTCCGCCTCGTGTTCGCCCTTTGATTATTATTGTAATTTATTTTCTTGATAATGCGTCGAATATTGTCCGTGTCAACAGAATATCGCGCACTGAACTGCGCCGTCGGCGTTAAGGTGAAACTTTATGAAATTGATTTTCATGAAGCGGCGACGGACCCACCGCGATGATGAGCGGAAAATGCATGCTCATTCAATGCCTTTAAGGCGGCTCTCAATGCTTCATGTGATATGAATTTACTTATCAGATGAAAAAGGAGCCGAAAAATTCGGCTCCTTTTTCATGTTTTCCGCGCACTTTTTTCAGCGTTAGGCCGTCATTTCACGCCACCATTGGCGCACAGTTCACCAAACGGTCCCACGTGCGGCAACATCTTCAACACGAGTCACCACACCGTCACGATGAAAAACAATGCGATCGAACAGGTTGCTGACGACGCACGTGTGATTGGGGATGACCCGAACAACAGCCCCCACCGGCGCGAAATCTTGTTTACAATCCATCAGATCGACCACTCCGTGCTCTTCCGAAAGGGAAACAATCCGCGCGCCCTCAAAGCCTTCGATAACACCATGGTCAACAAAACCAAGCAGGTCCGATGTCAGAGCTTTGGAACCGCAATCCAGCACGGCCCTGCCCGGCGCGGGTCTGGAAACTACAGTTGCAAGAATATGCATGGCAAGATTCTCATTGGTGCAGTGCCCTGCCCTAACCATGCTGCGGTCGTTATAGACATAGGTGCCAGCGCGGTGTTCTGTCGCTGACGGTACGAGATGCGCGGAATAGAGGTCCGGCGAGCCGCCATTCGACCGGATCGGGCAATCTATTCCTTTCGCGGCCAGCTTTTCGATCGTCTCGACGATGAAATTTTCGACTTGCGCCGCGCCTCCCGCCGCCGGGTAAGTCAGGATGCCTGCAAAACGAAGACCGGGCTTGGCGGAGATCACTTCAGCCAATGCCACAACGGCATCCGGCGTCTGGACACCGCATCGCTTGCCGCCTGTGTCGCATTCCACTAGCACCGCCAGTGGTCGCTCGGCATCAAAGGTTTCAGCAAGTCCCTTGATCGTGACTTCACTATCGACAGTCACTTTTAAAGCGCCGATTTTCGCATTGAGCACTTTCAACCGCGCGAGCTTTGCAGCTCCGAGAATATTGTAGGTTATCAAAATGTCATCGAAACCGGCCTCGGCAAAAACCTCCGCCTCGGTGATCTTCTGGCAATTGATGCCTTTGGCGCCCGCTTCAAGCTGTAGCCTTGCGATGGAAGGTATCTTGTGCGTCTTGATATGCGGACGAAAAGCCTTCCCGTGCTGGTCGAAATAAGCCTGCGCGCGGGCAATATTCGAGGCCATACGGTCTTCATCGATGATGGGCATTGGGGTCGGGATATTTTCAACAGGCGTGCCTGCTTCTGGCCAAGGGAACGTCATGGATTGCCTCTTCGGGTACGGTGCGCGATTGTTTTAGGCGGTGTATATTATTTTCTTGATTAACCTCGTGTGAGAGATAACCATTGATCAGAACGTGGAAAATTTCCATAGTCATGTAATTATTTTTCATCAGTATAGATATGGAAAGCGCTTTCAAAGTGCGTTTCCTTCTCGACCGGAGTTCCAATGGACGTCATTCACGCATTGTCGGACAAGGAAGGCAAACTTTCCGGTCTCGAAAAAAAGCTCGCAGCCGTGGTGCTGGAAAATGTCGATTTTGTCGTGAATTCCTCGATTGGTGAACTGGCGGAGAAGGCAGGCGTTTCTCCGCCAACCGTAACACGGTTTTGCCGACGGATAGGCTGTCAGGGCTATTCCGACTTCAAGGTGCAACTGGCAAAGATAACCTATGTCGGATTGCGCTATCTGATGCCGGAAACCGAGACCAGCTCGGTGGAAGAAGTCGCCGAAGACATTATAACCAAGGCGCAAAATGCGCTCTTCCAGTTACACCGGCAACTCGATCTCGCCGCAATAGAACGTGCCGCCCACCTGATCCGTGGGGCCGAGTTTATTCAGGCCTTCGGCGCGACGGGCAACTCGGCCATGATTGCCAATGAACTCCACAACCGGTTGTTCCGCCTCGGTTGTCGCATCAATGCATCGACGGACCACAGCATGAACCACATGCTGTCAGCTGCTGCGCAGCCGGGAACGGTTGTCATCGGTTCATCCATTACAGGGCGAGATCGCGAGCTGGTGAATTGCATGAATTTGCTGCGCGCCCGGGCCATTCCCACCATTGCGATAACGCAGAGCAATTCGCCTGTCGCACAGGCTTCCGATGTATTGATTGCAATTGATCTGGACGAAGGCAAAAATATCTTCCGTCCCACATCCACCCGCTACGCCTATCTGGCCACAATCGACATTCTGGCAAACATGGTTGCCTATGCAGACCGTAACCGCTCCGCGCATGTTCTCCGACAGATCAAGGAAGAGCTTGTCCGCTCCAGGGATGGCGACGACAAACAGGTGCTCGGAGATTAAGCGTTTGTCTCTCAGGCCGCAGTGGTTGCGGCCTGAGAGTTTTAAAATGCGCAGGCGTTAGCGCTGCGCCACCGGCCTGACCAGCGGTGTCACTCGGCGAATGGTAACACGGCGGTTTTCCTGCTCTGGCCCGTCGGTCTTGATCTTCAGAAAGCGCTCACCATAGCCCTGCGTGACGAGATTTTCGGCAGGAATATCATAGACTTCCGTTAGCAGGCTTGCGACTGACTCTGCGCGCTTGTCGGAAAGAACGAGGTTCGATCGATCAGAGCCGACAGCATCCGTGTGGCCTTCGATGAAGAAGGTTTCACCCGGGTCCTTGGAAAGAACCTTCTGCATGGCATCAGCCACTTTGCGCAGCGTCTTGGCCTGTGAAAGCGAGACTTCCGCGCTCCCGGTGGCAAAGTGGATGGTGTCCAGATCAATGCGGCGCACCTTATCGCGCAGACGTGCCGAATGACGCACCTCGTCAATCGTATACACGCGTTCAACCCGCTCTACCGGAGGCATGGCCAGGAAGTCATAGAAGTCGCGATCGCGGTCGTCTGTGACGTCAATGATATAATCGCTGACAGGAATTGTGAGACGCATCGGCGGTAGCTCGTAGCCGACATCGGCAATAGCTGCACGGGGTGTATCTTCATAGTCGGGTGCGTAGACCATGAGATATTCGTTGCCGTCGCGATCAATACGGGAACGTTGCACAACATCACCATAGCGATCATAGACAGTAACCACGCGATAGCCGCCGGGACGCACAATCGTTTCGCGCGTGCGGCCGCGCGGAAGCTCATCATAATAGGCTTCTTCAGCGTTGCGGCGCAGACGTGGGCGGTCATCGCCGCGCACAAAAATTCGATCTCCCACATTCATAACAACGCGGTTGTCGATTTCTTCAAGCACTTTCACATTGCTGACGTTGTTCGTCACATTGTTGACTGTCGTGTTATTGACGACCGTGTTGTTAACAACGGTGTTGTTCACAATGTTTGTGGTTTCCGGGACAACGAAAGCGGGTGCCTCATCGACGCGCTTTCCCTTTTCCTTCAGATTGGCTTCAATCTTCTTGGGAAGATCGGCTTTGATTTCTGCAGGAATAGCAACCTGAGCAGATGCGTCGTCTGCGGGGGGCGGCGCTGAGGCTTCGGCTTCGCGCTGTTGTCCACGCTGCTTGCGACGTTCCTCGCGAGCCTGATTGCCACCGTTATTATCGGCATCCTTGTCGCTGTCGAGAATCGCAGCACCGTTCTCGACCGGAAGAACCACCGTTTCGTCCGTCTTCGACGGATCTTTCGCGATGGCTTCCTTTTCTGCCGCGGAACGCTCGTCCACGATTGCAGGAACAGGCTCTGGCTTCTTCTCAGCCTCCTCTGGTTGTTCCGCTGGTTGCTGTTCTACCGGCGACGGGTCGCGCTTCTTCTTTCCATGCTGTTCTTTGACAGCTGGCTGTTCCGCAGGTTGAACGGGAGTGACTTCACCAGTCTGCGGTTCGGTCGGTTGCACCGGAACAGGTGCAGATTCCGGCTGTGGCGATGGCTTTTGCGCCTGTGCATCGTCGGCAGGAGCGGGCCTCTTCTTTGGCCGTTCCGCAGGCTCCTTCGTGGTCTCTTCCGATGCACCGTTTGCATCCGGCGTCTTCGCTGTTGGCTTTTTATGGGCAGGAACCTGTTGTTCTGGTTCAGCTTCGCCTTTCGGCGCGCTCTCTTCCGATGCAGGCTTCTTCTCTTGGGCTTGGCGCTGCGTCTCTTGCTCTGCCGCCTTCTTTTGCTCGACAGCCTGCTTTTCAGCCTCGTCGGCAGCAGCCTTCTCCTGCTTCTGTTTCTCAGCCTGGCGTTCCGCTGCTTCCTGCTCAACTTTACGCTGCGCCTGTTCTGCCGCCCTCTGCTGTGCGGCAGCTTCTTGTTCGGCCTTTTTCTGTTCAGCCGCCTGACGCTGCATTTCCGCTTCAGCCGCCTTGCGTTCTTCAGCCTGCCTGGCAGCCTCCGCCTTTTCCGCTTGCTGCTTTTCTATTTCCTGGCGCTGCACTTCCTCACGTTCAGCATGCTTCTGCTCCTCAGCCTGACGATGCCCCTGACCTTCCTCAGAAGGACGCTCGCCTTCTGCCTGTGGCTGTTCAACGGGCTGTTCCTGCGGCGCTTGCTCCTCGCTGTTTTCCTGAGCCACTTGATAGGACTGCGACAGCCTATCCGCGAAAGATGGCTGCGCCAGAACACAGACCGATATCACTGGGATCGCAACAGTAGTGCGAAGCTTGGAACGAATAGACATATATCCTTCTCCTTCTCGAAGGCAGAACTGATAAGCAAAGGGCCTGCTTCCGATTCCGCACATGCTGGAATGCAAATAGAGGCAAATTGCGGCAACTTCACAGAAGCGTTACCGCTGTGATCATGAACCGAGGCTGAATGCCATTTTGGGAGCATTAAGTTTGGCAACCGATGCACATCGAATCGATTTTCGAGGCGCGGCGATGGCCACATTGTGGTTTCGTCATGGTCATCAAAGTGTAAGAATCTGCTCCGCGTGGGAGCAATTACCGACCCAGCAACTGATGTTCCGTTGCGCCATTAATCAAATGTCTTTTTTGTTTTAGCTGCATGGCCGTTCGCTGCCATGCCCGCAGAAAAATTCTGCGCAATATCCGCAAGGGTCACACCCTGCAATCGGCTCAAAAGCAGTTGCTCTGCTTCCTTGAAGACACTTTCAAGCTTTTTATTAACCGCTTGTTCTATAACGCAACCGGGCATGTCATAGGCGGGGCCGACAGCGAAAATAGAAGGTTCCCCGACCGCGCGGTAAATGTCCAAAAGTGTCAGCTGGTCGAGTGGCCGCGCCAGTGTCCAGCCGCCTCCGTGCCCCTTCTCTGAATGCACATAGCCCTCTTTACGTAACCCTGCCATCGTGCGTCGGATCACCACCGAATTGGTATCCAGCATCGCTGCAATTTCTTCAGACGTCATCGCGCCATCATGATGATCCATGTGGATCAAAACATGCAACATGCGAGAGAGCCGACTATCCTGCCTCATATGCGTTCACTCTTTATATCTGCCTGATAGGACTGCCCTGTTTATCGAACATTTCGTGTCAGAAAGCAATTTGACACACTATAAGTTACATGACTATTGACTCGAGCATTTCATGTAACTTAAGTTGTGTCATGTCGATTTTAACCCGCTTGATGTCCTGTCGAGGAGGTTCGTGCAGACTGCTCTGGCGCGTCATCGTCAACAGCTATCAAATGACCGGATAAACAATCATGCAAAATTACGAGACCATCATCATTGGCGGTGGCCCTGCGGGGCTTTCCGCAGCCTTGATCGCAGGACGCGCTCTGCGCAAAGTGCTCGTCATCGATGGCGGAGAGCCCCGAAATCGAAAAGCGCCCGCCATGCACAGTTACCTGTCACGGGATGGAATTCTGCCACAAGAATTTCGGAAGGTGTCGCGTGAAGAGCTATCGCGTTATGACACAGTGACCTATCGCGACGGTCTTGCCCAGGCGATCTGGCCAACAGATGGGGGCTACTCAGTAGAATTGGTCGATGGAGACATTGTTTCTGCGTCCAAAATTCTCCTGGCCCTTGGCCTGTCGGATCAGCTCCCGGCGATTGAAGGCTTAGCGGAGAACTGGGGACGAGGTGTTCATCATTGTCCATTCTGCGATGGTTTCGAACATCGCGGCGAGCATTGGGGTGTACTTGCCGAGAACGCCGCCATGCTGGATCATGCACCGTTTTTCAAAAACTGGGCGGGGCGTCTGACTATATTGACCAACGGCGCTGATCTTCCAGCCGACAAATTGACCGATTTATCGCGCGCCGGAATCAACCTGGTAACGACGCCAATCAAACAGGTTCTTAGCGGTGATGGTCACACCATCGGCGGCGCAATGCTCAAGGACGGTCGCCGGGAAGGCATCCAGTCACTGTGGATAAGGCCGCTTCAAAGTCAGACCCGCATCGTGGCAGATCTGGCGCTGACTATGCGCGAGGATGGCGGCCTGTGGCGCAACGAAATGAACGAGACTTCAATGAAGGGTATCTATGCCGCGGGTGATTGCGCGGCAGGGCCAATGCAGCAAGCCATCCTTGCCGCAGCCGATGGCGCCCGCACGATGTTTTCGATCATTCATAGCCTTGTGACCGCGCATTAAAGACGCGCTTCACGAAGGCAGCTTGAAACGGCTGCCTTCGGGTCAGATAATGCTTGAACTTAATCCAGCACGTAGCAGGCTTTTCCTTTGCCCGGTGCCGGATCTCCGAACGAATAATTGTCGCAATCGACTCCGTCACGGAAAGTCCGTTCGATAAAGCGACCTTTCGCGCCATAGCGAACCCGTTTGCGCCCGTAGAAGTCGCAATATCCGCCTTCCTTCGCGCAAGGCCGCCAATCGCGATCCCGATCATAACGGTCGGGACGATCCGGACGACCGGGGCGGTCGTAACGGTCACGGACAACGAAAGAGCAGCTCTTCTTCTTGCCCGGTGCTGGATCGTTAAAGACGCGGTTCGAGCACGGCACTTCCGGACGATCGATAAAGCGAGAGGTGTTGCGTCCGCCTGTCCCATAGACCACTTCAGCCGGGTAAGGCAGCCGGCAAATACCGCCTTCGCTTGCACAACGCTGCAATTCTGCCGCCGACGCGGATGTTGCGAGCAGCGGCGAAACCATTGTCATCACACCGCCCAGACATAGCGATGCAACCATCTTTTTAACTACAGATACCATACTGGGGTCCCTCCATATGCGCCGGACTATGCTTTAAATCCAACAGTTTGAATAGAGGATGAATGAGGTCGTACGCTTTGCGCCTAAGATAATTGCGTCGCCATATGGCGCAGACCTTTTACGGCACCTAAAACAGAAAAAGCCCCGCAAAACGGGGCTTTCCTAAAAAGACTAGAGCGGAGTTCGCTTAGCCCTTCGGGCTCAAATTCATGGAGAACCACTTTTCCGACATCTTGGCGAGCGTGCCATCTGCCCGCATTTCGCCCAGTGCATTGTCGAGCTTGGCTTTCAGTTCTGGCTCTTCCTTGCGCAGGCCGATGCAGACATTGGTTGCCTGAATGCCACCAACCAGAAGCGGCCCGGTGATCTTCAGCCTGCCATTGCTCTTCTCAGCACGGTCACGCGCGAAAACCACATTATCGTACTGACCGTCAACACGACCGGATTCGAGATCCAATTTAACCTGTTCCGATCCCTTATAGGTGCGGACCTGAACGCCATCACCGAAGTTCTGTTCGACAAACTGCAACTGGCTGGTCGAAAGCGACGCACCAATTGTCTTGCCTTTCAACGCTTCTTTGAGATCAGCAATCGCCTTTTTTCCTTCATCTGTATCTGTGGAAAGGCTTTCACCCGTATGCGGCAGATTGGCCAAAGGTCCATCAGCTGGCACCAAGAACGTATTCGGCGTAATCACATAAGGATCGGAGAAATCGATGACCTTGCGACGCTCTGGGTTTGGGCCCATCGTCAGTACTACGTCGAATTTTCCGGCTAGCAGCGACGGAATCTGGCTGTCCCAATCCTGCGCAACAATATTGCATTCAAGCTTGGCGCGCTTGCAAACTTCCTTGATGACATCGAGGTCAAGGCCCTGAAGCTCTCCGCCCGGGCTTGTAAGGTTGAAAGGCGGAAAGGCGCCCTCGACACCAACGGTCACAGCTTTCCAGTCTTTCGCCAAAACGCTGCCACTGTAAAGCATCGATAAAGTGCAAAGGCCAATGGCCGCAATTTTCTTCAGCATAGTTCCCTCGTGCGTATTTGTGTTTTTTATCTGCAATGCGGGCGGCGATTACGCGCTTTTCTCTGCCCGGTTGCTAAGAGTTTGAACCCGCTAACCAGCGATGAAAAGCGGAATTTGGTTCATATATATGAACTTTGTTCTGCCTTATGAAATCCGTGCATGACCGGTACACGTAAACACACCCGGTCCAAAAATCGGGCCAAAGTGAGTTTCAGCTGCACCGCAAAGTTCTAGTTATCAACCATTTAGCTTGGCATAACATGCAATATCCGCGTGGGTCGCAAACCATATATCCTTATAGGTGCGAATATGCGCAATCAGTTCTTTCAGTATCCAGATTCTCGAACGGTGCCCGATGATATCCGGATGCATGGTTAGCTGGAAAATGCCACCCTCTTCGTAAGCTGCATCGAACTCCCGGAGAAATATCTGGAGAATATCGTGCGGTGCGATCTGCGGGCGTAACCCACCCCATCTGTCCATGACGAGATAGGCTGCGTCATCTCGAATCCATTCCACAGGTAGTTCGGTGACACCACACGGCTCGCCATTAAGCAAAAGCTCGTAGCAATCTACATCCGCCATAAGCGATGAATCGTAGATCAATCCCATTTCAGAAGTGATCTGCAATGTGTTGTCGCTGAAATCCCAGGACGGCGTACGAATGCCGACCGGGCGAACACCGGTGATCTTTTCCAGCGTATCAGCGGCACGATGTTGAAGATCGCGCTCTGTTTCACCGTCAAGCAATGTGTTGCGCTCGTGTATCCAGCCATGAAGGGCAATTTCGTGCCCCTCGCCGATCAGGGCGCGTTGCTCATCAGGATAATGCATGGCCGAAATGGCAGGCACGAAGAATGTTGCCGGGATGTTATCGCGGCGCAGAATTTCGCGGATACGAGGGATGCCCTGCCTTGGGCCAAACTGCCCCTGCGACAAAGCCGATATTGATTTTCCGCCATCACGCAGTTCAAACGTGTCATGGTCTGAATCGAAGGACAAAGCGACTGCGCATCGAGCGCCGCCTTGCCAGGAAGACGGTTTGAAACTGCGGCCAGCGCGGGCACGATTCATGATGGTCTGAAGCCGTTCTTCAGACCATGTCCAGGTTGGAACAGGCGCGTCAGTTGTCATGATGTCGGCCCTCCACTGACCGATAATGTCTGGCCCGTGATCCAGCTCGCAAAGGGAGATGCGAGAAAAAGCACAGCATTCGAGATGTCTTCCGGCAGTCCGATCCGGCGCAACGGAATTTCGTTGATCATTGCGGCCTGCCCCTCATCACCATAGGAAGCCCACTGACGCTCATAGTCAGGGCTGGTGCGCAAAAAGCCGGGAGCAACGGCATTGACGTTGATCCCGAATGGTCCAAGCTCGTGACCCAGTTGGCGGGCAAGACTGATCAACGCAGCCTTCGCGCTCGCATAGGCCTGAATGCCAGTGAGGCTAACGCCAAGACCGGCGCCGCTGGAAATGAAGACCATTTTGCCCGTGCCCCGCCGCTTCATGGCCGGCACAAGTGCCCGGGCGACCAGAAATGCCCCGCGCACATTAATGTCGTAGATGCGATCCCAATCAGCGGCTGGAACGTTCTCCACCGGACGCTTCTTCTGTCCGAGGACACCACCGGCAACATGGACGAAGATATCAAAGCCTCCATTGGCCTCTTCTACCGCCGCCAAAGCGGCTATCGCGGCTTCATCGGTCACATCCAGATGTACTGTTCTGATCGAGCCGCCACGCCCGGGCTGTGCCTCACGGGCCAATTCTGTCAGTTCATTGTCCAAAACATCGGTAGCAGTAACGATTGCACCGTCCGCAGCAAATGCCTCGCAGATAGCCCGCCCAATTCCCCTTGCGGCTCCGGTCACCAGAACCCGCTTTTCTTTGAATTCTATATCCATGTTATTGCTTGTCTGCTGTTGTTGGTTTGTATCCAAGGCGCGCGCTCAACTCTGCCGCATGCTTGACGACAGCGTCGATCATGCGCTGACGGCATGCGGTAAAGCGCGATGAGATGGTGGCCATATTGAGCGTTGCGACCACTTCACCGCTGGCATCAAAAACTGGAGCAGCGACGCCGGACCCGCCGACAACCGCCTCTTCGTCACAGATTGCAAAGCCGTCCTCGCGGGCAACTTCAATGATACGACGTATCTGTACGCGATCGATCACGGTCTTATCCGTCAAAGGAACGATCCGTTCTTTGGCCAGATAGGAAGATGTCTTTTCCGGCTGCCAATGCGCCAGAAGAACCCGCCCCATTGCCGTGCAATAGGCAGGATCAGACCCTGTCAGATCAGAATCGAAGCGGACCGCCTGATGACTGACGCTCTTGGCGAGAAGCTTAACCCGCCCATCCTTGCGGCGTGTGCCGAGAAAAACGGTTTCGCCCTCACTGTCACGCATGGCGTCCATGATCGGCTGAGCCGTTGCGATCAGATAGGCATCGCTGCCGCTCGACCAGCCCGGCCCGTCACGAAACGCCTCATGGATGCGATAGGACT
This sequence comes from Ochrobactrum soli, assembly GCF_003664555.1. Classification (NCBI taxonomy): domain Bacteria; kingdom Pseudomonadati; phylum Pseudomonadota; class Alphaproteobacteria; order Hyphomicrobiales; family Brucellaceae; genus Ochrobactrum; species Ochrobactrum soli. The sequence continues at coordinate 322,638 of NZ_RCHH01000004.1, read as the reverse complement.
CGGTATCGTCCCGCACCACATAGGCGCGGGCCACCAATGTAGCCAGCAGATTGAACGTACTGCTTTTGGGATAACCAAGCTCAGCGACAATTGCTTTGAGCGTCACTGGCTTATGCGCACGACCGAGGAATTCGAGGATCTCGAGAACCCGAACGGCCGACTTAACTTCACCACTGTTTTCAATGTTCATATACGTGAACCAAATTCCTATTGTGGAATAATGTGGCAGACATACGATCAAGTGGCAATACAAAAAGGAGCGCATCTGGAAATGAACTCACAAAACAAGGTTGCCATTGTTACTGGCGGGGCAAGAGGCATCGGAAAGGCTTGCGCTCTCGATCTGGCGCGTGCGGGCTATGACATTGCGCTGGTTGATCTGCTGGAAGTGGAACTGGCGGCAACCGCAGCCGAAATTGAAGGCCTCGGCGTCAAGGCGATCTCCTGCGTGGCCGATGTTTCCAGCCACAAGCGGGCTGGTGAAGTCGTCGCACAAACCGTTGAAACATTTGGCCGTCTTGACTTTCTGCTCAACAATGCAGGCCGTTCTGCCCCGGTTGGCATTCTCGACATTTCGGAAGATGAGTTCGACCGCGCGATCGCCATCAACCTGAAAAGCTGCTTCAATTATATCCAGCATTCGGCGCCACATATGCTGAAACAGGGCGGCGGCCGCATTGTTTCCATGTCGTCGCTCAATGCACTTTCCGGGGGTGTGACCGCAGCCGTCAGCAGGTTTGCCTATGCTGCCGCAAAAGCCGGCATTCTGGGCATGACCCGCTCGCTCGCCAAGGAACTCGGCCCGAATATCGCCGTAAATGCGATCTGCCCCGGCGTCATCCGCACCGAGATCGACACGAATGTTACCGAACGCGCCGATGAAGTCATCAAGGGCATCGCGCTCGGTCGCCTTGGTTGTGCTGACGACGTGGCACGCCTTGTCACGTTCCTTGCCACATCCGAACCGTGCTTCATAACCGGTCAGGCATTCACGGTTGATGGCTTTCAATTCAATGTTTGACATGAACGCAGAAGGAAGTAATCAGCACCACTTCAGATTACTCCCTTCGACGGGATTGCGCTGAAAAGCGCAATCCCGAACATAAGGGCGACAATAACGGACCTCAATACAATGGGAGCCAGACGATGGAGGGTCGAGCTATGGCGAAGAACCATCACGATATCTGGGATATTGTGGACGGCAAAAGTGCCGCTTATTTCGAACTCAGCGACACGGTTTGGGATCATCCTGAGACCAATTATGAAGAATATGAGTCCAGCACAGCTCATGCTGCAATGCTTGAAGCTGAAGGGTTTCGCGTCTCGCGCGGCATCGCAGGACTGCCGACCGCCGTCATGGGCGAAGCAGGTGACGAAGGTCCGGTCATTGCCATTCTTGGCGAATTCGATGCCCTTCCCGGCTTGAGCCAGATCGCGGGCATTGCAGAAGAACAGCCCATCGAGGCAGGCGGACACGGCCATGGCTGCGGCCATAATCTGCTTGGTGCCGGTTCACTTCTGGCAGCGGCGGCAGTGAAGCAATATCTCGAAACACATGGGATCAAGGGACGTGTGCGCTATTACGGCTGCCCGGCGGAAGAAGGCGGATCAGCCAAGGGCTTCATGGTGCGCGAAGGCCTTTTTGACGATGTCGACGTCGCCTTTTGCTGGCACCCGGCACCTTTCGCAGGCGTCAACGACCCCGTATCGCTGGCCTGTAACGAAATAAGCTTTCATTTCACCGGTCGCGCGGCCCATGCAGCCTCCGCCCCCCATTTGGGACGCAGCGCTCTCGACGCCGTTGAGTTGATGAATGTCGGCGTCAATTACATGCGCGAGCACATGCCTTCTTCGGCCCGCATTCATTACGCTGTGACGGATTCCGGCGGTTTCGCGCCCAATGTCGTGCAGGCCAAGGCCAGCGTGCGCTATCTCATCCGCGCGCTGAGTCTGCCCGTGATGCAGACCTTGTTGGAGCGGGTTAAGAAGATCGCCGACGGCGCAGCGCTTATGACGGAAACGACGGTACGCAGCGAAATTGTTAGCGGCGACGCCAATCTGATCGGCAACAAGCCGCTGGAACAGCTTATGCAGCGCGAGCTGGAGCGTTTGGGACCACCAGTATTCGACGCAAAAGATCAGGAAATGGCACAGCGTTTTCAGGCCACGCTGACCAAGGAAGACATTTCTGACGCTTTTCGCCGTTTCGGCGTCGAACCGAAGGAAGGCCTTGCTCTTTGTGAAGATGTTTATGAACCCTATAAGGGAGACAATTCCCTCGTTGGTTCGACAGACGTTGGTAGCGTGAGCTGGGTTGTCCCCACCGTGCAGATGCGTGGCGCTACCTGCGCTATTGGCACGCCGCTCCATTCGTGGCAAATGGTGGCGCAAGGTAAATTACCTGTGGCTCATAAAGGAATGGCTCATGCTGCAAAGGTCATGGGAAGCACGGCAGTGGAACTGTTTTTGCATCCCGAACGGATTGTAGAAGCCAAACAGGACCACGTGAAAAGGCTTAACGGCGATGTTTTCGTCAATCCTATTCCAGATAGTGTGCAGCCTGCCCTGCCCGTCGCAGCGAAATGAAACATGGTCCAGCGCGACCGCCGGAAAGTGAAATGAACTTCAATCAATCCTTCAAGAATTGGCCTCTCGCATCATGAAGGCTTTTTTCGACATTCTAAGCTTCGGCCCCGACGGCTGGGGCTATGTTCTCGTGATGGCGGCTTTGGTAACGGTCTCGCTGGCCGTTGTCGGTTTCCTGCTGGGTGCAACCATTGGCGTATTCGCCGCCTGGGCAAAGATTTCCGGCGGACGCACACTGCGCGGCGTTGCTGATGGCTACACCACCATCATTCGTGGCGTTCCCGATCTTCTGGTGATCTATCTGTTTTATTTCGGCGGCAGCGCCGCCGTTACGGCGCTTGGAAAGTTCTTCGGCGCTCAAGGCTTCATCGGCTTTCCCGCTTTTCTGGCTGGCGTGCTGGCCATTGGCATTTCCTGCGGTGCGCATCATACGGAAGTGTTTCGCGGCGCATTCAGAGCCGTATCCAAGGGAGAGCTTGAAGCTGCATCGGCCTGCGGCATGGGTCAGGCGCTCAAATTTCGTCGTATTATCGCGCCACTGGCCCTGCGCCATGCGCTGCCCGGTCTTGGCAATGTCTGGCAGGTTGCGTTGAAAGAATCTGCTCTGATCTCTGTTGTCGGCGTGGTCGATATTCTGCGTCAGGCGCAGATCGGCGCAGGCTCGACTGGACTCCCTTTCAACTTCTTCCTGATTGCAGGCGCGCTCTATCTGCTGATTTCCTCGGTTTCCGGCAGCATCCTGCAAGCTGCTGAACGTCATTTCTCGCGTGGCGTCAGGAGGGCAAAATGAACCGTCAATTCTACACAGAATCCTTTCTGGCAATGATGGGCGGGGTGCCGTTGACGTTGCAGCTTGCGGCCATATCCATCGTGTGCGGCGCAATTCTTGCCCTGCTGTTTGCTATGATGCGGTTGTCGGGAATAAAGGTCCTCGACTGGATTGCTCGGCTCTATGTGTTCGTGTTCCGTGGAACGCCGCTTCTAGTGCAAATCTTCATCATCTATTATGGTCTCAGCCAGTTTTCGACGATCCGCTATTCGTTCTTGTGGCCCATTCTCCGTGAGCCATACTGGTGCGCAATCATCGCGCTGACGCTGAACAATGCAGCCTATGCCAGCGAGATTATTCGCGGTGGTCTGCTGTCTGTGCCGCACGGCCAGATTGAGGCGGCAAAAGCCTGCGGCATGTCGCGTTTCACCTGCTTCCGCAGGATCGTGATGCCGCTTGCTATCCGACAGGCGCTACCCGGCTATGGCAATGAAATGATCTCGATGATCAAAGCAACCTCGCTTGCCTCCATCATCACGCTCATGGAAGTCACCGGCATTGCAGCCAAGCTCATTGCCGAAAGCTACCGCGTGATTGAGGTGTTCGTGATTGCGGGCGCGATCTATCTTGCTATCAATTTCGTTCTGACACGCTTGCTGCTGATCGCCGAATACAGGCTCACGCCCTATTTGCGCCAGCCCGTCGCTCGTATCTCCACCGAAGGAAAAACATCGTGAGTAAAGCCATCTCTCCTAACGCACCGGTGGCGCTAAAAGTCGAAAACCTGCGTAAAAGCTTTGGCGCGAATGAAGTGCTGAAGGGCATTTCGCTTGAAGCACGCGAAGGCGAAGTCATCTCAATCCTTGGCTCTTCCGGCTCCGGAAAATCCACTTTGCTGCGTTGCATCAACCTTCTGGAAATTCCAACATCCGGCACCGTCACCGTTTCTGGCGAAACGATCCGGATGGCCAAGAACTCCAAGGGCGAAGCCTATCCCGCAGACAAGAAGCAGGTCTCGCGAATCCGCTCCGAACTTGGCATGGTATTCCAGAGCTTCAATCTCTGGTCACACAAGACCATTCTTGAAAACATCATCGAAGCGCCGATCTATGTTCAGGGTCGGCAGCGCGCGGAATGCATTGCAGAGGCCGAAGCGCTACTCGCCAAGGTTGGCATCGCAGATAAGCGCGACTTCTACCCCTCACATCTCTCCGGTGGTCAGCAACAGCGTGCCGCCATTGCCCGCGCATTGGCAATGAAGCCAAAGGTGATGCTGTTCGACGAGCCAACCTCCGCGCTTGATCCCGAACTCGTCGGCGAGGTACTGCGTGTCATGCGCGGCTTGGCCGAAGAAGGACGCACCATGCTCGTCGTCACCCACGAAATGGGCTTTGCCCGTGATGTGTCGAACCGGGTCGTCTTCGTCCATCAAGGGCTGATCGAAGAAGACGGTGCGCCCGAAGAGGTGTTTACAAACTCCAAATCAGAGCGTTTTCGCAAGTTTATCAGCCATGAAAACGCCGGCTGATTATTTCAAACGTCACTGATTTATGCCAAAAGACCGCTCAGCACTTAACTGCAGTAAGGTAATTAAGATGAAGACCAAGGGATTGTTCAAAGCCCTTCTCGTTTCGGCCCTCGTTGTGACCGCTGCTTCGGCCCATGCCGAAGAGAAGAAGTGGACCAAGCTCACTATCGCGACCGAAGGCGCGTTCCGTCCATATAATTTCACCAAGCCAGACGGTACGCTGGACGGTTATGAAATCGAATTGAGCAAAGACCTCTGCGCCCGCATGAAGGTTGAGTGCACCATGATTGCACAGCCTTTCGACGGCATCATCCCGGCCTTGAATGCAGGCAAGTTCGACGCAATCATGGCTGGCCTTACCGCTACGCCGAAACGCGAAGAAACCATCGACTTTTCCGTCTCTTATGGCTTGACCCCGCAGACCTTCGCCACGCTGAAGGATAGCCCATTCGCAAAGCTGCCACATACGGGCGAAACGCTCTATCTGGCCAAGGACGAAGCTGCCGCTCAGAAGGCGATTGACGACGTCAACGCTGAAATCAAGGGCCGCACAATCGGTGTACAGACTGCCTCGCTCGGCCTCTCGCTGCTCGACAAGTATTTCAAGGATTCTGCCGATATTCGTGAATACAAGACCACCGATCAGCACGACCTCGACCTCAAGTCGGGCCGCGTCGATCTTGTCGTCGCTTCATTGGCTTATCTGAGCGATGCGGCCAAAAAGCCCGGCAATGAAGATATTGTCATGACCGGTCCTTTCTTTAAGGGCGGCATTCTGGGTCGCGGCGTCGCCGTTGGTCTTCGCAAGAACGAACCTGAACTTCAGAAGATGTTCAATGAAGCCATTGAAGCCGCTAAGGCCGATGGCACCATCAAGCGTCTTTCTGAGAAGTGGTTCGGTTTCGACGTGACACCGTAATCGATTCGTCAGCGATACTGTTGAAAGGCCGCCTCAAGGGCGGCTTTTTTATGTCAAGAAGCCGCTTGATCAGGCGCCGTATTTCGACTCCACCGGCCACACTGACTGGAGCTTTTCACCACCTAGAATACGGTCACGGGCCGAAGCTTCGTTTGCGCCCAGCTTGTCGGCCTGATCCGCGACTGCAGCAACCATGTTCTTAGGGATGACGACAACGCCATCGATATCCGCGAAGATGACGTCGCCCGGCATGATCTTCACGCCGGCGATTTCGATTGGAACTTGCGAGAGCTTCGGTTCCATCTTGCCGGATACCGAAACCGGAGACCGCGCGCGACCGAAAAGCGGATAGCCAAGATGGCGAACCTGCGCGATATCACGCACCGTTCCGTTGACGATCGTGGCAGCCGCGCCCCGCGTTTTCGCGCCTGTGCTCATCAGCTCTCCCGAGCAGGAACCCTGCGCGCAGGACGCATCAACGACAACAATACCGCCCTTTGGCGCGTTGTCGATGGCATTGTGATAGACATCCTGCGGCTGATTGCGTCGTTCGCTTGGCGCAAACTGCACCGTGACTGCGGGACCGCAAACCACTTCGCCCGGCTTCAATTCACCCTGTAACGATATACCGTCCAGATAGCCCCAGCCACCCAGTTGTTCAAGACTGTCATGGACATCGCCGGAATACCATTTCGAAAGACGCTCGATCGACGCCCAGTCTGTATCGGAATAATCGAAGTTGCTCATTTGGTTTTGACCTTGTTCTTGAGATTTGAATTGTCTAGCGCCACCTTGAGATAACGCGAACTTTCATCGATCTGTCTGCGAATGGATTGCCGGGCGGTCTCGGGTTCTCTGGCCTTGATGAGGTTGTAAATTTCCTCATGCTCGGCAAACCCATCTTCCAGCGATTTGTTCGGCACGCGGCTCGTGACCCGGATGACGTCGATGATGATCGAGAAAAGATTGTCATAAACGACATTGAGGATTTCGTTGCCCACGGAATGTACGAGCCCAAGATGAAAAGCGGCATCGCTATCGGTAAAACGGGCCATGTCATTGGCGTCAGCCGCAGCCCTCATACTGGCAAGCGCTTCGTCAACTTCCGGCGTCATCACCAGGTCTTCCGAACTCAGTCGCGTCACGACTTCCGTCTCGATGATCCGGCGCACATCCATGAGTTGGACGAGATAGTCGGAATTATTGGCAAAGAGCTGTTTGACAGTCGTTGCAAGCGAACCGAGAAATTCTCCGACATCGTCACGTACAACAAGCGCTCTTTCACCGTGTTTGCGGCGAACGAGCCCCTTTGTTTCGAGGATTTGAAGCGCTTCACGAACAGATCGCGTGCTTACATTGAATTCACGCGCCATTGCGGCTTCGGCAGGCAGACGATCGCCAATCTTGAGCTTGCCGGAAAGTATCTGAGCTTCCAGCGCCTCAACGACCGAGACGTGCAGCTTGTCACGATCAGGTAACGCGCGCCTCGTCAGATATCGATTGTCTGCCTGTTCTGTCACCATGCCGTAAAGCCTCCATCCACAACGACATTCGAACCTGTCATATAGGACGAGGCATCGGATGCCAGAAACTGTATCACGCCATTATATTCATCGATCTCTGCTTGTCGGTTCATCGGAACGCGTTCGAGAAACGCATCCACAAATTCCTTGTCAAAGTTTGCGGTTTTCACGCCACCGAACGAAATCAGGTTTACTCGGACATTTTTGGTTCCCCAATAGGTGCCAAGATAGCGGGTCAAGTTGACAAGACCGGATTTGGAAGCCGCATAGGAGACGGCCTTGATGAACGGCTCGCCATCTCGTGCTTCGCGATATGCATAGAGCGCCTGATTGGGCGACACGATGCCGTAGATCGAACCGACATTGATGATGCTGCCGCGTCTGGCGTCGGCCATCTTCGAGCCGATGACCTGACAGCACAGCATCACACCCGTCAGATTGGTCTCGATGATCTCGTTCCAGTATTTCTGCGGGTAAATTTCAAAAGGGCTGTTCTGGTCGGCAGAGCCAGACGGCTTTGAATCAATGCCAGCATTATTGACCAGAATATGCGGCACACCCCAATCGGCGATGAGCTGTTCGGTTGCCTGCTCAAGGCTGGCCTTGTCCGTAACACTCGCGACATAAACGCGAATGTTCTTCGTCAAGCCCGGAAACTTCGCTTCGAGATCGGCAGCGTCGATTGCCCGGCGGCTGAAGATCGCCACCTTGGCGCCAGCTTCGGCAAGCGACTTGCTGAACTGGGTTCCGAGCTGCCCCAACCCGCCTGTTACAATGGCGATCTTGTCTCTCACACTGAACTTGTCTGTCATAATTTCATTCCTGCACCTTAGAGCTCGTTTCGATCTGACCGGATCAGATCGGCGCTCTAAATGTTTGTTTTAACACGCATCTTTTCCGAAAGCTGTTTCATGCTTTTCGGGATGCGCTCCAATCTGCTGGCTTCGGGGTCGTCCAAGTTCTCAAGAGCAAGGTTCCGTTCCATCAGTATTCAGACCAGCACTGTGGCGGGTTGTGTCTTTCACAGCCCCGCCACGGCAGTTGTGTCACGACCGAGGCAAGTCACTGGCCAGCAGTTTCTGCGGGTCCAGACGAGCGCCATGATATTTTTCGTAAATGTCGATCAGCTTGCCGTTGTCGAGATTGGTCTTGATCCACGCGTCGATCCATTCCTTGAGCTTCGGCTCGTTCTTGCGGAGTGCAATGCCCAGCGGGTAAGCCTTGGCGACAAACTTTTCTTCGAGGTCGAGCTTGGGGTTGGCCTTGATCAATTCCGTCAGAAGCGGGCGGGACGTTGCATAAATTGCAATCTGGCCGCTGGTGACTGCCGCACTCGATGTTGGATCATCCTCAAACCGCACGATCTGCACGCCGGCAACATCCGCCGTCTTTTCCGTCAGATTGGTGTCGTTGACCGTACCGCGCGTGACCGCAACAGATGCATCGGTTAGATCCGCATAGGATTTCACTTTTGCTTCTTTGGGTGCTGCAACGACAATTGCGGTTTCAGCATAGGGAATGCTGAAATCAACAACCTCCAGCCGCTCCTTTGTTATTGAAAGCGTGGACACCGCCAAATCAGCCTTGCCGGAGACAAGAAACGGAATGCGACCCGAGGTTGGAACCGTCAGGAACTCCACATCCACGCCCAGGTCCCTGGCCAACAGCTTCGCTGTTTCGACTTCCGAGCCGGTCGGCTGGAACTGTGCATCGCGCATCGCATAGGGCGGGTTGCCAAGATCAATGGCGACCTGCAGTTTGCCTTTCTGGCGGATCGTATCCAGTTGATCGGCAAAAGAGGTCTGGGGCATCATGGCCGCCATACCGATGCCAAGTCCCATTATTGCCAGAAATCTTCTCTTGTTCAGAATAGTCATATTTCCTCCTCCTGTTGTTGATGATGTCGCTCCTCATCGACACCACATGCTTATGATCGGATTTTCAGTGATGCGCGCCAACGAAGCTGCGCAATTCAGGTGTTTGCGGATTTGCCAAAATTGTCGGCTCGCCCTGTTCGCAAATCTGGCCCTGATGCATGAAGACAATTCTGTCTGCCACGCGCAGGGCAAAATCCATTTCGTGGGTGACGAGCAGCATCGTCATGCCACCCCGCGCCAGATCTTCGATGACCTTCAGCACTTCTCCGGTCAGTTCAGGGTCCAGCGCCGAAGTGACCTCGTCGAACAGCATGACCTTCGGCTTCATCGCGAGTGATCGGGCAATGGCTACACGTTGCTGTTGTCCGCCGGACAATTGCTCGGGATAGGAATCTATCTTTTCCGCCAGTCCAACCTGCCGCAAAACCGTCTCGGCTATTTCGCGCGCGGCGGGTCTTGTCAGTTTCTTGACCCAGCGCAGCGCCAGAGTGATATTTTGTTCAACCGTCAGATGCGGGAAGAGGTTGTAGCTTTGAAAGACAATGCCAACATCCTGTCGGAGCGCGCGCAGATTGATATTGGGATCACTGACACGATGATCGCAAACCCAGATATCCCCGCTGTTGACGGTTTCGAGCCGGTCGACACAGCGAAGCGCTGTGCTTTTGCCGGAACCGCTTCGTCCGATCAGAGCAACAACCTGTCCCTTCTCAATTTCGAGATTGATACCTCTGAGCACCGGCAGCGAGCCATAGCTTTTATGAACGTCAACAAACTTAACGACGGCTGACACTGTACATCCTCTCGAATTTCCGGCTGGCCGCTGAGAGCGGGAAGCAAATGCAAAAGTAGAAGAATGCGATCACGAGATAGGTCGTGAAGGGCTGGAACGTCGAAGCGTTGATTTCCTTGCCAATATAGGTCATCTCGGCCATGCCGATGATCGATGCGAGCGACGTGTTCTTGACGATCTGGACCATGAAGCCGACTGTTGGCGGCGTTGCGATGCGAATAGCCTGGGGCATGATGACGAGGAACAGCCCCTGCAATCCAGTCAAGGCCAGACAATCGGATGCTTCCCACTGCGTGCGTGGCACGGATTGCAGACTACCTCGCCAGATGGCGCCAAGGAAGGCGCTCGCGAAGATCGTCATCGCAACGCTGGCCGCAAAAAGTGACGAAACTTCAATGCCGAAGACCGGCAAACCGAAGTAAACGATGAACATCAGGATCAGAACCGGTGTGCCCTGCACCAGAACGGTATAACCATCGACCAGAGCAACCAAAGCCTTGTTCTTTGCTATTCCAGCCAGCGCCACGGCAAAGCCAAGCAGGCCGCCGAATATGAAGGCGATGATCGAAAGCAGAACTGTCCAGACCAAGCCTTGAAGCAGAACTTCGATGTGAATCCAGGAGAAATTCGTAAACATCCCGACCTCCTAAAGATTGGTGCCAAGACGGCGTTTGCGTGGAAACAACGCCAACCCCAGAAGCTTGAACAGTCCCCGCATCAATAGGGAAAGAACGAGATAAATCACCAGAATGACGAGATAGACTTCGAAAGAACGAAAGGTCATCGACTGGATTCTGGACGCAGCTCCGGTCAGCTCTTCAGCCGATATCTGCGATGCAACACTTGTTGCCAGCATCAACAGCACATACTGACTGACGAGAGCGGGATAAACCTTCTCAAGTGCTGGCGGCAGCATAATCCCTGCAAGCATTTGCAGCCGGGACAGTCCCAGTGTGTCAGCAGCTTCCAGCTGGCCGGGGTGAATGGCCTGCAAGCCCGCGCGAATGATCTCGCTGGAGTAAGCGCCAACATTGATGGTCAGGCCGATTAGCGCCGAGGTCTGGGCGGAAAATTTGACGCCCATGGAAGACAGTCCGAAATAGACCAGAAACAGCTGCACGAGCAGAGGTGTATTGCGGATCGCCTCGACATAGATCGCCACGAGAATGCGCAGGAACTTGTATTTGCTGATGCTGGCAACCGCACAGATCGTGCCCAGCACGAAGCCCAGCGCCGTGACAATCAGGGACATTTGGATCGTCGCCAAAGTACCTTTGAGCAGCAGCGGCCAATACTGGCTGAGGAAGCTGAAACTGAACTCGTAGCTCATAGAGACTTCACCAGTTCAGGCGAAGAACCCTGCAAGGCACAAGTCAGTTTCTGTTCCACGCCCAACCACAGACAGGCAGATGCTCCGCCTGAAACACAGCCGCACGCGATCATACAATCGAAGATTGCAGTGTACAATCCAGTCACAAATATTTCCTCCCAAGCTCGATGTGCTCCACCCTCACAAGGGTCTCCTCGAAGCGACATCTGCTCAATTTTAACCAAGCTAATTCCAACTTATGACATATGTCAAGATTGTGGGCGGATTTCTTTGCTATGGGGATGAAACTTACGTTTTCACCCGAAACTTGTTCCGCTTTTGGTCGAGTAATCGCCGTGTGCGCAATAGGCAGACGGTACAAAAACAAACAAACGGGCAATAACCGGTTGGCTTACTTTGCTAACAACTCATTGAAATATTTTAGTAATGGCGTATCCGCCATCAATCACAACGGCTTCGGACGAAAAAGAATATCGCCCGTTATCCGTTCACTCCCATTTAAGCAAGTGCGGCACTCAAATCATGGGAGAGATCATTGATTTCCCGCAGGTCGAGCTCGGATTCCACATGTTCAAGGTGGTGTGCCATCAGATCGGCGGCCTTTGTGACGTCGCCATGCAGAATCGCTTCTACAATCTCCGCGTGTTCATCAGGCCCGCAGTTGAAGCGGTTGGTATTGCGGTAGACAGCCGTGATGAGAGAGGTGCGCGAAATGAGATCGCGCATCGTTGTGAACAGAAAATCAGACCCCGTCAATTCGGCCAGCAGCAGATGAAAACCACCTGACAGCTTGATAATATCGGTCGTGACATTGTTCTTGTTGGCGACACGTTCTTTCGCAACATGTTCGCGCAAAATCTTGATCTTGTCCTTTGACGGAGAACGCCCAAGGCGCTCGACCACACAACGCTCAACAGTCCGGCGTACGAAGAACACATCCCGCGCTTCTTCCACGGTCGGCTTGCAAACAAAAGCGCCGCGATTGGGAATAATCGTGACAAGCCCTTCCCGTTCAAGCGCGGCAAGCGCCTGACGGATACGCGCACGGCTGACGTGAAAAATCGTCGCCATCTGCTCTTCTTTAAGCTGCACCCCCGGACGCAGACGGCGCTCGGCAATGGATAGCCATACTTTCTCAACAATCTGCTGCGTCGAGACACCTGTCTGATCAGTCATGGTCTTGCTCCCGTTCCGATTCAGGAAGCGTGATGCGACCGAAAAAGTCAACTATTGCAACCGCAAAGCGCCTACAAAATTGTCAACAATACATCGTGATGCTTCTATTTCAGGCACATATTCCGCAGATGGCGTTCGTATTGCCCGTCTTCACACGCGGATAGTCATAGGTGTTCACCTTCGAAGTCGCGTAGCCCGCTCCGACCAAAGCTTCGGCAAGCTTCACCGCCGCCGCAACGCCGTCGATCACCGGAACGCCCGTTGCATCCCGCAACCGGTCGCACAAGGACGTCATGCCCGCGCAGCCGAGAATGATCGCCTCCGCCCGATCTTCGCGTTTGGCGAGTTCGATCTCGTTGATCAAAAGCCGTTCTGCTTCCGCAGGATCATCTTCCAAGCCGAGTACCGGCAAATTGATCGCACGCACTTTTCTGCAATGACGATCTGCGCCGTAATCACTGACCAGATCTTCGATGATCGGAACCGACCGCGGCAAGGTCGTGATAATTGAAAAGCGCCGGCTGATCGTCATAGCCACCTGTACCGCCGCCTGACAAATACCCAGTACCGGACCCTTCGCGATCTCTCGCGCCGCATGCAGGCCGGGATCGTCAAAGCAGGCGATCACATAGGCGTCCACACCTTGCGCTTCACCTTTTCGGATTTCCGCAAGCATGCCCGGCACAGCCAGTGCTTCGTCGGTTCCGCCTTCAATGCTGACAGGCGTGTCGGCAGGATTTGAGGCTGAGACCGTGGTGCTGCTGTGTTTGACGAGCAGAGCACTATCAAGAGCTTGCTCTGTCATAGACGCTGTTGAGTTAGGATTGATCAGATGAATGTGCATGGTAAAAATTCTCGAAGAACCGTCGTTCTGGCCTAGTTTTCCGGCTTCACGAAATCGGCGATGGGCGGTGCCTTCAAAACGAACTGACGATCTGAAGTGATGTAATTGTCGGCGTGAAGCCGGGCAATCGGTTGATAGAATTCGGGATCGACGTAGTGGCCGTCGGCATCCAGACAATTGCGACGAACGTGCATATGCACCACCTCACCCAGGATAAGCGCGCGACGCGGATAATCGATCACACGTTCGACACGGCACTCGAAGGTGCAAGGTGCCTGCTCAGCAAAAGAGACATCGATTTTCTGGCAGGGTGTCGCTGACAGCCCCGCCATCTCAAGCTCATCGACCTCGCTGTCGAAACCCAATCCGCAGATCAGCATCTGTTCCGACAATGCCATGTCGATCATGCTGATTGCGAACTCGCCAGTGCGACGGATATTCGCCAGCGTGTCCTTCTCCTCACCGGAAAGACGTGGTTGAATGCCCAGAACGACAATGGCCGGGTCGTGCGAAAACACGTTGAAGAAACTCATCGGCGCGGCATTGCTATGGCCTGCTGGTGAACGGGTTGTCACAAGTGCTATCGGTCGTGGACCGATGAAATTCGTCAGAAGCCTGTAACGGCTTTGAGGGTCCAACTCTTCAAAATCGAATTCCATCACGTCCCCAGAACCTGATTTATTATCTACAATAATATTTCATATTGTCGACAATTTAACAACCCGCTTTAATCCCGACTGGAGCACTTATCCGCAGATCTCGGCACCTGCTTTAAACGTGCAACAGTAGCCCAACGCGGTGCCTGAACACCCTACCTATATCAGGCAGCTGCTGCGGCCTCTTCCACCAGATGACAGGCGACGCGTGTGCCATTCGACAAAGTCTGCATCTTCGGCGCTTCTTGCGCACAGCGCGCCACCGCAAACGGACACCGCGGATGGAATGTGCAACCCGAAGGCGGTTTCAGCGGGCTTGGAACTTCACCGCTTGCCGGTGTGCGGTTGCGATTGGGAGATTCAATGTTGGGGATCGTCTGCAACAAAAGCTGCGTATAGGGATGACGCGGCTGCGCGAAGAGTTCTTCCGTATTACCCTCTTCAACAATCCGCCCCAGATACATGACCGCGATACGATCGGACATGTGGCGAACGACGCTCATATCATGGCTGATGAAGAGGTAGGTCAGGCCCAGCTCATCCTGCAAGCGGCGCATAAGATTGAGCACCTGCGCCTGCACCGAAACGTCCAGCGCCGAAGTCGGCTCGTCGCAAACAAGAAACTCAGGCTCGCTCGCCAAGGCACGCGCAATTGAAATGCGCTGCCGTTGCCCACCGGAAAACTCATGCGGAAACTTTTCGCCGTCGGAGGGTGAAAGCCCGACAGTACGCAGAAGTTGCTCCACGCGCTCGGTGACTTCCGCCGCCGTCTTACGCAGTTTCAATTCCCGCAATGGCTCAGCGATGATGTTCTTGACGCGCCAACGAGGATTGAGCGAGGCATAAGGGTCCTGAAATATCATCTGCGCCGTCAATGGCGCACCACTTTTGCCGGGCGCAAACCGCATTTGGCCGCTTGTCGCGCCATGCAATCCGGTGACCAGTCGGGCCACGGTTGACTTTCCGCATCCACTTTCACCAACGATACTCAGACAACCGCCTGCTGGCACCGTAAAGCTGATATCGTTGACAGCCTGGAGGTACTGGCGCGGCTTGCGCTCGATCACTCTGTTGAGCCATGGAGCCGAGACATCAAATGTCTTGACCAGACGCTCGACGGTCAAAGCCGCAGTTTCTTTCGACGGATTCGTCATACGCTGCCTCCTGCGTTGAGCCAACAAGCGCTTGCGCCAAGGTTGGGGTTTTGACTGATAAGGTTGAGTTCGGGGCGCTCCTCAAGACAGCGTGGCACCGCGACCTTGCAACGCGGATTGAAAGCGCAGCCCTTGGGAATAGCGTCAAGACGCGGCATTGAGCCATCGATCTGATTCAGCTTTTCCACGCGCGCACCAAGCGAAGGGATCGAGGCCATCAAGCCCTGTGTATAGGGGTGACGCGGCTTATGCAGAACCTGTTCGACAGGCCCGATCTCAATCAGTCGCCCCGCATACATTACGGCAATGCGATCAGCGGCTTCGGCAATCACGCCCATATCGTGCGTAACGAGCATAACGGCGGTTTGCTTTTCCTTGCAGAGTTTCCGCAGGAGCGAAATGATCTGTGCCTGGATCGATACGTCCAGCGCCGTCGTCGGTTCATCGGCAATGACGAGCTTAGGGGAAGCGGCAAGTGCAAGTGCAATCACCACGCGCTGCCGCATACCGCCCGAGAACTGATGCGGATACTGGTTGACGCGGTCCTCCGGCGAAGGAATGCCAACATCGCGCAGCAACTGGATAGCCCGTTCACGCGCCTGAGCCTTGCCAAGACCAAGATGCCGCCGGATCGTTTCGACAAGCTGCGCGCCCACCGTGAACAGCGGATTGAGCGAGGTGAGCGGATCCTGAAAGATCGCGCCGATTTCACGTCCGCGAATTTTCTCCATGGCGCGGTCATCCAGTGTGTCTATCCGGCGCTTGCCAAGCCACACTTCACCGTCGGCGATATGCCCAGGCGCTTCCAGCAGGCCCTGAATGGCCAGACCGGTCATCGACTTGCCAGCACCGGATTCACCCACAACACCAAGGATTTCACCGGGCCGGATCGACAGGCTGACATCTGACAGAGCGGTAACCGTGCCATGACGCCCTGGAAAATCCACGCGCAGATTGCGCACTTCAATGATTGGTTCTTGCATGTCATGCATTGAAATCACCTTCTATCGGATAGCTGGAAGGGAAGATTTCCGCGACAGGAGGATGGTTCCAGCTGCGCTCGGGATATTTGGCGATAAGTCCGTCGAACTGGGCCTGTGCCTGACGACGAGCTTGTTCCATATCCAACCCTGCAAGCTTTCGATTAATCATGGAAGCGCGGCCATCGACAAAGACCGCGCGCGTGATCTTGCCCGAACCGCCTGTGACAATGGTCGTGATGGGGTCAACTGTCGCGGCCATGATGGTATCGTCGAGATCGAAGATCGCTATATCCGCTCTCGCACCCCGTGAGAGGTGACCGAGATCATCGCGTCCGAGTGCTTTTGCGCCACCAATGGTCGCCGCGTCAAAAAGATCGGCTGACCGCAAACGGTCCGGCGCACCATCGGCGATGCGGCCAGCGATAAGGCCCGTCAGCAAATTCATGAGCATATCTGGCGGCGTGGTATCTGTGCCCATGGCAATATTGATCCCCCGCTTGCGGCAAGCGGAGAAGGATTTGAGGATCGAACCGCTGCGTGCCGATACCAGCGGACAATGCACAATGGAAACGCCATTGGCCGCATAGAGGCCCAGATCTTCATCTGTGGCATTCGTCGCGTGAGGTGCAATCATCCGGTCGCTGAGCAGACCATGTTTCGCAAGCCAGACCGGAGCAGTCGAGCCATGCAGCATCCGCACAGTATCGACTTCCATCGTGCCTTGAGCCATGTGAAGACGGAACTTGCAGCCAAGGTCGCGCGCCGCTGCATCAGTGCGTTGCAACAATCCAAGTGTCGAAGTCTCGACCCGATCCGGGGCCAACATACCGCGCACCAGATCGCCGTGACGCCCATTCTGGCGCTCGATATAGGCAATGGCGTCTTTCAGCCCCTGAAAACCACGCTCTTCGTCGAAAACCGGAATAATCTTTCCCGGTTCTTCCAGAACCATACCGCCGGAACGGTAGGCAGGACTCAGGTAAACGCGTAGCCCCAGTTCACCAGCCGCCTCGGCAGCAGCATCGAACTCGGCAACTGTTTCGCCCCATTCTCGATAGAATAGAGAGGCGATAGGCGCTGCCGTGGTGATCCCGTTCAACAGGAGTTGGCCGAACGCAAAGCGCTTTTGAAAAGCCAGCTCGTCCTGACTGTACATCTCATAAGGGCCAGCCTCGATATAAGACCGTGGCCAGACGCGACCCTTGGCCCAACCAGGATGGTTGTCTATGCCAAGAATGGTGGTGTCGAGGTCCGACAAGGCATCAAGATCAATGAGACCCGGCGAGATTAGCGCATTGCCGAAATCGATGCGGCGCGCCAGTTCTCCGGTGAAGCCATGTCCAACAAAGACAATCTCGCCGTGTTCAAAAACGACTTCACCATTGCGCAAAAGCGTATGGCCGCCATCCTTGTGCCCAACCACCCAACTGGCAGTAATCAGAGTCCGTCCATCAGGTCGCTGACCGAGGGTTAATGTGTCCATAGCGTTGTTCATCACGGCATCTCCACCACAGCAACGCCGTTGCGTGCAGTGACGCGACCGTTCTTGACCACCAGAGGGCGCGGCGCGATATCCACCACGGCATGGGCCAATGTTTCACCCGTCAAAAGGGTGAAGTCGGCATTGCAGCCCACATCGAGACCATAGTTTTCAAGACGCATCACATCCGCGCCGCCTTGAGAGACGATGTACAGGAGATGTTCCAGATCATGGTCCGAGCGGACGCCGTTTTTCATGCCGATGATCTTGGCACGATCCAGCATATCCGGCTGGCCCCAAGGTCCCCAGGTGTCGCGAATGCCATCACAACCACCACCAACGCGCACGCCCGCTTCATTCAGGCGTTTGATCGACGGCACCGTGGCCGATGGCGCGCCGGTCGTCAAAATTGCGACATCCAGAGCCGCGATCTGTTCGATCAACTGGCCGACGCGCAAATAATCATTCATGCCGAGCGCGAAAGCATGGCTGATCGCCACCTTCCCTTCCATACCGTTGGCGCGGATACGCTCAAAGATGAGTTCCATCGTGAACGCGCCAAGATCGCCGGTCTCATGCAGATGAATATCAATCGGTACGCCGTGCTTGAGTGCGAGCGCGAACAGAATATCGAGCTGACCCTTTGGGTCGCGATCAATACCGCATGGATCAATACCCCCCAGAACTTCACAACCCTGACGCAAGGCCTCATCGAGCAATTCTTCCGTACCAGGCATGACCATCAGACCCGACTGCGGGAATGCAACGATCTCGATATCGATGATGCCTTTCAGCTTCTCGCGTGTTGCCCAGACGCCTTCGACCAATGACAATCCGTGAGTGGGGTCGATATCGACATGGCTGCGGATATGCGTTGCGCCATGGGCAGCAAGACCGATTGCATGACGCATTGACTGACGATGCGGATCAAGGCCGATTTCCAGTCGGTGCTCGCGTTCGAAGTCGATACGTTCGCGCAGGATCGCGGCACGATTATTGACATGCCAGGGCATGCCCCAGGTCGTCTTGTCGAGATGCGTATGCGCATCAATCAGGCCGGGCGCCATGATTGCATTGCCACCATCTTCGATGGCCATACCCGGCTTCGCCTCGAACCGTCCGAAACCCGCAATCTTCCCATCCTTGATCAAGACATCGCACGTATCGCCAGCCATAGGGCGCACATTGCGGAGCAAAAGATTGTTCATCGATATTACCTCAGTTTCGGATTGAGAGCATCGCGCAGCCAGTCGCCAAGCATATTGACGGCCACGACCAGCAGGCAGAGCTGAATGACAGGGAAGAGCACGATCCACCAGGAACCGGAAAACAGGAACTGGTTACCGATGCGGATCAGTGTCCCGAGAGAAGGCTGGCTCGGCGGCATGCCGATACCGAGGAAGGACAGCGTGGCTTCGGTAAGAATGGCCATGCCGAAGTTAAGCGTTGCCGCCACCATGATGGGCGTCAGCGTATTGGGCAGAATATGCCTTGCCATGATGCGGCGCGCCGGAACGCCGATCAGACGGGCGGCGGATACATAATCCTTGCCGGTTTCAACGATGGCCTGAGCGCGGACAGTACGGGCATATTGCACCCATGCGGAAAGCGCGATGGCCAGAATGAGAACCGCGGATGCTCCGACCTCGCGCAGGCTGACAGGCAACATCTGTCGCACGACGGTTGAAACCAGAATGGCGACCAGAATGGTCGGGATCGACAGCGTGATATCGCCGATGCGCATCAGTAGATTGTCGATAAAACCGCCGAAATAGCCTGAGACCAAACCGGCACTCATGCCGATGACCAAGGAAAGCACAACGGAAGCGATGCCGATAACGATGGAAATGCGCGTGCCATAAAGAATGGCTGACAGCATATCGCGCCCTTGCGTGTCGGTGCCCAGCAGGAAGGGCCATTCGCCGCCGTCTTCCCAGATAGGCGGCAGCTCTGCTTTCCACATATCGAGTGCAGCGCCATCATAGGGGTTTTGCGGTGCAATGAGGGGTGCAAACAATGCCGTCAAGATCAGGATTGCAAGCAGTGCTGCGCTGATCATTGCGGTCTTGCTGTGTGTGAACGACCACCACAAGTCGCTTTTACGAATCCGCTGTACAACCGACGGGCGGGAGATGGTAGTGGTTTGCGTGGTTGGGGTGCTCATCGGCTTTGACTCCACAATCGGTTCCATGGGCAACTCAACGCGCCGTGCGCAGGCGTGGATCGATCACCGCATAGGCAATGTCCACGAAAGTGTTGAGTACAACGAAGATGAAGGAAATGATGCAGAGATAGGCTGCCATGACCGGGATATCGAGGAAGGTAACGGCCTGAATGAACAACATGCCCATGCCCGGCCATTGAAACACGGTTTCGGTGATCAGCGCGAAGGCGATCAGCGAACCGACATTCATCGCTGTCATCGTCACAACCGGCATAAGGCAGTTGCGAAGCGCATGACGGAAATAGATACGCCAGCGCGGAATACCGCGGGCACGGGCGAATTTCACGTAGTCCGAACGCAGCACTTCCAACATTTCTGCGCGAACCAGACGCATGACAAGCGTGACTTGATAAAGCGAGAGCGCAATGGCCGGTAGCAAAATCGCGATACGACCGGAATGCGTCAACAATCCCGTGGACCACCAGCCAAGCTGTACGACATCACCCCGTCCGAATGCCGGGAACCAGCCAAGCGTGACCGAAAAAACCAGAATGAGCAGTATACCGACCACAAAACTTGGCAGCGAAACACCGACAATGGAGAGAAACTGTAATCCCTCCGTATACCATTTGCCACGTTTAATTGCTGTTAGTACGCCAAGAGGAAGGCCAAGCAACAACGAGATCAAGGTGGCCACCAGCACCAGTTCCAGTGTTGCCGGAAACCGCTCGGCGATAAGGCCAAGCACATCCTGACCATTGCGATAGGAAATGCCGAAATTGCCCTGAGCGGCGTTCACCACGAACCGGGTATATTGTGTCATCAGGCCATCGTTAAGCCCCAGACGCTCACGCAGATTATCGCGGTCGGCCTGTGTCATCTGTTCGTTGGCCATCATCTCGACGGGGTCGCCCGCCAGACGAAAGATCAAAAAGGCCAGCAAGGCAACAGCCAGCATGACCATGATGGCATTGGCCAGACGCTTGATGATAAAAACCAGCATGTGAATTCCTTGGGAACAGGACGCTCCGGAACGGCGTGCCCCGGAGCGTCTTGATGAGACTATTCGGCAAAATGCGTCAGCCAGTGACGCGGCTTGTTGTCTGGCAACTGGACGATATGATCAATCTTATTCGACATGACCCACGCCATCGGCTGTTGATGCAGCGGCAACATGACGATCTCGTCCTTGACCATTTGCAAGGCCTTTGTCTGCAACGCTAGCCGCTTGCTGCGATCCATCTCCGTGGATGCCTCAATGATCAGCTTGTCGATTTCCGGATAGCTCCAGCCACCCCAGTTGAAAACACCAGCATTGTCTGTCTTGGTTTCAATCATTTGCAACAGAATGGAATAGCTGTCGAGCATGGGCTCTGTCGCCCAGCCTATGATATAGACATCGGCCTTGCCGCCCGTGCGTTTCGGTGCCTGCGCAGCCGTTGGTGCAATATCAAGCTGCGGCTTGAAACCGCCCCGGCTCAGCATGTTCACGAGCCCCTGGCACAGTTCTTCCTCGTTCACATAGGCATCAGTTGTACAAACCAGTGTGAACGGAAAATCCGTGGCGCCAGCCTCGGCCAGAAGCTTCTTGGACAAGGCCGGATCAAAGGCCAGAGTGGTATCCAGTTCCGGCGTGTAGCCCGGAATTTCCGGCGCAACCACCGCACCTGCCGTGCGCGACTTGCCGCGCATGATGCGCTTCTGTATCAAATCAC
The DNA here is from genome assembly GCF_003664555.1 of Ochrobactrum soli. Taxonomy (NCBI): domain Bacteria; kingdom Pseudomonadati; phylum Pseudomonadota; class Alphaproteobacteria; order Hyphomicrobiales; family Brucellaceae; genus Ochrobactrum; species Ochrobactrum soli. Next base: position 301,141 of record NZ_RCHH01000004.1, on the reverse strand, counting down.
GATCAAGCGCATGTGCGAAAGCCTGACGCACACGCAAATCGTTGAATTTATTTTCCGATCCATTATCGAGCTTCGGCTTGCGATTGAAACCCATCATGACTGTACGCAAATCGGTACGTTCCATGACCTTCAGGTCAGGCTGTGCCTGAAGGCGCGGCAAATCCTGCGATGGCGCACTTTCCGTAAAATTGACTTCTCCAGAGAGGAGCGCCGCCACGCGTGTCGCAGCCGAAGTGATCGGATTGAACTCGATGCGGTCGATGTTTGATTTCGACGTTTTGTCCCACCAGTCCGGGTTCTTAACCAGAATGGTTTTGGAATCCGGTACGCGGCTTTCCAGCTTGAACGGACCCGTACCATTGGTGTGGTAGGTTGCATAACCTTCAATCTTGGCACCAACGTCAGTCGGCTTTTCCGAATTATTGGTCTTCAGCCAGCCCGCATCGAAGATGTGAATATTGGTGAGGTCGTTGAGGAGCAGCGGATAAGGGCCGCTCAACTCGATATCGATTGTGTAGTCGTCCACTTTCTTTGAGGACTTGTAGGCAGGCAAATTACCACGCAGCGGCGAAACCGGATCGCTCACGCGCTTCAATGAAGCAAGCACATCGTCGGCATTGAAATCAGCGCCATCATGAAACTTGACGCCCTTGCGCAGATGAAAGCGCCAAACCGTCTCGGAAACATTTTCCCAAGATTCAGCAAGGGCAGGCTCGATCTTCAGCTCGGCGTCGTAGCGCACGAGGCCTTCATAGATGTGATTGAGGAAGGACAGTGTATAGCTGTCGCCATAAGAATAGGGGTCAAGCGAATAGATATCGCGCGCAGCGCCCCATTTGAGCGTTTCGGCGTGGCCAGCCAAAGTCAGCCCAGCCAGCATTGTGACCGCAAGGCCAAGTTTTCTTAACATAGATTTTGCTCCGCTTCTGGAAATTTGCGCCTCCTTTTTTGGAGGTCTGTTTTCATGCATCGTTGCATCCGTTTCGGTGCTGCGTTTCAGTGTCTGCTCACGCCATGCAGGCGGGTAATACTGATTTCTCCTTTTTTGGGGTGACCTGCCTCCCAGATCACGAAATGGAGTATTGCCAGTCGATATAAGGTTGTCAACGTAATTGTAGACAATTTTGTGGGTTTCAATAACCTATTTGTCGACAACTGTGCTCTACAATTGGTCAGGCGCTGCCACATTTCTGAGCAGCAATCAAAGTGCGGCTTTTGAATGAGTGTTGTCGCATCTCCAGATTGTGCACCACATAAAAAAAGCGCCTCACCAAGGTGAAGCGCTTTTCGGTTTTCGCTTTGCTGGCCTTACTCGGCCATTTGCGTGTGCCAATGACGCGGCTTGTTATCGGCCCGGAAATCCACGCTCTTGACCTTGTCCAGCATGCCCCAAGCGATAGGCTGCTGATGAAGCGGGATCAGAATAGCCTTGTCCTTGGCAACTTTCAGCGCCTGTTCTTCCAGCGCCAAGCGCTTCGCCGTATCCGGCTCCTGCGCCGCTTTTTTCATCAGCTCATCGAGTTCAGGATAAGACCAGCCACCATAGTTGGATACGCCGGTCGAACCGCTGCGCGTGGAAAGCACCTGCGAAAGCAACGAATAGGCATCGAGCGTCGGCTCATTGGCCCAGCTCAGATTGAACATATCGGCCTTGCCATTGGTGCGCTTGGGCTGCTGAACGGCACGCGGCCCCATATCGATGGACGGTTCGAACCCGCCACGTTTCATCATATTGGCGATGCCCGAGCAGATATCTTCCTCGTTGATGCTCTCATCATTCATGCAAAGATAGTTGAAAGTCAGGCCTTTCTGACCAGCATCTTCAAGCAGCTTTTGGGCAAGCTTGGGATCGGCTGGCTGATAAGTGTCGAGCGCTTTCGAATAGCCTGCGATTTCCGGCGCAATCAGCGAACCGGAAGGACGCGCCAGACCGCGCATGATTTTCTTGTTGATGAGATCACGATCGATACTTGCCTCGACGGCCTGACGCACGCGGACATCGAGAAACGGGTTCGGACGCCCATCCTCAAGCTTCTCCTTGCCGTTAAAGCCGATAAATACTGTGCGCAGCTCGGTGCGTTTGTCGACCTTGATGCCCGGCGTCGATTCCAGACGCGGAATATCCTGAATGGGTGCTGAATCGACCAGGTCAATTTCATTAGAGAGAAGCGCCGCAACGCGTGTCGCAGCCGAAGAAATCGGAATGTATTCGATGCGATCCAGATTGTGCTTTTTCTGGTCCCACCATTGATCATTGACGATCAGAACCGTCTTTGAATCAGGTACACGGCTGTCGAGCTTGAACGGGCCCGTGCCGTTGGTGTTATGCGTAGCATAATTCTCGGTCTTGGACGCGATATCGGTCGGCTTTTCGGCGTCATTATCCTTCAGCCACTTCGCGTTGAACATGAAAATATTGGTCATGTCATTGAGGAACAGCGCCGACGGTGCCGAAACCTCGATATCCACCGTGGAATCGTCCACTTTCTTGACACCAACATAGAGCGGAATATTGCCGCGCAGAGGTGATGTCGGGTCGGAAACACGGTTCATCGAGGCCACAACGTCATCAGCCGTAAAATCTGCGCCGTTGTGGAACTTCACGCCCTTGCGAAGGGTAAAACGCCAGAACTTGTTATCGACCAGCTTCCATTCGGTAGCCAGCGCAGGCTCGATCTCGAAGTTCGGGCCGTAACGGATCAGACCTTCGTAAATGTGGTTCAGGAAAGCCAGATTGGATGTGGACGGAACAGAATCTGGATCGAGCGAGTAGATATCCGCACGACTGCCCCAACGTAACGTAGCCGCGTCGGCAGAACTGGCCAGCGCCGGCGCCGCAATAGCAGCTGCCGTCAGGGCCGATATAAAAAACCTATTTAAACGCGACATGCTTTTCCCCTCATCTATAACGATAAGATTGTTGGACTGAATTTCGTCGCAGTATCTTAATCCATTCTTTTATTGTCAACGATATTGTCGCCAATTAAGTTCAAAAACATCGACACATCGATATGAGACCGCACAGTGTCAAACGCTGTCGTCTTGGACATAAAAAAGGGGAAGATATGACTGGATTGCTGCTGCTTCACGGGACTGTCGTGACAGTCGATAAAACACGGCGGATCATCGAAGATGGAGCTGTAGCAATCGAGAACGACAGAATTGTCGATATTGGCACATCGCAGGAACTCGCTCCTCGCCATACTGACAAGAATGCAATCGACTGCCGTGGGAAGATGCTCATTCCGGGCCTCATCGACGCGCACGGCCACGCTGGTCACGCGCTGATACGCAGCATTGCCGCCGACACCAATTCACTCTGGATGCGGATCGTCACACCAACCTATTATCATTATGTAACCCGCGACTACTGGTACGCCGATGGCCTCGTTTCCGGTCTGGAGCGACTGCGCGCAGGCGTAACAACCTCTGCCAGCATCATCACCTCCATGCCGCGCAGCGACGATCCGGTCTTTGCAGCCAATCACGCGCGCGCCTATTCGGAACTCGGTCTGCGCGAGATCATCTGCGTTGGCCCCGCTGGACTACCCTGGCCGCAATCGGTGACGCGATGGGAGAGCGGCAAGCCTGTGCGTCACACTGTTTCATTCGAAGAAATGATTGAGGGCGCTGAAGCCACCGTCGAAAGCCTTAACGGAACAGCCGAGGGCCGCATTAAGGTTTTTCTGACGCCTTTCACAATCGTCCCTTCGGTCGAGCCTTCTAACGCTTCCACACCGGATTTCGCGGTCAATCTGACGCAGAACGACCGGATGCAAGCGCGTCGTATTCGCGAAACGGCACGCAAATGGGGTGTGCGCATCCATTCGGATGCCTTTGCCGGGCAAATTCGGATGGCTTATCAAGATAAGGAAAACGCGCTGCTGGGTCCTGACGTGCATTTGCAGCACTGCTGGGGCATCTCTCATGAGGAAATTGATATCCTCGCCGAAACGGGCACCCACGTCACCCATGCGCCGCCCGGACGTTCCACGCCGATTATGCAGATGCTGGCGCGGGGCGTGCCTGTTGCTATTACGTCCGATGGCGCAGCGCCGAGCCGCCATTTCGATATGCTGCAGGTCGCGCGGATCGCGCAATCGACCCAGCATATATTGCACAATCACGACCGCTACCTTCTGCCGCCCGGCAAAGTTTTCGAGATGATCACCATCGACGCAGCGCGTGCGATTGGTATGGATCATGAGATCGGTTCTCTTGAAACTGGCAAGAAAGCGGATATCGCGATCATCGATATGCGCAAACCGCATCTGACACCCAATTGGATGCCCGTCCATCGGCTGGTTCATCAGGTTCTTGGCAGCGATGTTGATACCGTCATCGTCGATGGCAAGATTATCATGCAGGACGGCGTGGTCCTAACTGCTGATATGCACGAGGCGCTTGCCTTCGGTGAAGCAGAGGCGCGTGCGCTGGTTGCAAGAGCCGGACTGGACGCCCATATGCACGATCCGGGCTGGGGGCAGTTGCAGCGCACTTTCGAACAGCCGGTCGTACCGCCCTCACCGCCCGAATGTTGAAGGTAGCGGCCATAATCCGTCGGTCGATAGCGCTTACTGAATAGGTTTCAGCTATCCACAATATTACTCAATGGCGATCCGAAAGCGCCGTTGAACCCGCGATAGCGCTGATGGCTGCGATTGAGATGTGCCTGCATCGCTTCACGTGCCTGCTCTGCATTTCCGGCGCTGATCGCTTCACAAATCGCGCGATGCTCGATGACCGTGTTCTGGATATAATCAGGCGTGATAAGTGAGGGGTTCAGATCCCGCGAAAATGCTGGCTGTGGCAGTATTTTCAGGCTCATGACGCTGAAAAACTCGATAAACGCCAGATTATTGGTTGCTTCCGATATGGACCGGTGGAAAATGAAGTCCAGTTCATCCAGCGCTTCTTCATTTTCAATAGAAGCCTCGAACTGCTTCAGCGCATCCCACATGTTTGCTTCCTGCGCCCATGACCGGCGCTGTGCGGCCAATCCGGCGGCATGGACTTCAAAAGCCATACGCAACTCAAGCAAATCCATAAATGGAAGCGAAAGCCGCGCCAACGGCTCCAGCATGGAATCGTCTGAAACGGGAGATGCTGCCTTTCCGGGATCGCGAATGAATATTCCGACCCCGTGCTTTGCTTCCAACAATCCGTCAGAGCGCAGAGCCGCCACAGCTTCCCGGATAACCGTGCGGCTGACACCAAGCTTGTCCCCAAGTTCGACAAGGGTCGGCAACTTGTCGCCGACCTGAAGCGTACCGTCACCGATCAGTGTCTTGAGGCTCTCAATCGTTCGCGCAGTCAGTGTTTTCAATATGAGGCTACCCCGGTGAAAATATCGTCTTTCCATGGTGATACGCGGTAAGCACGCTCAAGACAAGATACTATCATCATATCAGTGATAATATCACTTAAAATCACGCTTCGCTGTGCCACTCAATCTGGTGCCCCGTGGAGCGCCTAACAGGCACTATCGGAACAAAATGCCTCGACAAAAGTAGATATTCAGCCACTTAGGACAGCCCTCTGAATTCGTTCAAAGATTGATCAACATGCTGTTTTCCATATCGTAATGTCCAGTATCAATCGCTTTTTTACCAAAATAGACGCCCGAGATTCATTCTTGACAAGTGATATTATTTCAGCAAACCTAACATCACAAAAAGGCGCCATGTGATATTATCACTACGCAGTTGCAGGTAGTTCCATGCTACAGCAATTGCAGAACAGGCGAACAAAAACAGGGGAATTCGAGATGGGAATCGTTTCTTCCAGACTGGCGGAGTTGGGCCTTGCCCTGCCCAGTGTGACGGCCCCGAGCGGAACCTATGTTCCGTTTCGGTTGAGTGGAAGCACACTCTACATTTCCGGACAGGTGCCGCGCGTCAATGGCGTTGACCGTTATCTGGGCGTCGTCGGCGACACTATGGATATAGCGGAGGCGTATCAGGCAGCGCGTGTCTGCGCGCTCAATCTTCTGGCACGCGCCTCAATGGCCGTTGATGGCGATCTCGACCGCATTTCGGCCTGTTTGCAGGTGCGCGGCTTTGTAAATGCCGTGCCCAGCTTCAAAGACCATCCCGCCGTTATCGATGGCGCCTCCGATCTTCTGGTCGAAGTTCTCGGCGAGAAAGGCCGACATGCCCGCACGGCATTGGGAGCAGGCTCTCTGCCACGCGGATTTGCTGTCGAAGTCGACGCCATTTTTGAAGTTCAGCCCTGAGCGGGCAATTTCCGTTCTGCCTACACATATGAAGCGAGAGATAGATGTCTGAACAAGCCATCACGATGAGCGCGGTCAATAAATGGTATGGCCAGCTTCACGTACTCAAGAATGTGGATCTACACGTGAAGCGGGGCGAACATATCGTTCTGTGCGGCCCTTCCGGTTCGGGTAAATCAACGCTTATTCGCTGTATCAATCATCTTGAAGAGATTCAGGACGGCACCATCGATGTGAATGGAACACGACTAGGCAACAAAGGGGCCAATGTCGATCATATCCGGCGCGACGTCGGTATGGTGTTTCAACAGTTCAACCTTTTCCCCCATATGACCGTACTCGAAAACTGTATGCTGGCGCCGCGCCGCGTACATAAAGCTTCAACAGCCGAGGCCAAAGAAAAGGCCATGCATTTTCTCAAGCGGGTGCATATCGCCGAACAGGCCAACAAATATCCAGCCCAGCTTTCCGGAGGTCAGCAGCAGCGTGTGGCCATTGCTCGCGCGCTTTGCATGGGGCCAAAGATCATGTTGTTTGATGAACCCACATCAGCGCTTGATCCTGAAATGGTGAAAGAAGTCCTCGATACCATGATCTCGCTTGCGGACGACGGTATCACGATGATCTGCGTAACACATGAAATGGGTTTTGCGCGCGCCGTTGCGCACCGTGTCATCTTCATGGATCGCGGGGAGATTATCGAAAGCGCCCCTCCTGCAGAGTTTTTCGGCAATCCCAAGCACGAACGCGCCAAGGCATTTCTGGGCCAGATTCTCAATCACTAACCACAAAGGGGAACCAGACGAAATAACGGGAGCTTGCCAATGCAATATAGTTTCGACATGGGGCCGGTTCTGGCGGCCTGGCCGCTGCTGCTAAGCGGCGCATTACAAACCCTAAAGATATCCTCCATCTCGATGGCGCTTGGTTTGATGCTCGGCATTGTCTTTATGTTGATGCGCATGAGCTCGATACGAACCGTATCCCGGGTGGCATTTGCCTATATCGAATTGATCCGCAACACGCCGTTTCTGGTGCAGGTATTTTTCATCTTCTTCGGAATGCCTTCCCTTGGCGTCACCTTGACAGCCACACAGGCGGCAATTCTCGCCATGACGCTCAACTGCGCAGCTTATGCAGCCGAAATCGTGCGCGGTGGGGTGGACTCCATCAATAAGGGGCAGGTGGAAGCAGGACGGGCGCTTGGTCTTCACACACTTGAAGTCTATCGCTTCATCATCTTTCGGCCAGCCATTCGCGCGGTTTACCCAGCGCTTTGCAGCCAGTTCATTTTGATGATGCTCAATTCCAGCCTGGTGGCTTCAGTTTCCGCGGAAGAACTCACCTATGTCGGTCAAATGATCGATTCCGAGACATTCCGCAGCTTCGAAGTCTATTTCGCACTCGGCGTTATCTATCTCGCGCTTTCGCAGTTCTTTTCCCTTGTTCTCCAACTCATTGGCAGAACTTACTTTTCCTATCCGACGAAGTGAGGCAGACCGATGATACGCAGTTTCGGCTTTGCAGAATTCTTGTTCATTCTTGAAGGGGCTCGCTGGACAGTAATCCTGTCACTCCTCGCTTTCGTCTTCGGTGGTGCCTGTGGTCTCATCGTGGCCCTTGGACGCACCAGCAACAAGAAATGGCTTCGCTATTTCATGGCGACACATATCCAGATCTTTCAGGGCACACCGCTGCTGATCCAGCTTTTCTTCGTCTATTTCGGCCTGCCGCTGCTCGGCATTCATGTCGATGTCTGGGTCGCGCTGATCATCGGTCTTTCGCTCCATACCAGTGCATTTCTCGGTGAAATCTGGCGGGGCAGTATCGAGGCCGTATCGGCAGGGCAGGATGAAGCGGCCCGCGCGCTTGGTATCGGCTATATCCGCCGCATGTCGGATGTCGTGCTTCCCCAAGCCTTTCGCATCGGCCTGCCCGCAACGATTGGCTTCCTCGTCAATCTGATCAAGGGCACCGCCCTTGCGGCTCTGCTCGGCCTGACCGAACTCACACGCTCGGGTCAGCTGATGGCCAACATCACTTTCGAGCCACTCAAAGTCTACGGCGCTGTCGGTCTTGTCTACTTCGTGATCTGCATTCCGCTCACCTATTACAGCGCCCGGATTGAAAAGCGGATGAATGCATCCCGTTGAATAACAATAAAACAACCAGAGGTAAGAACATGTTCAATTCTAGTTTCGCTCGTTCCGACGCTTCACTCGGCTTCACGTTCGGTCTACTCGCATCCGTATGCATCGCCACAGCGGCTGGCGCCGCTACGCCCGAGGAAATCAAGGCCAAGGGCACCGTTACCATCGGCGTGCAGATGGACCAGTTTCCATGGGGCTTTATCGATGAGAACGGCAAAAATGGAGGCTATGACGTCGATGTTGCTGACCTGATTGCCAAGGAACTGGGCGTTCAGATCAAGTTCGAGCGCATTACCGGTCAGAACCGTATTCCGCTTCTCACCAATGGCATGGTCGATTTTCTCGTTCCATCCATGACCATCACGCCAGAGCGCGCCAAGGTCATTCAATTCGCCATTCCCTATTCCTCCAATGACATCACTGTCTGGGGCAAGAACGACGTTGATATTAAGGGCAATGATGATCTGGGTAAATACATCATCGGCGTTAATCGCGGCAGCGTTTTCGAACCGGTCCTGAAAAAGGTCGCGCCCGCCAACACGCAGATCAAGCGCTTCGATGATGATGCGACTACCGTGCAGGCGCTCCTGTCGGGTCAGGTCGATGCCATTCTGGGCAGCGTGACCTATGGGCTGGTGATCGACAAAACTGGCAACAGCGGCAACTACGGTCGCAAATACAAAGTCGCTGACAATTTCCAGGCAATGGCGGTACGCAAGGGCGATCAGGAAATGCTCGACTATCTAAATGATTTTGTCACGCGCCATACGGCGGACGGTTCACTCGACGGTCTTTACAAAAAGTGGATCGGTGTGGATCGCGCAAAGCTGCCGACCACCCTTGATGGAGTGGACTTCACCGGCAAGAACTAACCACAGACTGACTGGTGAACGTCTGAACGTTCCGAGTTAGCCGAGGCACCGCAAACAACATTTATGAACCGGCAGGCACCACCTGTCGGTACGAGGAAACACGTGCATGAACCGTGGCCTTCCAGCCCGGCCCCGCACTTAACGCATAGAATCTGATCTTGGGAGTTAGGCAAGACATGACAATAGATGGCAAACTGATCAGGGTTGGCGTCGACATTGGCGGAACCTTCACCGATGTGGCGATGGAGGTTGGTTCGACACTGCACTCAACCAAGGTTCTGACCGATTACGCGTTTCCTGAAAATGCAATTGTCAAAGCCATTCGCGAGGTAGCGGAAAAGGCTGGGATAGCGCTGAACCAGATCGATACGGTGATCCATGGCACCACTCTTGCGACAAACGCTCTGATCGAGCGTCGCGGTGCAAAAACGGCGCTCGTCACGACCAAAGGCTTTCGCGACGTGATCGAAATGCGCACCGAAAGCCGCTTCGAACAATATGATCTCGATATTGTCCTCCCGGCCCCGCTGGTCGACCGCAGCGACCGGTTCGTCCTTGATGAGCGCATGGGCGCAAGCGGCGAAGCGCTTAAGCCTCTGGATGAGAGCGAGATGGAAGCGCTTTGTGATCGCATCGTTGCGCAAGGCTATGAGAGTATCGCTGTCGGCTTCATCCACTCCTATCTCAATGGCGAACATGAGCGCCGTTTCCGCGACAGACTGCTGGCCAGAAAGCCTGATCTTTCCGTATCGATTTCGTCGGAAGTCTCGCCGCAGATGCGTGAGTTTCAACGCTTCAATACCGTCTGTGCCAATGCCTATGTCAAACCTTTGATGGCCTCTTACCTCAATCGTCTGGTAGGCCGTCTTCACGATGAAGGGCTTGTTGCACCGGTCTTTATGATCCACTCGGGCGGTGGCATTATCAGTGTCGACAGTGCCATTGAGTTTCCCGTTCGTCTGCTTGAATCCGGACCGGCGGGCGGCGCGATTTTCGCAGCCCATATCGCAGCCAATCACAAGCTTGATCAGGTCGTGTCCTACGATATGGGCGGCACTACCGCAAAAATCTGCCTGATTGAACAGCAGACGCCGAAAACGTCGAAGACCTTCGAAGTGGCGCGTACCTATCGCTTCAAGAAGGGCAGCGGCATGCCAATCTCTATCCCGGTCATCGAAATGGTTGAGATTGGCGCAGGCGGCGGTTCGATTGCAACCGTCGATTCCATGCGTCAGATCCGCGTCGGTCCTCATAGCGCAGGCTCCGAACCGGGACCGGCTTGCTACGACCGCGGCGGTGTCAACCCAACCGTAACCGACGCCGATGTTATCCTCGGTCGCCTTGATCCCGACAGCTTTGCTGGTGGGTCGATGAAACTGTCGCGCTCGGCATCCGAAAACGCCATGGATGCAGATATTGGCAGCAAGCTGGGTTCAGATATCGCAACCTCGGCTTATGGTCTTAGCGAAGTTGTCGATGAGAACATGAGCAACGCCGCGCGTATGCATGCGGTGGAAAACGGCAAGGAACTTTCCGAGTTCACCATGATCGCCTTTGGCGGCGCGGCCCCAGTTCATGCCGCGCGGCTTTGCGAAAAGCTTGGTGTCAATGATCTGCTGATCCCGCCTGGCGCCGGTGTCGGCTCTGCAATCGGCTTCCTGCGTGCGCCTTTTGGTTTTGAATCGGTCCGCAGCGCTTATAGCCGCATCAGCCGCTTCGACGCCAATGCGATCAATACTGTGATTGCCGAGCTGGTGCAGGAAGCAACCTCCTTCGTGCGCTCGGGCGCACCCAGCGCCAATCCTTCACTCGAATGCACTGCTTATATGCGCTACGTTGGTCAGGGATGGGAAGTGCCGGTCACCATCGAAGTTCGTGATTATACTCAAGCGGATGCCTCACTTTTCAGCTCGCTTTTTGATGAGTGCTATGAACGCTTCTTCGGTCGCGTAATCGATGGGCTGGATGTCGAAATTGTCAGCTGGTCGCTGCGCGCCAGCGCAGATGCTGCGGTACCAACCCCCGCCAAACCTGTCACGAAACAATCAACCGCAACAATATCCGGCAAGCGCAAGGTGTTCGACGTTCTTGAAGAACGTTTCCTTGACGCAAGCGTGGTTGATCGCAGCGATATGAAACCGGGTGACTGGATCGCCGGACCAGCCGTCATCACAGAACGCGAGACATCGACCATCGTGACCTCAAGCCGCGAAGCGATCATGCAGGCCGATGGTTGCCTGTTGCTGCGCGCCAAGGCTGCCTGAAGGAGTTTACCCATGTCAGTGAAACCTATTTCCGATGTCCACATGCAGATCATGTGGAACCGCCTGATCTCGGTCGTTGAAGAACAGGCCGTAACGCTCATTCGTACAGCCTTCAGCACCAGTGTGCGTGAATCCGGCGATCTTTCAGCTGGCGTGTTCAATCGCGCCGGGCAAATGATCGCGCAGGCCGTGACCGGCACGCCCGGCCATGTGAATGCGATGGCGGAAGCGGTTGGCCATTTCATCAACGATATCGGGCGCGAGAATATCTTCGAAGGTGATGTCTACATCACCAACGACCCGTGGAAAGGCACCGGTCACCTGCACGATTTCACCGTCGTATCACCAAGCTTTCGCGATTGCGCGCTGACAGGTTTCTTCGCTTGCACCGCCCATGTGGTGGATGTGGGCGGACGTGGTTTTGGCCCCGATGCCAACGAAGTTTATGAGGAAGGCATCTTTGTACCGATCATGAAATTCGCGGAACGCGGGGTGGTCAACAAGGATCTCGTGAACATTTTGCGCAACAATGTTCGCGAAAGCCATCAGGTCGTCGGCGACGTCTATTCCCTCGCCGCCTGCAACGAAATCGGGCATCGCCGCTTGATGGATATGATGGATGAGTTTCGGCTCGACGATCTGGAAGGGCTGGCCGAATTCATCTTCAAACGCAGCTATGATGCAACGCTTGAAAAGCTGGCGGCATTGCCGCACGGCACTTATTCCAACGTGATGCGGGTTGACGGTTACGGCGATCCTATCGATATCGCGGTGCGTATCGACGTCCATGCCGATCACATACTTGCGGACTTCAACGGCACATCTGCACCAAGCCCCAAAGGTATCAATTGCCCGCTGATCTATTCAGCTGCCTATGCCTGTTACGGCCTGAAATGCTCGATCGCGCCGGAAATCCCGAACAATCACGCATCGCTTCTCCCCTTCAAGGTGATTGCGCCGAAGGATTGTATCTTGAACGCGCAGCACCCTGCCCCCGTTTCCGTCCGCCACGTGCTCGGCCATCTGGTGCCCGATGCAGTGCTTGGCGCTGTCCATAAGATGCTGCCCGGTCGAGTACCAGCGGAAGGCTCAGGCGCGCTTTGGAACCTTCATGTTAGTGCGCGTCCGCTTTCCGGCGACAAGGCCCCCAAAGACGGCGGCCAGCGTGCCGAGGTTCTTCTGTTCAACAGCGGTGGAGCCGGTGCCCGCTCCCATCTCGACGGGCTGAGCGCCACCGCTTTTCCAAGCGGTGTTCATTCGATGTCCATCGAGGCGACGGAACATGTCGGTCCGGTTATTTTCTGGCGCAAGGAATTACGCGACGGTTCCGGCGGCGCCGGAAAATTCCGTGGCGGGCTTGGTCAGGTTGTCGAGATCGCGCCGACTGACGGACATGAGATCTACTTCAATGCCATGTTTGATCGCATCAAACACCCGCCGCGCGGGCGTGAAGGTGGCGAGAACGGCGCACCGGGCGCCGTCCTGCTCGATGACGGTTCGGTGCTCAACGCCAAGGGCCGGCAGCATGTCCCAGCAGGACGCAGGCTGATCCTGCAATTGCCGGGCGGCGGCGGCTATGGCGCTGCGGATGAACGGTGCCCGGAGGCCAAGCAGCGCGACAGAGAATTCGATTATGTCGTGAATGGTTGACCAGCAGATCCTGTCAGAAGCCGCCTTTAGGGCGGCTTCCCCTTTCCCGACCCACAAACAAGAGCATTGTAATGCAATATGAAAATAGACGATCGGCGGGCATCCAGTCATCGCCGAGCATGGCTGTTTCGATGGCCGCCAAAAAGCTGCGTGCCGAGGGGCGAGACATTATCGATTTGTCGCTGGGCGAGCCGGATTTTGAACCGCCGCGCCATGTTCTCGATGCTGCCTGCACAGCGGTCAATGCCGGCGGTATTCGTTACGGAGCAGCAGCCGGAACCGAAGCGCTTCGCGCCGCGATTATCGCCAAGTTCAAGCGTGACAATCATCTTGATTTTTCACCGCAAGAGCTGACCGTCGCCAATGGCGCAAAACAGATCTTGTTCGATGCGTTCCTCGCCACGCTCGAACCGGGCGACGAAGTGGTTATCCCCACACCTTGCTGGGTTTCTTACGGCGATATCGTTTCCTTGCATGGCGGCACACCGGTCTATGTTGAATGCCGGCCGCAAGATGATTTCAAACTGACAGTACAACATCTTGAGAAATCCATCACACCACGCACGCGCTGGTTGATGCTGAACTCGCCATCCAATCCCACCGGCGCGATCTACAGCGCTGCGGAATATCAGACGCTCGCGACAGCGCTGGAAAAACACCCGCGTATTCTCATCCTTTCCGATGAGATATACGAGCACATCTTGCTACGCGACCATCCCTTCGTTTCCTTCGGCAGCGTCTGCCCGCAATTGCGGGAACGAACTCTCATCGTCAACGGTGTCTCGAAAGCCTACGCGATGACGGGCTGGCGAGTTGGCTATGCAGCAGGTCCAAAGGCGCTCATTGCAGCGATCAACAAGATGCAGTCGCAAAGCGTCACATCCGTTTGCAGCATTGCGCAGGCGGCCGCAAAAGCAGCACTCGATGGCGACCAGAGCTTTGTGCACGAAGCGGCACAGACTTTTCGTCGTCGCGCCGATCTTGTCGCAACCCATCTGTCGGAAATACCCAATATCGACTTCCGCCAGCCGGACGGCGCATTTTATGCGTTCATCGGTGTCAGCAGACTGATTGGCAAAACGACCCCCGCAGGCGCGACGTTAGAAAGCGACACTGATCTTGCGGGATATCTGCTCAATGATTTTGGCGTATCCAGCGTGCCTGGTATCGCTTTTGGCGCGCCCGGCTTCATCCGCGTGTCCATTGCCGCTTCTGAAGCAGAACTGACCAAGGCCTGTGAACGCCTGAAAGAAATGGCCGCGTCACTGTAAACGCGGCCTTTATTGCGTCTTATAAAGGAACCGCGGGTGATGGACCCGCGGTTTTTCCTCTTGATCGCTCAAGCCGCCTGTTTGCGGCTATATTTACCGATGAGCGCTTCGAGAAGGCCTTCTTCCTCTCTGGTCAGATCGCAAAGCGGAGACCGAACCTTCCCGGCTTTGAAGCCCTGAAGACGCACGCCTGCCTTGATGGCAGCCACGGCATAACCCTTCTGCCGGTTGCGGATTGCCATGAACGGATAGAAGAACTCGTTGAGAATACGCTCGCATGTGGCGCGTTCACCCGCCCTCAGGGCACGATAGAATTCCACCGCCAGACCAGGAACGAAGTTGAAAACGGCTGAAGAATAGGTCGTGAACCCGGCGCCCAGATAGGCTTCGGCGAAGAGTTCCGCCGTCGGCATCCCGCCCAGATAGGTCAGGCGATCGCCCATCTTGGCCGTAATCTGGCGAACGAGCCCGATATCGCCCACACCATCCTTGAAACCGACAAGATTGGGGCACTCATCACACAAGCGAGCCAGCGTGTCGGCCTGAAGAATAGCATTATCACGATTATAGACCATGACGCCGATGCCAATCGACTGGCAGATACGCTTGACATGTTCGTAAAGACCCAGCTGAGGCGCATCGATCAGATAATGTGGCAGAAGCAATATGCCGTCCGCTCCAGCATTTTCAGCCGACTTGGCAATTTCAATCGCCATTTCCGTCCCATAGCCGCAGCCCGAAACAATCGCTGTGCCGCTGTTGCCAGCGGCCTCCTTTGCCGCAGACACGATGGTCGGAATTTCACTCGGGCGCAGAGAAAAGAACTCGCCGGTGCCGCCGGCGGCGAACAATACCGGTGCATCGAAGCCCGAAAGCCATTCTACATGGGCTTTATAGCTTTCCGGCGCAAACTGCCCCTCGGCATCGAAATGCGTTACCGGGAAGGAGAGCAATCCTGCTCCTAGCTTTTCCTTGATCTGCTGCGGTTCCATATGTTGACCCCTTTTTTGATGTCTGCATATGACCTAGCGCATTCAGATATTATATGTCAATAACTTATATTATAAGTTAGAGCGAACTTGCCTGAGAATGCTGCGGTATCGCATCTGACTCCCCTTCAAGTGCCGCCGCATTGCCGACCGTGCAGCCTCTTCGTCACCATTGGAAATGGCCTCGATGATCTGGGAGTGCTCCTCATGAATACGCGCGATATAATCGGCAGAATTTGTATCTGACTGGGACTGTAAAGCCGCACGCGGAATAACACCGCTGCCGATCATCGTCAGGAACTCGCGAAAGCGAGGATTGTTGGCCGCATCAGCAATCGCCAGATGCAACGCGAAATCCGCCTCCGCTGTCGGTTGCCCAGCTTCCAGGCAGGTGACTACTTGCCGGTGGCAGTTGATGATAGCCTCTTCCTGTTGGGGAGAGCGACGCAGCGCTGCAAGTCCTGCAGCCTCTACTTCTACGCCTGTGCGCAGCTCGAGCAGCTCAATGACCGATGAAACCCGGTCATAATCTAGGTTGTGAAATGGCAGAGTTTCCGCTGATTGCGCCTCAAGCACAAAAACCCCGGCTCCCTGCCGGGCCTCGACGAGCCCGTCGGCTCGCAGGGCAGCCACCGCCTCGCGAATAACCGTGCGGCTGACCCCGTAGGCTTCAGTCAGCTTTGCTTCGCTGGGCAGTTTCATTCCCGGCTTGAACTCACCGGACTGGATCAGTTTTTTCAGCTCGCCACTGACTTTGACAACAAGATTGCCCGCAGGACGGGCAGATGTTTCATTGCTTCTTGTTGCCATCATCGCGGTCCTGCACATTGTTTTCCGTACTCCTGTGGTAGCAGGCCCGTGGAGTGCTCACAAGTCAGGTGATACGAGTTATCAGTGTTATCGTCTATTTCGTCAAAACTTGTATGATGAATTTGGGGCGCCTCATGAAAACGCCGATCTGCGTGAAACAGACCGGCGTTTTGGTTTCAAAAGGCAGCGTTGGCTCAAGGCCAAGCTGCACCCCATCATTTCTTGGATTTGAATTCCTTTTGATAGACTTCGTCAGCCATCGTCCGCAATGCGCGCCCGATGGCTGCATATTCATACTCGTTGAGATTGGCGAGCGATGCGCGGCCAGCCGGTTGCTGCGTACCAAAGCCTGTGCCCGGCAAGAGAACGATACCGGTTTCGTCGGCAATCCGGAACAAGAGCTCAGTCGGCGATATGTTCTTCTTGACCCATGCAGCAAACTCGTCGCCATAGAGTCGGCCCGCGATGTCTTCCAGATCGAGAAGTGTGTAATAATCCACTTCATTGACGTCGCTCTGCGGTTCCAGTCCAAGCTCGCGATACAATGCAGCCTCGCGATTGCGGATCAGTTTCTTCAACTCTGCCTTGTAGGCATCCTTTTCATCCATCAGACCGAATAGGGAAAACAGAACCATCTGGACCTGCTGCGGTGTGGAAAGACCCGCAGTGTGGTTGAGGGCGACTGTGCGGCTATCGGCGACAAGACGGTCGATGAATTTCAGTTTTGAAACATTGGGCACCAGCGATGAATAGCGCTGATCCAGTTCCTTCCTGGCCGATCCCGACAAATCCTTCAGCTTTGCGTCCAGCACGTTGTCCTTCTGCATCGCGATTGCGCCGAGGCGCCAGCCCGTTGCGCCGAAATATTTCGAGAACGAGTAAACCAGCATGGTGTTGTATGGGCATATTGCGAAGATCGATTTGAAATCATCGGCAAATGTGCCGTACACATCGTCGGTCAGGATAATGAGATCAGGACGCTTTTCCTTGACGATCTTGGCGATCTGCTCCAGCCCGCGCTGATCCACTTTAACCGAAGGTGGATTGCTGGGGTTAATCAGGAAGAAGACCTTGACCGATTTGTCGAGCAGCTTGTTCAGCTCGGCTTCGGGATATTGCCAACCCTGTTTCGGGTCCGCGTTGATGTGCACTTCTTTCAGCCGATAATTGTTGAGTTCTGGAATTTCGATATAAGGCGTGAAGGCGGGCATACCGATTGCAACCGTGTCGCCTTCGGCAACAATTTTGTTCTGCTTCAATGTGTCGAAAATGTAGGTCATGGCGGCCGTTCCGCCCTCGACCGCAAACAGATCGAGTTTATCGGAGCTCATATAGCCGCCGATCATTTCGCGGACGAGATAATGTTTCACTATCTCTTCGCTGATTTTCAGCATACGCGGCGGTACCGGATAGTTACAGCCGAGAATGCCTTCCACCATTTCATGAAGATATTCGGATGGAGAAAGGCCCAGCTGGTCACGGACGTAGGAAAGCGACCGTCCCAGAAACTGGACGCCCGGCTGATCGCTATGGTCGGAAATAAAGCGCTGAAACCGCCCTTCGATACCCTCAATCTTGGGAAGTCCGCCGACGCCCGTCGAGAGATAGGAATAAGATAGCTCGGCTTCTGCGACAGCGAACAGGCCCAGACGCAGGAAAGCCCGGCGCGGCAAGGTGGCCAGAAAATTCGGATTGCCGCGACCTGCATTCAGCATGGCATGGTTTGCTTTGCTGGAGGCAAGTTCGATCAGCGCGTCCTTTAGCTCAAACGGGCTCAGCTTCGCATATTTGCTATATTCATTCTTCGCCATGATCTATTCCTCAGGAAAACGCGACTACCAGTGGCCCGAGCAAGGTCAGGAACACGTTGGCAAGCGCATAGGTGATTGCGAATGGAGTGGTTGGTATCGAGTTGCCGGCCTTATCCAGAATTTCGCCAAAGGCAGGATTTGCGCTGCGCGAACCAGACAGCGCACCGGCGAAAACGGCTACGTTGTCATATTTGAGAACATAGCGCCCAAATAGCATGGTGATGATGAGCGGGAGAATGGTCACCACCACACCAATCAGGAAGATCGACAGACCGCTACTGACGATCGTTTGAACCGCCTGTAGCCCCGACTGGAGACCGACAACGGCGACGAAACCCGCAAGACCGAGATCGCGCAGAAGCGTCGAAGCCGCCGTTGGCATATTGCCGATTGCCATATTGCGGCTGCGGTACCAGCCAAACAACAGGCCCGACAACAGTGCGCCACCGCCACTTCCCAGTGTCAGCGGGATCGACCCAAAACGAATGACGGCAAGGCCGATCAAAAGGCCAGCTGCAATTCCAAGTCCATGGAAGACAAAATCCGTCTTGTCGCTGACAACGATAACCGGCCCGATTGAGCTTGAAACACGCTGCAAGTCCTGGTCCGTTCCGTAAAGAGAAACGACATCGCCAGCCGCGATAACGGTATCGGGCTTGAGCGGCAGTGGTTTATCGGCCCGCTTGACACCAATCACATAAATACCGTGACGGAGGTCGGCACTTATATGTTGTTTGATATCGGCAACCGACTTTCCGACGAATTCGGGCGCTGTGATGGTCACATCGCGAATAGCGACGATGACATCCATACCATCGGATGATTGTAGTTCGGAACCAAGCTCATTGCCCAATGTGACAACGCCGGTGCGGCGTCCGACAATCAATATGATATCATTGGTTTCGAGCTTGAGATCCGGTGCAACACCGATGATCTTGTTTGCACGTTTGACGCGTTCAATCGTGATGGAATTGTCTATAGAGGTTTTGGCCTCGATTTCCGCGACGGTTTTTCCGGCAGCTTTGTCTACCTGATAGATACGCCCGACAAGGTCAGGCGCAGCTTCCTGCTCATTGGGGCCGAGCAGCCGAATACCGGCAAGAAGTTCCGCTTCCGCCTTGATGGCATCGTCGCGAATGCTACGTCCCATGAATTTCGGCAGCAGATTGACGCAAACCAGGATTGCACCGAACGAGCCGAAAATATAGGTGACCGCGTAGCCAACGGCGACATTGGCCTGTAATCGCTGAACTTCATCGGCGGCCAGACCCAATTTCGATATCGCCGAACTGGCGGTGCCAATGATGGCTGACTGTGTCAGGCCCCCTGCGGCAATGCCGGCTGCGAGGCCTTTGTCGAGGCCGAACATACGCGCCAGGACAACCACCGTCACCAATCCGCTGATGGCCAGCACCGCGGCCATCGCAATTTCTCGAAGAGATTGACGCCCAAGCGACCGGAAGAATTGCGGACCGCTTTCGAAACCGACGGCGTAAATGAAAAGGGCGAAGAGCACTGCCTTCACCCCATTGTCGATATGGACACCGACTTGACTGATCACGACCGCTACGAGCAGCGACCCAGCGACGCCACCCAGCTGAAACTTCCCAAAATGTATTTTTCCCAGCGCGTAACCGCCAGCCAGAGATAGAAATAGTGCTATCTCCGGTGCCTGCTCAAAAACGGACTGAAGCCACTGCATACTGCCCTCCAAGCCACAATCGGACAGAGAGGGAGGGTAGGGCGCAGTTGCGTTAAGGCAAGAAAAATTGCCAAGAAAAGTTAGGGTTTTATAAAATAAGTATTTGCTATCCAGCGGCCCGATACTTTTGTGAGAATACAAAGCCGAGTGCTTCGCAAGCTAGATATCAGAATAAAGCACTCGGCTGATGAAAAGTAGCGTTTGATGTGAACGAACGGCCCTCACCGGCATTCCATCAGCAACGCATACTCATATAGCGCTATTCATTAATCTCAGGCTGGACCAGCTTTGCGAGTTTATGAAGAGAATCCTGCCAGCCAAGATAACAGGCTTCTGTAGGAATAATGTCTGGCACCCCCTCCTGTGTGATGCTGATTTCGGTTCCAACAGACACGGCTTTCAGCGCGACCGTAACCTTCATCTCACCCGGGAGGTTCGGATCGTCGAATTTGTCCGTGTAGACAAGGCGCTCGCCGGGAACCACTTCAAGATACGTGCCGCCAAACGAATGGCCGTGGCCCGTCGTGAAATTGCGGAACGACATTTTATGGCTGCCGCCAGCTTTTGCATCCAGTTCATGGACAGTGCAAAGATATCCGTAAGGCGGCAACCAGCTCGCTATGGCATCCGGCTCAACAAAGGCTCGGAAAACTTTTTCCGGCTTGGCTGCAATGACGCGATGCAGGCGAATTGTATTCGGCATGATTTCCTCCCGTTGCTTGTTTACTGCCGTTCGCGGATGACGATATTCCCGTTTTCATCATCGGCTACAGGAACCGCATCAAGTCCATCAAGTCCGGCAGACAAGCATTTTCCGCTCTCAACGTCGAACGTCGCATCGTGTGCTGTGCAGAGGAGACGCGCACCATCGGTTGAGAGTATTGCATCTGATCGGTAGTTTAATGGCAGATATTGATGCGGACAAGCATTGACAAAGCCGCGCACGATTCCGTCCCGCCTGATGAGAAGAAGCGGAAATTCCTTCCCATCAGCGCGCAGAACCAGACATTTTGTGTAACCATCGGAAATGTCCGACGACGCGCAAATGATGGTGCCGTTCTCAGGCGCCCCGGCGTAGGAACGCCAGGCGTCGCTCATGCGTTGCGCTCCGCCACACGCTTATCTTGATGCGGTTTCTGCACATTGCTGAGCACACCGCGCTGGATTTGATCTTCCTCGATGGATTCGAACAGGGCCTTGAAATTGCCTTCGCCAAAGCCGTCGTCGCCCTTGCGTTGAATGAATTCGAAAAAGATCGGCCCGATGACGGTTTTTGAGAAAATCTGCAGCAGTATGCGCGTCTCGCCACCGCCCAGAACACCTTCGCCATCGATGAGAATGCCGCGCCGTTTCAGCTTGTCGAGCGGCTCTTTGTGGTCTTTGACGCGCGCCTTGGACTTTTCGTAATAGATGTCCGGAGGACCGGGCATGAATTCCAGCCCCTGTGCTGAAATCGCATCCGTACCGCCATAAATATCATTGCTGGCGATTGCTATATGCTGAATGCCCTCGCCCTTATATTCGCGAAGATACTCCTCGATCTGGCTGTGATCATCGGCGCTTTCATTGATTGGAATACGGATTTTCCCGTCGGGCGATGTCAATGCACGGCTGGTCAGCCCCGTCATTTTTCCGGCGATGTCGAAATAGCGTATCTCCCGGAAATTGAAGGTGTCGTGGTAGAATTTGTACCACGTATTCATATTCCCGCGCACCACATTATGCGTGAGATGATCGAGGTAATAGAAGCCGAAACCTTCCGGTTTCGGATCGACCTCTCCGAGCCATTCGAACTCCGCCGAATAGCATGAACCGTCTTCGCCATAGGTTTCCACGAAGTAGAGCAGTGAGCCGCCAATACCGATAACGGCCGGAACATCCAGCGACTTGCCGTCGCCACGGTATTCTTCCGCGCCAAGTTCTACTGCGCGGCGCAGCGCATGGCCCGCGTCTACCACGCGCCACGCCATTGCAGGCGCGCAAGGGCCATGGTCTGTAACGAAGGATGCAGCGTGGCTGTTGGGCTCACGGTTCAGAAGATAGTTGATGTCGCCCTGACGATAGAGAACGATATCCTTCTTGCGATGCCTGGCAACAGGACGAAAGCCCATCTGGCGGAACAATATATCGAGCTTTTCTGGTTCGGGATGCGCGAATTCCACGAATTCAAAACCGTCCGTTCCCGCGGGATTTGCTTCGTTGATTTCGGCTTTGGCTGCGTCGTGCGGATATGGTCCCATTTTGAATCCTCCTTAAATTGAGAAGATTCTATGAGCTGACCCGCGCGAAGTGCTTGCAATATGTGGCAATCTTAGCGAAGATTTGCACAAATTATGAGCCGGAAGGACGTTTCATGCACGAAATTACGCTTGATTCCTTTGATCGTGCAATCTTGCAAACATTGCAGCGCGATGCGTCCTTGACCAATGCGGAGCTTTCTGAACTGGTCAATCTGTCACAATCCCAATGCTCGCGTCGCCGCACGCGGCTGGAGCAGGAAGGCATCATTCAGGGCTATTCTGCGAGGCTTGATGCGGCACAGCTGGGCTACGGATTGCGCGCCATCACACGCGTCAATCTATCGACCCATAACGAACGCACCGATGAATCCTTCGTCAGCTTTCTGACCCGACATGAAGAAGTGCGCGAAGCCTATTCGGTTTCCGGCGATGCGGATTATGTGCTGATTATTGTCGCCAAGGACCTTTCCGCCTTTGCCGATTTCATTCATCTCGTGCTGCTACCCCATCCGCAGGTCGCCCGCGTGCAATCCGAAATCGCGTTGCGCACGATGAAATCCGAGACCGGCCTGCCCATCAGCTAGGCAAACCAGAGTTGCCAGTCCATTGGATGTGGTGGCCAGCACTTGGAGCCGTCGCGGTCGGCATCGGAGGGTTGATCGATCCGCATGTTCTCGGTGCAGGCTATGCCAGCATCCAACAATTGCTGGATGGTTTCATGACCATGAAGGCAATCGCATTGCTGTTGGTGGTCAAGGCGGCAGTTTGGTTGATTGCGTTTGGCTCCGGCACGTCAGGCGGCGTCCTCGCCCCGCTTCTTCTGCTTGGCGGTGCACTGGGTGGACTGATTGAGCAGTTCCTGTCTGGCGGCGCAGGCTTCTGGGCCATGATCGGCATGGCCGGTATATTAAGCGGCGCAATGCGCGCGCCACTGACGAGCACCATCTTCGCGGTCGAACTGACCGGTCATTTCGTCGCCCTGCCCGAGACCATTGCCGCGTCAGTGTCAGCCTATGCCGTCAGCGTCCTCATTCTCAACCGCTCCATTCTGACAGAGAAAATTGCGCGCCGCGGACGCCATATCTTGCAGTAATATTCGGTAGACCCGTTTGCATTTCTACAGGCTGCGCACGTCATGACGCCTGCGCCGGAATGTCTGTCGGGAAAACAGTCGATTGACGAGACGATTGCATTTTTCACGAAAGACGCACACCACAGAGCGTATCCTGTTCTGAGCGATGACGGGCGCTTGCTCAGTCTTGTTTCCAGATCGGAAGTTCTGCAATGGCAGGTGTCGGGCGCTCCGGTGGCCGCATCGCTTGCCGAAACCCTCTCCGACGCCTCGCAACCCACAGCCTTCACCTCGACGTCGCTTGGCGAGGTCGCCGATCTGATGGTTATGAGCGGCATTCCACGCATTCCCATTCTCGTCCCGCAGTCACACAAAGTCGTCGGTCTGGTCTCGCGGCAGGATTTGCTCAAAGCACGCATTCAGCATAGCAATATCGAGATGGTTCGAACGCGCTGAGTATCGATAACCCGGTGGACTATCTGTAAATTTCAGGCTTGTAGCGACTGCCCAAGCGATAGCGATCACCCGCATAGATCAGCTTGTTGACGGTCGCGACCGTCTCTCTGGTCCATGTGCGACGGTCGAGGTGGAGGCAGGCTGCATTGACCTCGATTTGCAACAAGTCGGCAATCTGCGCATTCGCAGTCACCGCTGAGATCACCTGTTCGACTTCCGTCATCGGTGTGCTTTTCTGCAGATAATCATAGGTCGTCATGGTGCGGAAATCTTGCAGTTCATAATCCTGCACCAGTTGCGTGTTGACGAAGCGTTCTTCCAGTTGCACGGGCACATCGTTTTCGAAATGTACGATGATTGAATGCGCGACAGCTATCGGGCTTTGCAGTTCGAACGCGTTCAGCAGCGCCGCATCCGGCTGCACAATATCGAGCGCCACCACCTGCGCGCGATGCGTCGCGCCCCGCGCCGCAATCTCGTTGGCAATGTTCACCACTTCGATCAACGTCGTTTCGGGCTTAGGCGGTGAAACGAATGTACCAACACCTTGAATACGCTTCAAAATGCCTTGATCGGTCAGCTCGCGCAGCGCCCTGTTGACGGTCATGCGGGAGATGCCAAGCGCCTCTACAAGCTCATGCTCGGATGGCAGGCGAAAATTGCCAGGCCAGCGTCCTGACCGAATATTTTCGAGAACCTGGGCCTTCACCTTCTCGTAAAGGGGCCCTGCCGTTTCGGGCAATTCCATCGCCGAACGATGATCCGCATCCGATTTACCGGCAGAGCTCATGACGCGACTATGCTCCTATCCGTATGATCGTTTTCAGTCCTTCGGCCTGGCCCGCCAGCAAGCGGTCATAAGCCTCCGGCACTTCATCAAGTGAAATCTCGCGGTCGATCAGTTTCACCAACGATGCCTCCAGTTCTGGCAGCAAAGCCGCTATTTCCTGAAGTTCGTCCTGATAGGCATGACAACCGATCAGACTGATTTCCCGCTCAACCAGAATATTTGGATCAAGCTCGATCTTGCCGTGCGAAATCCCGACGAGCGCCAGAGAACCACCACCGGACAGGACATCGATGATCGCGTTCAAAACGGCGATATTGCCCGTCGCATCAATGGCATAACGCAAGGTTTTACCTGAAAGCGCACGCTCCAGAGCAGGCTTGTCGAGTTCCACCTTGATTGCGCCGGTTACTCTCGAAACCAGTTCAACGCGCTGTTCATTACGATCACAGACCAACACCGGCCCGTCGTGCAAACGGGAAAGCAATAAAGCCACAAGCCCGCCAATCGGTCCACACCCCACAACCAGAACTGCCTCGCCGGACGGCACACGCTGCTTGCGAATGGCATGCAACGCAACCGAAAGCGGCTCGCCCATCGCGGCGACAACCGGGTTGATGTCGGGAGCATAATGGACAAGGAGCCGCGCAGGTAGCGCCGTCTCCTCAGCGAAGCCACCATCGCAGACTTCACCGATAAAACCGAGAGTGGAACAGACATTGTGTCGACCGCTCGCACAAGCCGGGCATTCGCCGCACCAATATCTGGAATCGGCAATGACCGTATCGCCCGGCTTGAACCCGCTCACACCTGTTCCAGTCTCGGTCACGACGCCAGCAAATTCATGCCCCGCAACCGAAGGCGAACGGCTGATCCACTGGCCGGTGGAGAAATTGTGCAGGTCAGAACCACAAATTCCCGCAGCGGAAACCTTCAGCCGGACCCAGCCCGGCTCAAGCACCGTTGGCGGGTCGATATTTTCGACCCGCAGATCCTTGGACGCATAAAGCCGGACCGCTTTCATTGCGCGCACTTTCTTAAAGATAGTCTTTGCGGATTTCCGAAACGGCATTTTCGTGAGACGAGAAGCCTTCATAACGGGCGAGCGTGCGGGCGTGCTTGGCGAATTCCGGATAAGCGGAAGCCGTCACATAGCCGATGGAACAACGCTTGACGAAATCGGTCACAGAAAGCGGGCCATAGGTGCGCGCCCAGCGGCTGGTTGGCAGCACGGCATTGGGTCCGAGGCCGAAATTACCGATAACCACCGGCGTATGCGGCCCCATGAGGATTTCCGCAGCCTCGGTAATGTGGCCAAGATGCGCAAAAGGGTCGGTCGAGAGAAGCTCCAGATGTTCCGGCGCATAATCATTGATGAAGCGATAGCTTTCCTCGACCGACGAGGTCAGGACGATACCACCATATTTGCCGGTCAGAACGGTCTTGGAAAAACCAACCCGCTGCTCCGTCATGCGCGCCCAATGATCCGGCAGAGCGGCAAGTGCTTCTTCCACCACCCGGCGGCTATGCGTGACAAGCCAAGCGGAGGAATCCGGACCGTGTTCGGCTTCGATCAAAAGGTCGAGCGCGGCCAGACCGCCCTTGACGGTATCGTCTGCGAAAATCACTGCTTCGGAAGGACCTGCGGGGAGACCCGGATCGATGACACCACCAAGGAGGCGCTTTGCGGCGACAACCCATGGACTGCCCGGACCAACGATTTTGAGCGCGGGCTTCACGGTCTCCGTTCCATAAGCAACCGCTGCAACGGCCTGCGCGCCGCCAACCTTATAGACGGTTTCGACACCGGCCAGACGTGCAGCGACGAGCGTGGCGGCATCGACCGAGCCATCCGGGGTCGGCGGGGTAACGATGGCCAGTTCCGGCACACCGGCAACCACAGCAGGCACGGCGGTCATCATGGTGACAGACGGAAATGCGCCCTTCCCGCGCGGGATGTAGAGCGCTACCGAACGGATGGGCGTAAAGCGGTCGCCAGCATAGGCGCCGGGACGCATTTCCTTCAGCCACATCGCTTCCGGCTTCTGCTCTTCATGGAAGTGACGGATATTGTCGATGCCGAATTGAATGGCTTCGATCACGTCTTTTTCGACCTTGTCGAAAGCAGCGTCAAATTCCGCCTCGGTTGCCTTGATGTTGGCAGGATCGACTTCGGCCTTGTCGAAATCACGTGCAAACCGCACCAATGCGGCGTCGCCATCCGTGCGAACGGCTTCGATGATCGGTTTCACTTTCTCGATAAAGCCTGAGAGATCGGTTTCCGAACGCTTCAAAAGCTCCGCGCGCTTGGCGTCGTCCAGCTTTGCCAGTTCGTGAAAGGTTATATCGGACATAGTCGGCTCCTTGCTCGCTGCGTTGGGGACGCAGCTGATCATTTCGATTTCAGGAAAATGTCGAGCCCGACCAGACGGTCGAGCAGGAAGATAGCAAACGCGGCGCAGGCGATGAAAACCACAGAAATCGCTGCGAGGTCAGGCGTGATGATGGATCGGATCGAATTGTAAATCTGCACCGGCAGGGTGACGATACGGGCGTCAACCAGAAGCAGGCTCACCAGAAATTCGTTGAGCGCCAGAATGAACATCAGCAGCGATCCGCTGATTACACCCGGCACTACGACCGGGAGCGTCACAAAGAAAAATGTCGATATCGGCCCTGCGCCGCAATTTGCGGCGGCCAGTTCAAGGTCAGCATCGAGATTGGCCGCACTTGCCGTCACAGCCCAGATCATGAAAGGCAGATTGATGACGCAGGCTGCGATCCCAACTGGCCAAAGTTGACCCAGAATACCGGCATGCCCGAAGACCAGCATCAGGCCGATACCCGAACCGATCAGCGGGATCGTGAAAGGCAACAGCAGATAGATCTGGATCGTCTTTTCAAAGCGCACCGCATATTTGGCCAGTGCGATTCCGGCCAGCGTTCCGACAGGAATAGCGACGATGGTACAGATGAAGGACACGTAGAGGGAACGCAGGAATGCATCCCACAAATCGCTTGTCCCGACGATCTTCTGATACCATTTCAAGGAAAACCCTTCGGGCGGGAAGGTGATCATATTGCCCGACGTGAACGACGCTCCAAGAACCACGATGGTTGGTGCAGAGAGAAGCACCAGCACGGCAATTACAAAGGTCCAGATAACGACAGACTTGGACAGTGGAGCGGTCATTTCCGCGCCCTCCCCATGGCGAGCGTTCCCGCACCGAACAGGGTAAAGACGATCCCGACAAGAATGGAACCGACACCAACCAGAAGCAGCGCCAAAGTCGCGCCCAGCCCCTGATCGGATGTGCGGAAGAACTGGTCATAAATGGCGTTGGCGATAAAGTCCTGAGAGCCGCCACCAAGGATCGCCGGAATGGCAAAATCGGTCAGCGAAAGCGTCATCACCACAAGTCCCGCGCCAATCAGACCGGGACGCGCCATGGGCAGCACAACATGCGCAAATGTCCGCATCCAGTTCGCACCAAGCGAACTTGCCGCCGCTTCCATTTCTTCTGGTATGGCCGTCAGCGCCGGCGCCAGCATCAGGACCGCGAATGGCAGCATATATTGCACCAGTCCGAACAGAACTGCCGGATAGTTATAAAGCAGGCGCAAGGGTGGGATACCGACGAGACCGAGCGCCTCATTCACCATGCCCTGATTGCCCAGAATGATGAGCCAGCCATAAGCGCGCACCACCTGCCCGATGAAGAATGGCAGAAAAAGCGCGATCAGCAGGAATTTACGCAAGGCTGCCGAAGGCGTTCTGACCATCAGATAGGCATAGGGAAACGCCAGAATGAGCGTGAAAAGCGTAACGACGAGCGATCCGAAAAGGCTGCGCCAGGCGACTGTCGCAAAGAGGGATTCCGTCAGGGCGCGCTTGTAGTTGGCGAGCGTGTAATAGTCCGACATCAGGAAGGTTGACGTGTCGAGCGTACGCAGGCTGGTGTCTGCTATCTGGATCAGGCCGAGCACCAGCAAGCCCACCAACACGATGGCCGGAAACAGCATCAGATAGGGCACAGCACGGTTAAACCGCGCGGGCCATATAAAGGCTGCAATTGCTTCCAGCGCATCCATGATACGCCAAACCACCGGATAGGCAGAGCGTGCCGCTCGCATGTTTCAATTCCTGAATATTTGCCTTGAGATATCGGGCATAGGGATCGCCCTCATCGGGCAATCCTTGTTGTCTATCGAGCTGGATCAGCCCTGCATGATCGCTTTGAACTTGGAGAACCACTCGCTCTCGTTCTCAACCTGTACCTTGGCCGAGATGCGGATGAGATGCTTGAAATCCTCGTCCTTGGTCGGATAGGCCGGATCGTTTACCAGATCGGCGGGCGGCGTCAGACCCGGCACCACACCCGGCAGGCCGAGGCCGTCGAGCCAGACCTGCTGCGCATCCTTGGTGAGAGCGAAGTTAATATATTCCTTGGCCCAGTAGAGCTCGTTTTCCGGCAGACCCTTTGGAATCCACAAACCATCGGTGTCGAACTTCGCGCCTTCTTCAGGCACGGTCCAGTCGATCTTGACGCCGTTCTTCTGGGCTTCGCGCGCATTGGTCGAAATGGTGCAGGCGAGATCGATTTCACCCTTCTGGAACCAGGTGGTGAAATCCGGGTCTTCACCGAGCAGAGGCTGCTGCTGCTTCACCTTGGCGATGAAATCCCAGGCTGCCTGCATATTGCCCGGAATGTCTTCCAGCTTGCCGCCCCCGGCAACCTGTGCCGGGAAGTGGAAACCAATGCCGTCATTGTAAAGCGCGATGCGTCCCTTGAACTTCGGATCAAGCAGAGCATGCCACGACTTCGGCGGGCCATCCGGGAATGCTTCCGGGCGATAAGCCAGCACATAGACATAGCCATAGGTATTGACGATCGGATAACCGTCGAGGCCGACCGGCTTGGCAAGATCGGTAGTGTTTTTCAGATTGGACAGGTCCGACAGATCTTCCGTCACGCCACGCAATGCCGATTTGGTTGCATTGGTCGTCGTATCCCAGTTGACATGGATCGGCGGAATACGCTTCTGCGCTACCGCTGCCCAAAGCTTCGGCTGAATTTCATTGTCTTCCGTCAGATCGTGGCGGATTGAAATGCCGGTCTTCGCCGTAAATGGATCGGAAACGCCCGCCTTCAGCGCATCGACCCAGCTGCCGCCCCAGGCGCGCACGATGAGTTCTTTCGGCTTTGCAGGCTCTTCCGCGAAAGCGCGGGAAAGGCCAAGCGAGGTGGTTCCGGCAGCAGCGGCCATAGCGCCTGCGCTTTGCAGGAAGCGGCGGCGGTCGAGTATCAAAAAAGGCTTCTTCACAGCGCTCATAATGTTCTCTCCTCTAGGGTTTTGTCTGTAATCTGGTGTTCAGTTCATGCTGCAAAAACGATGAGATCGCGTGCATTCCAGCCGAGCGTGACGGTCGCGCCTTCTTCAAACTGGCTGTGTCCGACCGGATCGTGATCGAACACGCGCATCAAGGCATCGCCCAGCGCCGGTACGCGCACTTCATACACAATGCGCTCGCCTTCAAAGATTGCGTCGGTGACAACACCTTCAAGCGTGGTATCCAGCCCGGCAGCACCTTCAGCATTTGAACCGATACGGATTTGTTCGGCGCGAATGGCACAAGAAACACCATCGCCTGCGGCAACTGGCTTTTGACCGTCACCCAATATACCAACAAGCTTCGGCCCCGCATCCACCTGCACGATACTGCCGTCCACGGACGCAGCTTTCCCGGTGATGAAATTGGTAACCCCGATGAAATTCGCGACAAAAGCGTTGGACGGGTTGCGATAGGTTTCCGACGGCCTTGCCATCTGTTGTATTTCACCGCCATCCATAACGATGATTTCATCCGACACGACCAGTGCTTCACGCTGGTCATGGGTGACGTTAATCGTGGTGACACCCAGTTCGCGCTGGATGCGGCGAAATTCAAGCTGCATTTCTTCACGAAGCTTGCGGTCAAGCGCGGCCAGCGGTTCATCAAGCAGCAGAAGATCAGGCTCGAACACCAAGGCTCTGGCAATGGCGACGCGCTGTTGCTGGCCGCCGGAGAGCTCATGAACGCGTCTGTTGCCGAGCCCGCCCAAACGAACCAGATCGAGATAGCGCTCGACCCTTTCCGGGATAGTCCGGGCATCGAAACGGCGCATCTTGAGCGGAAAAGCCACATTTTCCGCTGCTGTCATGTGCGGAAACAAGGCAAGCTTCTGGAACACCATGCCGATCGAACGCTTATGCGACGGAACCGCACTGACAGCCTGGCCATTGATGAAAATCTCGCCGACACTTGGGCGTTGAAAACCAGCGATCAGCCGCAGCAGGGTTGTTTTGCCCGAACCGGATGGCCCGAGAATGGTCAGGAAACGTCCTTGATCGAGATCGAATGAAGCCGACCGAACGGCATGAAAACCGTTATAGATCATGCTGACATTCTTGGCCGAGACGGCAGCCGGTCCGATCTTGGCATTGGGGCCAGTTCCGTTTCCGGTGGATTTCATTGATGTTTCCCGTTTCATTCAGAAGCGTTTGAAAACGCCGGTCGTAAGTGTCTCAAGTCAGTTTCGGGGAGCCGAAACGTTAGATCGATGCCAGATAGCCGCCGTCGATGGGGATAACCTGACCCGTTATATAAGCGGATGCGGTGCTCGCCAGAAACACCACCGCGCCTGCAACATCATCCATGCGACCGAACCGCCCGTGGGGGATTTTATCCAGCATGGACTTTTGCCATTCTTCATTTTCATAGAAAACGTCCGTCATCGACGTGCGGAAATAGCCGGGCGCGATACCATTGACGCGAATGCCGTGCGGCGCCCATTCCGTTGCAAGCGCGTGCGTCATCCCCATGAGGCCAGACTTCGACGAGCCATAAGGTGCCGCTGTCGGTACGCCAACATAGGAGGTGAGCGAACAAAGATTGATGATTGCGCCGCCGCTTTTGGTATCCGTCATGTGACGCGCCGCGGCCTGAGCGCAAAAGAATGCGCCCTTCAGATTGGTCGAGACAATGCGGTCCCACAGCGCTTCGTCAACATCGAGCGAAGGCCGTATTTCTTCATAACCGGCATTATTGACGAGAATATCGAGACCGCCCAGTTTGGCGGCGGCTTGTGCAGTCACGTCTGCGCAGGCCTCAACGGCCCGCACATCAAGGGAAAGCGGCATGCAGGCGCGCCCAAGAGCGGCGATGCGAGAGGCCGTTTCGGTCAGATCGTCGGACTTGCGCGCTGTTATGGCAACGTCGGCCCCTGCCGATGCCAGAGCCTCGGCAATAGCCTGTCCCAGCCCCCGGCTCGCGCCAGTGACCAGCGCCTTACGCCCGCTAAGGTCGAAAAGCGATAAAACCTGCATCATGTTCCCCTATGGACCCTGCCTGAACAAAACATCGCCAGAACTTCTAACCATTCTGCGGGTAATGTTTAGCAATTTTTTATGGTCTCCCCGACATAAAGGCATCTTTTTCGGAACTTGTCTATACATATATATACAAAATAGGAGTTTAGTCTTAGAACGTTCTTTAGCAAGGCGCGCCGCATCCAAGAGCGCGCCATGAGAGGAGAACGTGAAATGACCGATGATCAAACAGCGCTCAATAGTCTGATTCGTCCAGAGATACGCGCCCTTAGCCCTTATAATGCCGGGCTGACCATTGCCGAAGTCGAACATCGCTATCATCCGGCCAAGATCGCAAAGCTCGGTTCGAACGAGAACCCTTTGGGTCCTTCTCCGAAAATAGAAGAACTCTTCGACTCCGTGCACGACCTGCTGAGGCTTTATCCCGATCCGTCCGGTCGCGCTCTGGCACTCGAAATAGCGCAGGAGTTTCGGCTGCCGGAGGATCAGGTTATCTTGGGCAACGGATCGGAAGACCTGATCGGGGTCATCTGCCGATCTGTGCTTCGCCCCGGTGATCGCGTCGTCACGCTTTACCCATCCTTCCCTTTGCATGAAGACTATTCGACGCTCATGGGAGCTGTGGTCGAGCGGGTCGAGGTAAAACAATCACTGGAGGTCGATGTCGATGCTCTGGTGGCCGCCGTTGCAAAAGGCCCGCGGCTTGTCATGTTCGCAAATCCGCTCAACCCGGTCGGAAGCTGGCTCGATCCGAAAGCGCTACAGCGGGTTATAAATGCGACATCTCCAAACACTTTGCTTGTGCTCGACGAAGCCTATGCCGAATATGCGGCGGGGGATGATTATCCATCAGCCATAGACCTGTTACGCGGCACCGACCTTAACTGGATCGTGCTTCGAACATTCTCCAAAGCCTATGGGCTGGCAGGCGCACGTCTTGGCTTCGGCCTCACAAGCGACAGCACCTTGCGCGGTTATCTTGACCGCGCCCGCACGCCCTTCAACGCCAATGCGATTGCACAGGCGACTGGATTGATCGCCCGGCGTGACAGCGAACATCTTGCGGCAGGTGTAGCTCTTGCTTTGCGTGAGCGGGCCCGTGTGGCTGATTTCCTCGGCACGCGGCAAATCCGGTTCGCTCCGTCAAAAGGCAATTTCCTGTTCATAGACGTCAAGACGGATTCCGTTGCTTTCGCCGAGAAGCTTTTACGCGACGGCGTCATCGTCAAACCATGGAAACAACAGGGATACACGAATTTTATTCGCGTCAGCATCGGCAGCCCGGAAGAGAACGACCACTTCATGCGTTCGTTTGCGCAAATATTCGATGGACAATGAACCGATATTTCTACTGAAAGCAAAACAGGCGACCTAATTACGGTCGCCTGTTTTTTAAGTGTTATGCCTTGCCGAGACGCCTGCGCAATTCCGCATTTTCCGCTCGAAGTTTTGCTGCCAATTCCTTGCGCAGCTTGAGGTTTTCCGCTTCCAACGCCAGCAGCGCTTTCAAATCGTCACCTGCAGAAGGAGTGGCAGCGGCTGGGGCTGCGGACTTACCAGCAGCGTTCTTCCAGTTGTAATAGGTCTGCTCGCTGACGCCTTCATGCTGCAATACAGCTTTCAGCGTAGCTTTGCCGTTCTCGGTGGCCTTCGCAACTGCTGCAAGAATGGCAGCCCGTTCCGCTGGTGTGTATCTCTTACGAACAGCCGGAGCGGTAACAGCAGCCTCCTTTGCAACTGGTTTCACGACAGCTGCTTTTGGTTCAGCCTTCTTGCGCGGCGCACGGGTGGTCGGCTTGGCGCGCGCCGGTTTTGCTTTCTTGACGAAATATGGTTCGAGATTGGCGCGAACGCGGTCCAGCACCGTCTGGCCGGTCAGATCGGGCACAAAAGTCTTGCCGGTGATCTGTTCGTAGGCCTGAATATAGACCTTCGAGGTCTGCTCGATGAGTTCAAGCGGAATTTCCGGGATCGGGTCGTTATAAGGATCACAACGCTCGGTGACCCAGGCGCGCACGAAATCCTTATCGAAGCTCGCCGGGCGGGTTCCCGCAGCGAAGCTCTCTTCATAGCTGTCGGCAATCCAATAGCGGCTTGAATCCGGCGTATGAATTTCATCCGCGAGAATGATGCGGCCGCTTGCGTCTGTTCCAAACTCATATTTGGTGTCGACAAGGATCAATCCATGTTCCGCAGCGCGCGCCTGTCCACGCTCGAAAAGCGCCAGCGCATAACGGGACACGGTTTCCCATTGTTCTGCGGTCAGCAAACCTTGTTCAAGGATTTCCTCACCGGAAAGGGGCTCATCATGTCCGCCGTCGAAAGCCTTGCTTGTCGGCGTGATGATCGGATGAGGCAGCTTTTCATTGTCCTTCAGACCATCGGGCAGTGTGACGCCATACATCTGGCGCTCGCCTTTGCGGTACTTCGTGAGGATCGACGTGCTGGTCGTACCCGCCAGATAGCCGCGCACAACGACTTCAACCGGCAGAATGTCCAACCGTCTGCCAATGACGACATTCGGGTCTGGATAAGCTAGAACATGGTTCGGGCAAATATCCGCCGTTTCCTCGAACCAATAGGACGCGGTCTGCGTCAAAACCTGACCTTTGAACGGGATCGATGTCAGGATGACGTCGAAGGCACTCAGCCGGTCGGTAGAGATGATGATACGGCTGCCGTCCGGTAGATCGTAATTCTCACGAACCTTGCCGTTGTAGCGGTTCGGCAGTTCAGGGATATCGGCGCTGGGGAGAATGCGCAAAGTGCTCATTGGCAGAGGCTTCCGCTGTTGGTTCCGTCTGCCCTTTCGCTTAAACGTGCAGGTGGTTGCCCGTCAAGGATGAAGTCGCCCCTATATATCCAACTCAGCACTTTGCGCTTGGATGCGCTTGATCGCCCTGAATGCGCTCGCCCCAGTCCCGCATGCTGATCAAGATGGGCGCAAGAGAATGACCAAGGCCCGTCAGCTCATATTCCACCTTCGGCGGCACTTCCGGAAAGACAGTGCGGTTTATGATCCCGTCAGCCTCCAACTCCCGGAGCTGCAAAGTCAACATCCTTGGTGTCGCTGCTGGAACGAGCCTGCAAAGTGCGTTGAAGCGCAGCTTTCCTTTCAGCAAATGAAAAAGGATTACCGGTTTCCAAACACCACCGATGACTGAAAGCGTTGCTTCCACCGCGCAGCCTGTTTTGCTGACGTTTCGGCGCTTGCCGCGTGTCCTGACACTATCATCCATGATACTACATGCCAAATTTGTACGTACTTTTTCAAAGGTCAATATAGGCCTATTTGTTCGGCATTAAAGGAGACAATGCCGTGCAAAGTTACATTCTGACCGGAAATGAAAATCTACGCCTGAGGCTGGTTGAGAAACAGGACCGCAAGCCAGGGCGCGGAGAGATTGCAGTCGATTTGCGTGCTGCGTCACTAAACTATCGCGATCTTATCGTCGCGAAGCGTACCAAGGACAGCATTCCTTTGTCCGATGGAGCCGGCGTGGTATCGGCTATCGGACAAGGCGTGACAGATTACGCTATCGGTGATCGTGTGGTCATCGGTTTTATGCCTGAATGGGTTGAAGGCCCCTTCTCCGAGGTGAAGAAGGCTGCAAGCCTTGGCGGCAATACCGTCGATGGTGTGTTGAGTGAGCGTATCGTCGTACCGGCAACCGGGGTCGTACGGATACCGGACCCCATGACATTTGAAGAAGCCTCAACGCTTCCCTGCGCAGGCGTTACGGCATGGTCCGCGCTTTTTGAAAGACGACCTTTAGAGCCAGGCGAAACCGTCCTGCTGCTCGGTACGGGCGGCGTGGCGATCTTCGCCTTGCAGCTTGCAAAAATGGCGGGCGCTCGGGTCATCATTACATCGAGTTCCGACGAAAAGCTGGAACGTGCCAGAAAGCTCGGTGCTGACCACGTCATCAACTATAAGGCACATCCCGATTGGGAAAATGAAGTCCTGCGGCTAACGGGGAATGTGGGCGTTGATCTGGCTGTCGATTCAGCAGGTCCGGCCACGCTGAACAAGACCCTCAAGGCAACACGCTTTGATGGACGCATATCGCTTATGGGCGTCTTGACCGGGTTTAACGGTTCCATCGAAACTGCTGCAATCCTTGAAAAGAGGATCACCTTGCAGGGCATTTATGTCGGCCCGGTTTCCACGCTTTCATCCCTTGTTCGTACCGGCATCAAACCGCAGATCGACAAGATCTATCCATTCGGTGAGGCCGAGAATGCTTATAACGCGCTTCAAAGCGCCGGACATTTCGGAAAACTGGTCGTCAAGATCGACAGTAGTGCTGCGGCCATTTAAGCCGGAATGGTCAGAGGTAATATTCACCATCACCCCTATGCGCGATTTGCCGCATAGGGGTGATGACTATTATCGACTATTTCGCCGCCGCCTTAGCGCCAGCCAGCATATCCGAGAGATTGGCAACGATCCCCGCCGCCTCAATCTGCAGAACGTCCTTGGCGCTCTTGCGGGTTTTCTCAATGGCGATATCTGCGCTCAGGCTTCGCTCGTTCGACTGAAGACCGTCATCCGGACTGTTGTTGAAGCCATCATCGGATTTTTTGCGGGCTTTCAGACGGTTTTCTTCCGCCGTCATTTCGTTGCGGCGTTCCGTTTCATTGAGAGAAAGCTCCGCCTTTTCGCGCTGTGCTTTCAACACCGCAATGTCATCCACAAACTGCTGGAACTCAGGATTATCCTTTACGCGGGCGTCGTGAAGGTTTTGCAGCTGAGGCAAGAGTGGCTTGATATCGCCGGAACGCTTGTATTTTGCCGGTTTGACTTCGCTCCACGGCAAGGCATTGTCGAAGCTCGACTCGCCAACAGTCTTCAGATCAAAGAGCCCGGGCAGGCTGATATCCGGCGTTACGCCACGCAGCTGCGTCGTGCCTCCGTTCACGCGGAAGAACTGGGCGATCGTCAGCTTAAGCTCACCGAATTTTGGCTCTGGATTGTGCGCCACCTCGTCAAGATTGACCACGGTCTGTACCGTGCCCTTGCCGAAACTCGGTTCTCCGATAATCACGCCCCGACCATAATCCTGTATCGCCGCCGCAAAAATCTCGGACGCCGACGCCGACCCACGATTGATCAGCACGCCGAGCGGCCCCTGCCAGGCAGGCGTCGACCGATCATCACTTTCAACCTTGACCTTGCCATTGGCATTACGCTGCTGGACGACCGGACCTTTTCCAACGAAAAGACCGGTCAGATCAATTGCTTCCGACAACGAGCCGCCGCCATTGTTACGGAGATCGAACAGGATGCCATCGACATTGTCCTGCTTCAGTTCGGTAATGAGCTTGGCGACATCGCGGCTGGCGCTGCGATAATCCTTGTCGCCTTTTCTGCGCGCTTCGATATCTTCATAGAAGGCAGGCAAGGTGATAACGCCGATCTTGCGCGTGGCATTGCCATCCTTGACCTCAAGCACCGATTTCTGCGCAGCCTGTTTTTCCAGGCTGATCTTGTCGCGAACCAGACTGATGATCTGGTGCTTCGCGTCCGGTCCTGCATTGGCAGGCAGAATATCCAGGCGCACCACCGAGCCTTTGGCGCCACGGATCAGCTGTACAACTTCATCAAGACGCTGGCCAACCACTTCCTTCATCGGTCCGGTCTCGTCTTGACCGACACCCGTAATGCGATCACCGACTGCGATTTTACCCGACACCTGAGCCGGGCCACCGGCCACAAGCTCTCGGATCGTGATGTAGTCGTCCCGTTCCTGCAAAACCGCGCCGATACCGACGAGAGAAAGCTTCATCGATATATCGAACTCGGCAGAAGCACTGGCGCCGAAATAATCCGTATGGGGGTCAACCGAGGTTGTATAGGCGGCCATGAACATCTGGAAAACATCGTCGCTCTTGTATTTGTAAATACGTTCAAGCGAATTCTGATAGCGCTTTTCCAGCGTTTCGCGGATCGAGGCATCATCCTTGCCAGCCAGCTTCAGGCGCAGCCAGTCATTCTTGACGCGTTTTCGCCAAAGGTCCTTGCTTTCCTCATCCGTTGCAGGCCAAGGTGCCTTGTCCCGCATCAGCGGATAGCTCTCCTGCTCATTGAAATCGAACTTCGTGTTCAACAGGCTGCGCGCATAGGCCATGCGGTCGGTAATGCGCTTTTCATAAACATTGAAGATGGAAAACGGGATGCTCAGATTTTCCTGTTTGATCGCGTCGTCAATCTTGGTTTTGTCCGCCATAAACCCGTCATTGTCGGATTTAAGGAAGATCAGCCGGTCCGGGTCCAACGATTTGATAAACCGGTCCATAATTTTGGCAGACAGAGCATCGTTGAGTGGCACTGGCTTATAATGAAAACGCGACAAAAATTCAGAGGTCAGGCGCGCGGCCTGAACCTGCTGCGGCAGCGGCTTGAGGTCCGGCGGTGTACCAGCCTCGAAAGCAAGTGCAGGTGAAACGGTTGCCAGAAGGAGGCAAAGAGAAGCAAATTTTAGGCGTTTCAAGTGTTGCCCCGTTGTTCAGCGCGAAATGTACGTACCGATCTATGTGAAGCAATTATGGTTTTTTGGCAACCGCGCTTCCCTCAATGGCGGGGTGCGGCCAAGGTCTTTCACGCCAATCAGTAACGAATGTACATATTTCTGTGAGGCAAATCCCCGTCCGGCGACTATGCTTTCGCTACGCGCATTTGGGGAAGCCCCGGTAAAGCAGGTCAAATTGGGTTCAACACTTATCTTGATACGTACGGCTCACTGTCCGACCGCCTGATCATCGACGGCGGCGGGGCATCTGGTTCCACTCGGTTGGAGGTGACGAATGCGGGCAGGCAAGGCGCCATCACCACTGGAAGTGGTAATCTTATGGTCGATACAGCCAATGACGGAACGAAGGGAGACCGGCGCGATCCATCTCGCGGGTCCAGCCGTGGCTGGCCCTTGGGAATACTCGCTTTATCGCGGCAGTATTGACGCTTCCGCTCAAGAGAACTGGTATCTCCGATCCGAGCTTACACCCGTACCCCCCCACACCACCAACTCCTCCCCACCAACACCGCCTGTTTCACCCGTCCAACCAATCCCGAACCCAACACCTGATTACGGACCAGAAGTGTTCCTTTATGCTGCAATACTTTCGATGGGAGCCATTTATGGCAGGCAGTTGATCTGCTCATTCCCTGAGCGTGTCGGCGAAGAAGAGTAACTCAAAGACCGCAAACCTGGTACAACATGACAACCAGCTCAAACCGGGCGACGGAATTTGGCTTCCCTGATCAAGATGTCAAAGGCTTCGGTATGGCAATCCTAGCTACAGCACGACCTTTGATGCCGACAATTATGCCTGGAATGGAAAGCTCGGCGTGCGTGTGAACTGGTAGGCGACAGTGTTGGCCATAGCTGAACCGGCTTAGCTGTCCAGCATTTCCGATGGAGCAGGCGCCCCAAGCTGGGCACCTTTCCATATTGCAGACGCACCGGGATCGGAGAACAGCAGGCGCAAATGCCCGATGAGCTGCCCGGCGCGCGGGTCCGCTACGCGATAGACGACCGCGCGCGCTTCGCGCCTCCCTTCGATAATACCAGCCTCGCGCAACTCCCCAAGCTGCTGTGACAGGGTCGGCTGGTGAACATCCAGCACGTCTTCCAATTCGCTTACCGAGCGCTCGCCTTCCAGCAAGACGCACAGGATCGAAAGCCGCACGGGATTGGATATGGCTTTCAGAAAATCAGACGCTGCGCCGACCGCCCGACATTTCACCTTGGGCACATGGGCTTTTGGAGTGGCTTTCTCGTTCATGATCGTCGCGCCCTGCCATTCAATCTCAAAAATAGAGCAAACACGGAATGGTTTTCCAAGTTCCGCCGAAGGTTTAATCAAGCCTTCCTTCGGTGCCTGCCTGAATCCCATTATATAAATTTATATAACGAATTTGCAACCGGACCCCGTTTTCATGGCATTCAAGATCGGCTTTCATCCCAATAATCTGCATCTGACGCTCGCGTCTCGCTGGCCGGGGGCTTTCGCCGATTTCAAGCCGGAATTCGTGCCTTATCCGGAAGGCCGCGACACCGCCCAGCAGCTTATTGCCGGCAATATCGACATTGGTGGCACGGGGTCCACGCCGCCCATTCTTGCAGCGGAGAGCGGGCTGCCGGTGACCTATGCCGCAGCATCTGCGCCACGGCCTGCAAATGGTGCGATACTGGTTGCGAAGGATACTGATATCCAGACCGTCGCCGACCTGAAAGGGCGCGATATTGCGCTCGTCGATGGCTCCTTTCACACTTATTTTCTGGCAAAAAGTCTGGAGCAGGTCGGGCTTCGTCTTGATGATGTAAAACGGCATGATCTTCTGGCGAGCCCTTCGCGTGAACTGCT
Organism: Ochrobactrum soli; assembly: GCF_003664555.1. Taxonomy (NCBI): domain Bacteria; kingdom Pseudomonadati; phylum Pseudomonadota; class Alphaproteobacteria; order Hyphomicrobiales; family Brucellaceae; genus Ochrobactrum; species Ochrobactrum soli. The sequence goes on along the minus strand of NZ_RCHH01000004.1, from coordinate 261,094 downwards.
CCGTGCCGGCAAAGTGGCGGCGTGGATTGCCATGGCGCCGCATCTCGAACAGGCGCTCGCCAGTGGCGAATTCCATGTCTTGCTGCATTGCGGCACCACAATTCCCAATCGCTCGGTGTTCTGGACGATCGGACAGCGCAATCTGCCGGACGATGTAATCAATGCGTTTGCGGTGGAACTCGCCCGGATCGGTCGTGAGATTATCGCGCATCCTGAACAGGCCGCAGCCCTTCTCGCCAAGGACGCCGACGACAATGAGCGGCGCGCCTGGACGCGGGTGATCCAGGAACGCAACTGGCACATCGTGCCCGCTGACGACACGCTTTTGCGAGAACAGCAGGCAGAGGCAGACATACTGCTTCGCCATGCTGCGATCAGCCGCAGACTGGAAATTATAGCAGAGCATAACGAGGCAGAAACAGCATGAATGTCCTTTGGTACATGTGCGCGCCAGACGGCGCTTATCCCTGGAAACCCGAGGGCTCACGCGTCGTCGATTACGGCTACTACAAGCAGCTTGCACAGGCCTATGACCATCTGGGTTATACCGGCGCGCTTTTTGCCACCGGCGCTCATGATGTGTGGCCGCTGGCTGGAGCCCTTCTGCCCTATACGGAGCGCATGAAGTTTTTGCTGGCCTTCCATCCGGGTCTGGTAGCGCCAACGCTGCTCGCCAAGATGGCAGCGACATTTCAGGAGTTTTCCAACGGCAGACTGATGCTGAATGTCGTTTCCGGCGATGCCAAGATGCTTGGCGCTTATGGCATGATGTTGCCGCATGACGAACGCTATCTGATGGCCGACGAGTATCTGACGCTGTGGCATCGTCTTATGGCAGGTGAAAGCGTCACCCATGCCGGCAAATATTTCCAGACCGAAGGCGCAAAACTGGCCCTTCCTGCCGGTTCGTCGATTGCCCCACCGCCACTATGGTTTGGCGGATCGTCGGACAGCGCAATCGAAGTCGCGGCAAAGCATGTCGATACCTATCTTTCGTGGGGAGAAACGCCCGAACAGATGGGCGAGAAGGTCAGCCAAGTCAAAGCGCGCGCCGCAGCGCATGGGCGCGAACTGAAATACGGTATCCGTCTTTATGTAATCGTGCGCTCGACTGACGCAAAGGCCTGGGAAGCAGCAGCCGACCTTTACGACCAGATGGATGAAGAGGCCATGGCGGGCAACAAGCGCTTCGTTTCCAACACGGACTCTGTCGGCCAGCAGCGCATGACGGCAATGCATGGGGGCGTGAAACCCGACAATCTGCGCGACCTTGAAATCTCACCCAATCTCTGGGCGGGTATCGGTCTCGTCCGCCCCGGCCCCGGCACCGCAATCGTCGGCTCGCCCGACACGGTTATTCGCACACTTGAAGCTTATCAGGCCGTGGGCGTCGATACGTTCATCCTGTCGGGCATGCCACTGCTGGAGGAAGCCTATCGTTTCGGCGAAATGGTATTGCCGCGCCTTCCTGTCGAGCGGCCCGTCACAGAGCGCAAGCAGTTTACGTGGTCAACCCTGTTCGACCGGGATCTGACCGGAAAGGCCCTCAATGGCTGATACGAGCGCTCTGGAGAAAACGGCGACCGTCGGTTTTCCTTCGGTCGGCAATACCAAAGCAAGTCCGCGCTTCCCGCAATGGATGCGTAGGCTTGTATCGCCCATCGCCATCCTGATCTTGTGGCAACTGGCGAGCATGACGGGGCTTTTATCGGCCCGCACGCTGGCGTCGCCTGTAGACATCGCGGCAACCGGCCTGCGGCTGCTGGCTTCGGGTGAACTTGCGACAGGTTTGGCCGTGTCGTTCCTCCGCGTCATTGCAGGCTTCTCCATCGCGCTTGTCGTAGGCGTCGCACTGGCACTTTTCGCCGGGCTTTCCAAGCTCGGTGAAACCATCATCGATCCGCCGGTACAGATGCTGAAGGCGATGCCTTTTCTGGGGCTTCTTCCGCTCTTCATCCTTTGGTACGGTATCGGTGAAGCACCAAAGATCGGCATGGTTGCCTTTGGCTCCGTCTTCCCGATCTATCTGACACTGCATGGCGGCATTCGCGGCGTTGATCGCAAGCTGATCGAAGCCGGACGCACCCTCAATCTCAGCACGCTCGAAATCATTCGGCATGTCGTGATCCCCGGCGCTCTGCCTTCGTTGCTCGTCGGCGTACGCTATGGATTGAGCATCGCATGGCTTAGCCTCGTGGTGGCAGAACAGATCAATGCCTCCAGTGGCATAGGTTATATCATCACTTATGCACGCGATTTCCTGCAAACCGACGTCATCGTGGTCTGCCTGCTGGTCTACGCGCTCATGGGGCTGCTCACTGACGGGCTGGTTCGCGCAATCGAGGCCTATGCCCTGCGCTGGCGCCCTGCGGTGATATCATGAGCGGCATCGTAAAAATTCGTGGCTTGTCGCGGTCCTTCGGCGGACCGGCAATTCTTGATGGTATCGATCTAAGCATCGCGCCGGGGGAATTCGTAGCCCTGCTTGGCAGAAGCGGCTCAGGAAAATCCACGCTTTTGCGCGTGCTTGCGGGGCTCGACGAAGCTCCCGCAAGCGTGCTGGAAATTCCCCAACGCCGTGCCGTCGTGTTTCAGGAGCCTCGGCTGATGCCGTGGAAAAGTGTGATCGACAATGTTGCGCTCGGTGTGCCGAACGCCCGCAACAGCGGCAAGGCCGCGCAAGCGCTGGCCGATGTCGGTCTGTCGCACAGGATCGATGCATGGCCTCTGACATTATCTGGCGGTGAAGCACAGCGGGCGGCCTTGGCGCGGGCGTTGGTGCGAGAACCGCAACTGCTTTTGCTGGACGAGCCATTTGCCGCACTTGATGCGCTGACGCGTCTTCGCATGCACGACCTGGTGTTCAACCTCTGGCGCAAGCACAAGCCAGCAACCTTGCTGGTGACGCATGATGTCTGGGAGGCTGTCGCTTTGGCCGACCGCATTCTCGTTCTGGATCAGGGGCGTTTCAGTCACGATCTGCGTGTCGATATCGATCACCCTCGACAGAGAACAGATAAACGCGCTGCCGCTATCGAAACCGAATTGCTGGAAGCGCTGGGCGTCCGGCATTCCGTCCTGCACCCTTAAAAGCGGAGATATTCAATGAAAAGACTTCAAATTCTGGCCGCCCTTACCGGTGCGGCAATGACACTTGCGAGCACAGCGGCGTTCGCCGCCGATCAGGTTGTGCGCATTGGCTGGCTTCGCGGCCCCAACGACATCACACTCGCCAAATCGCGCGGCACACTGGAACAAGCGCTCGCGGAAAAAGGTATCAAGGTGGAATGGGCTGGCCCATTTCCGGCTGCGGCCCCAGCCTTTGAAGCACTGAACGCGGGCAGCATCGATATTACCGCTGGCAGTTCGACATCAGCCATTGCTGCGCTGGCGGCAAATATTCCGCTGACGATCTTCGGCTATCAGAAAATGTCGCCGGGATCGGAAGGGATCGTTGCCAAGAAAGATGCTGGCATCACGTCGATCAAGGATTTGGCAGGCAAGAAAGTCGCCGTCAACCGCGGCGGTACGGGCGAATATCTGCTGATGCAAGGGCTGGAGACAAACGGTATCGATCCGAAAAACGTCGAGCGCGTCTATCTTAGCCCAAGCGACAGCGGCCCAAGTTTTGTGCAAGGCCATGTCGACGCCTGGGCGACATGGGACCCCTTTGTGGCAATCGCCGAAAAGTCCTATGGCGGTCAGGTGATTGCGGATGGCGCTGCCATTGGTTCCGACAATGCGGTCGTTCTGATTTCAAGCCGAGAATTTGCTGAAAAGAAAGCCGACGAGCTGCAGGCGATTTTCGATGTTCTGAAGAAAGACAATGCCTGGGCCGTGGCGAACAAGGCGGACGCTGGCGCCATCTGGGCCAAAGAAATGAATATACCCGCTGAACTGGGGCAAGTGATCGGTGAGAACAATGCCGTTCCGACGACCGCCGTTACCGCAGCAGATGTCGAGCAGATTGGGAAAATTGCCTATTGGTATGCCAAGAGCGGTATCATTCCCCAAAAGCCCGATATCAAGGCAGCTGTTGTCGAGCTGAAATAATCAACACGATTCCGCCTGCATCGGTTTTTCAAAACGGATGCAGGCGATGCTTTGGTTTTGCCAAATGATGCGCTTGACGGTAGAAGCTCTTCAAAGCCAGCCGGAGCATCCCTTGAAAACCATCGCAGTTGATTTTGAAACGGCCAATGAACAGCGCGGAAGCGCCTGTTCAGTTGGATTGGCATGGATTGAAGATGGCCGCGTTGTGCGCGTTGAAGAGCGCCTTATCCGACCGAAGGATATGCGGTTTTCCTCATTCAATATCGCCATTCACGGCATTCGCCCCGAGCATGTCGAAGATGCCGGAGAGTTTCCCGAAGTCATGGATGAGTTCGCAGATGACTTCGCGGGCGCGACGATGATCGCCCACAATGCTGCTTTCGATTTCAGCGTCTGGCGCGCATGCCTCGACCAATATCGGCAAAGCTACCCGGAGTTTCAGTATCTGTGTTCGGTAAAAATGGCGCAGAAGGTCTGGCCGGACCTCGGCTCCCACAAGTTAAATGTTTTGGCTTCGTATCTCGGTCTCACCTTCGCACACCATAATGCGGCGGAAGACGCGGCCATCTGCGCCGAAGCCACAATCTCCATTGCACGTTCGCTCGGTGCACAAGCCTTGCACGAGGTTCCGGCCATGATCGGCATGAAGCCTGGTCGCTTGTTCGCCGGTGGCTACGAGCCCTGCACTTGCCGAAAACGCTGAGTGCGCGCTACTTTAACGGCTTTTGTTAAAGTAGCGCGCGGTATTGTCACTGTATGAGGCGACCGCCATCAATGAGCGTTCATAATCCGTCGCACTATCAATTGAGTCTCTGTTCGGTCTCCGCATCAAAGAGATGGACATTCGCAGGATCGAGCATGACTTCGAACTCTTCGCCTGGCTGAACTTTATGACTGGGGGGCAAAGCGGCAACGAGCCTTTGTGGGCCAACGGTTCCCGTTACAATCAGCTCGGGGCCCGTGAGTTCGGCGATATCGCATTTCATGCGCAGAACGACGCTTTGATCTTTCCGCTCCCGCCCTATTGCTTCTGAACGAACCCCAAGCAAAATACGTCTGCCAGCCGCAATATTCGGTAGGTTGCCAATTGGAATGCTGGTGTCCGTACCGTCAATCGTCAGACGATCTCCGCTGAATGTGGCTTCCAGCATGTTCATTGGCGGCGCGCCGACGAATGTCGCCACATAAAGCGTGGCGGGCCGGTTATAGACATTTTCAGGCGTGTCCAGTTGCTCGATGCGCCCATTGCGCATGACCGCAATCCGCGTCGCCAATGTCATCGCCTCGATCTGATCGTGCGTGACGTAAACCATCGTGGTTTTCATCAACTGATGCAGTCGTTTCAACTCGGCACGCATTTCCATGCGCAGTTTTGCATCCAGATTGGACAATGGTTCATCGAAAAGGAACAGTTTGGGGTGACGCACCAATGCGCGACCGATTGCAACACGCTGACGCTGGCCACCGGAGAGCTGCGCGGGCTTTCGATCCAGCAGATTTTCAATCTGCAAAAGGCGCGCTGCTTCCAGCACGGCTTTATCCCGCTCCGCAGCTGGTACTTTGCGCATCTCAAGACCGAAGCCGATATTGCGCTTCACATTCAGATTTGGATAGAGCGCGTAGGACTGAAACACCATCGCCGTATCCCTGTCCTTGGGGTGTACGCCGACGATAGACCGCTCATCAATGCGAATGTCGCCGCTTGTCGGTTCGGCCAGGCCCGCGATCATGTTGAGCAATGTCGACTTGCCGGAACCGGAGGCACCTAACAGCACCAGAAACTCACCGCTGGCCAGTGACAGATCGATACCTTTGAGGATTTCGGTCGACCCGTAGCTCTTGCAAACATTGCTTATGGTCAGGGTGCTCATGCAAGCGCTCCTTCAGTATCCGACATATAGGCCCGCGGGCTTGTGGAAATAGCCTTCGAGGCGCTGCGTGTGGCGGCCTGCAAGCAGGCCTCAACCGAGCGTCCCTTGGCGAATGACGCAAGAAAAGCTGCGTTGAAAACATCGCCCGCACCGATTGTATCGATAACCGTTACCTGAGGCGCATTGACCGATATGACGCTGCCATCATGTCCAACCGCGAAGGCGCCATTCGGGCCGCATTTAACGATAAAAAGGCCGCCATTCGGCATCGTCCGGCAGAGATTGTGCGCGGCCTCCACCGGATCGGCGGAGTTTCCAAGATTGATCGTCTCAACCTCGTTGAACATGACAAACTTGCTGCGTTTCAACCATGAAAGTGCGCGGCTTCGGTTCCGCTCCGTCCAGCCTTCGACCGGCCAGCCGGTATCAAGCGCCACCTCGATGTTGTGGCTGTCGGCCCAATCGAAAAACTGATCATATGCATCCGCCAGCCTGTCGGTCAGAAAACTTCCGCAAAGAAGGGCCAGTCCGCCGGACAAGGCCTCACCATCAAGTGCCGACAGGGCATCTTCAATTGAAAAATGCGGCAGATGACCGAGTGTCGTGAAGAAAGTCCGTTCTCCATCCGGATGCGTCAGGCCGACGGACAGAGTGGTTTTTCCAGCAAACACCGCCCATTGTCTGGCATGATCACCAAAATTCTCAGCGAGCCAGCGTCCAAACTGATCGGCGCCTGTATTCGCTGCCATTTGAAATGGAACTTCCAAAGCCATCAGTGCCAAAGCCGAGTTTCCCGCCGAACCGCCGACGCGCAACTCGTCATGGCTGACAATGTTCTCGGTGCCCGGTTGTGGCCAAGCCGAAGTCGGTCCCAGGATCATATCAACATTGACGTTGCCGATAATTGCAATTGGCCTCACTCATTCGCTCCGGGTGATTTTGGAAGAACGGACCGGCGTACCGGCATTCTCGACACGTTGGTCGGCAAAGGCCATCATGAGCCGTTGCGCAGCTGGCAGGATCGTGAAAATGGCGCCAAGTCCGCTTGCTGCGGGAAACGAAATCGTTACAGCACCCGGAACAGGTGCCTCACCGGAGGCGTCAAACACTACCAGTTTGGCTCCCGTTTCAGCAACAGACTGTCCCATCGCCGTCACCAGCGGTGCGGTCGCATCGTTGCCCTTGAAGAGGATAACTGCAACCTTTGGTGAGAGCATTTCCATCGGCCCGTGACGCAGTTGGCCACCCTCCAGCGAATAGCTCGGCACGCGCGAAAGCTCGCTAAACCCAAGAGCAATGGCTTCTGCTACCCCCTGCAGACAGCGCCCCGAGGTTACAATCGTGTTGACATCAGCGATGCAATCAAGCGCTGCATCAATCGCCACAGTTTGGGGGGAATTCAACACGTTGAGTGCGGCTCGCGGATCGTCACCGACTGCCGCCAATATGGCCAGATGCAGAGCGAAACTAATCGTCAGGCTACGGGTTGCTGCAAATGCAAGCTCCCCGCCGCCATGCCCCACCAGGCAGTCGACTTTGCTGGCGAGAAACGACCCAGCATCAAGCGTCAAACCGAATATATCGGCCTGCCCCTTTTTCTCGACGAACCAGCGGACGACTTCCGCACTTTCACCGGACTGGGATGTGACCAGAACCGTTTTGCCATCAATGGGTAATGCAGCGCCAAGCTGCTCTGAAATCGGTATGGCAACTGCATCGATATTATGGGCGCGATAAAGCGGTTCCACCGCACGACCGACCGCATGTGACCCGCCCATCCCCAGCAGCAGCAGCTTGCCGGTTTTACGTAAACTCCCGGCGATCTTCTCCGCCAGTTCGCGATTATTCTCGAAGGAAATCAGAGCATCGCTAAACTGGCGTGCCATCTCTTTATCGATTGCGACAAGTCCTTCAGGACGCTGCTTTTGCGTGTTCATCATCATCCTTTCACGCCGCCGCTGGTGAGGCCGGAGATAAGTGCGCGTTGCATCAAAAGCCCAACAATAACCGGTGGAAGTGCTGCCAAAACACCCGCAGTCGCAATCAGCCCGTAATCGGAAACGCGCCCGCCAGCCAGATCGGCAATAGCAACTGTCAGCGTCCGCGCTCTCTGATCCGATGTGAACAACAGCGCATAGAAAAATTCGTCCCATCCCAGCAGAAATGCGAACAGCGCCGATGTCGCAACAATCGGCAATGCAAGCGGCAGCGTGATGATACGCAATGTCTGGAACAGGCTTGCACCGTCAATCATCGCGGCCTGCTCAATCTCCTGCGGGATACCATCGAAGCCAGACTTCATCAGCCATGTGGTGAATGGTGCCAGAATGGTAAGGTAGACAAGCGCGAGACCGAATACCGAATTCAGCAGCCCTAGTTTTGCAAGGACCATGTAAAGCGGCACGGCCAAAGCCACCGGAGGCAGCATATAGGTGCCAATGACCAAAGTGAGCGACCAACCGATGCGCGAGGTCCGCGATACCGCCCAACCGGCAGGGATCGCAACAAGGATCGCCACTAATGTGGCCATGCCCGCCACTCTCAGACTGTTATACATCGATGCCACAAAGGCAGCGCCAGCGCTATTGGGGACCGTGGACAGCAGAGTCTGATAGCGAGAAAAATCCGCTGTGGTCGGCCACCATTTCAATGGGCGAACAGACAGGTCGGCCATCGGCGATATGCTCATGACAAACAGCCAGAACAAGGGCGCGAGGATAATGACTGCCAGCGACAGCGCAGCGAGATAAACGAAGAAAGTTGCGATGGGGCTTCGACGTTCCATTATGTTGCCGCTCCAGCCGTTTTGCGCACCAGAAAACCATAGCCCAACGCCAGCACCGTAACGATTAGGGTCACAATGAGCGCCAGCGATGCACCAGATCCCGCGCGCTGGAAGGAAAATGCTTCCTGATAAACGAGGATAGAAAGCGTACGTGTGGAATTGGCGGGGCCACCGCGGGTCATGATCCAGATAATGTCAAAGACCTTGAATGCTTCAATGGTGCGGAGCACAAGCGCGACCATCAATGGTCCCGCAAGATAGGGCAGAATCACAAACCGGAATCGGTTGAATGGACCCGCGCCATCGACAAGCGATGCAGCTGTTATGTCTCTTGGGACGGCTTGAAGGGCCGCCAACGCGATGAGTGCGACAAGCGGGAAGTTCTTCCAGCAATCGGCAACAATCAGCGCCGTCATTGCTGCTGACGGTTCGCCGAGCCATGACTGGTAGTCTGAAATGATGCCAAGCTGGGTCAACAGCGAATTGAGCGCACCATATTCGGGATTGTAGATGAGACGCCATAGTGTTGCGTTGACCACCGTTGGCAACGCCCATGGCAGAATAAGCAAGGCGCGCAGAACAGTGCGGCCATAAAACTGCTGGTTCAGCAACAGTGCCGCCAAAACGCCAAGGACCATTTCGGCTGACACCGAGATGAGAGAAAACCAGGTTGTGGTCCAGAAGGCACGCTGGAAATTTGAGCTGGTTAGCATCTTGATGTAATTGGCAAAGCCAACAAAATCGCCGCCAGTGCCGACAAGCTTTGCATCGGTGAACGAAAGGCGCACCGTTTCAAACATTGGCCAGCCGATCACGCAAACCATGACGGCGAGTAACGGAAGCATCAGCAACCACGCTCGCATAGTCATCCAGTTGCCGGACATTGTTTGCACCTCAGTCTAAATGGAAGAAGGGAGTGGATGCAGATGCACCCACTCCCATCAGGGTCCTTAGAGCCCGCTGTTTTCAGCTGCGGATTTGAGGGCGTCTTCCGGCGAAGACTGTCCAAGCAAAGCTTCCTGAATGGACTGCTGCAAGGCCGTGGACATTTCCTGATATTTCGGTGTCGTCGGGCGCGGATACATCGCAGCCAGGCCGAGCTTCGCTGCCGCGATCAACTCTTCCTGTCCCTTCGATACAGCCGGATCATCATAGGACGACGCCCAGATCGGCAGAGACAGTTTTGCATAATCGTTCTGGACCTTTTGCGAGGTCATAAAGACGATATATTTCCACGCATCATCAGGATGTTTGCTGGTGGTGGTGATGCCAAGCCCCATGGAACCATTGACCGCCGAAACCTCGCTCTTGCCTTCGACGCCCGGCGCAGGCACCACGCCCACCTTGCCAACCACTTTGCTTTCGGCAGGGTCATTGACCTTACTATACATATAGGTCCAGTTCAGCGCGAAAGCGGCGTCACCATTCTGGAAGACCTTGCGTACGTCCTCCTCCAGAAACTCTTTCGAGTTGGGATTGCTGAGGCCGGACTTATAGCTGTCCACCATATATCTGAGGGCATCCAGTCCGCCATCCTTGTCGAAGGCGGGCTTTCCGTCTTTCAGGAAATCGCCGCCATAAGCACTCACCAGCGTGGTGTAGTCGCAAATCGCGGCCTCCGCCTGCGCCCAACTCCACGCAATCGGCGATGCAAGCAATCCCTTGTCCTTGATGATCTTTGCCTGATCGTTGAGTTCCGCCCAGGTCTTGGGCGGGTTCTTTATGCCCGCTTTCTCAAGGATTTCCTTGTTGTAGAACAGGTACTTGGTATCCAGAATCCACGGCATGCCGTAATATTTGTCCTGATACTGAACCGTCGTCCAGGCGCCCGGCAGAACGCCCTTCTTCATCTCGTCCGTAATGCGCGACGAGACATCGACAAGCACATTGTTGCTTGCATATTCGGCTGGCCAGATCACGTCGAACAGCACAACGTCATAGCCCTGCCCCGAACCCTGAGCCAGAACCGTCTTGTCATGCAACCCTTCATAGGGCACGAATTCCAGATTGACCTTCACATCCGGATTGGCTGTCTGAAAGGCCTCCGTCATCGCGCGTACGTCCGCTTCGCTATAAGCGGCCTGCGCCATGAACAGGGCATTCAGGGTCGTTTCAGCAAATGCGTGCGGAACCGAGAAAGCGGATACGGCCAGCGTACCCAGCAAGACGGTGCGAATTGATTTAAGCATTGGTACCTCCCGTTAACCTGCCTCCGGCTTGTGCTAGTGCCGTGCACATTGCCTTATCGCCGTGAGATCAGAGCTGTTGTTCCACCATTATTAAATGTTCATGTTCTTTATTAAGTCAAATCCATTGACTTAAACGTGTTATAAATATCTACTGGTGTCAAGAGGGATTGAGGATGCCAAGAAAGAGCGACATTCGGGCCACGAGTGGCACTAATCATGAGGGTACAAGCGCCCATAATCGCAGGGTGATCATCGACGCCCTGCGCCAAAACAGATCGCTCTCCCGCGCCGAACTCGCCCGTGCGACAAACCTCACCAAACAGACGATCTCCAACCTGATTGAAGGTCTGGAAAGCGACGGGTTGGTGAGTTCGGAAAATGCCGTCAGGCGTGGTCGCGGACAACCGGCAACGCCCTACCGGCTGGTGCCCGAGGGCGCTTTTGCGCTCGGCGTTCAGATCGACCGGCATCTGACCCGGATTGTCATCGTCAATCTGACCGGCGATGAAGTCGTGCGGCGGGAGGCCAGACTGCCAGCCGATAATCCGGAAGAAGGCTGCGCCATCATTCTGGAAGAAATTGCCAAAGCGCAAGCGACGCTCGCACGGGAATTCCCCGGTGGACACTATCGAATGTCGGGGCTTGGTGTCGCCATGCCCGGACCTTTCGGCACAAGGGTTCCCGAGCATGACCGATGGGTGATGAGTGCATGGCAATCTTTCCCGCTGATCGACAGGTTGACCCAAAGCACCGGCCTAACTGTAACATTGCAGAACGATGCTACGGCCTGCGCGCGGGCAGAAAAAATGGTTGGTCTCGCAGACGGCCTCGATAATGTCGTCTGTATCTATATGGGCTACGGTGTCGGCGCCGGGTTGATACTGAACGGAGAAATCTATACTGGCAGCAAGGGCAATGCCGGTGAAATCGGCACCATGCTAATGACCAATCGCGGCGCGCCAACGCCACTGGAACACCATGCTTCTCTCTCGTCGCTCTACAAACATTTGAAACTCGACGAAGCACAGCCCGATCTTTCTGCGGAATTGGAAGCCCTGTTGGCGCAGAACGATCCGCAACTGGAAACATGGCTGGAGCGGGCGGCGATGGAACTGAGATCCGCCATCCATACGATAGAAGCGATCTTCGACCCGCAAACAGTTATTCTGTGTGGCGGCGCGCCGAAACTTCTGGCCAACCGGCTCGTGGACCGGATTGAACCGCTCATTTCCTCCAGCGTCGATTACCCGGTGCGGACATTGCCGCGTCTGCTGGTCGGGTTGACCGATATATGGGCCGTGGCGCGCGGGGCAGCCCTTGAGCAGATCAGCAGGCATTTCGACCCACGTTTCTCAGCACTGCTGAAGTCTGGCGTCATTGCCTGAAGCGCCAGGCGATAGCCAACACCGGCTCTTCTCATCATCCCTCAAGCCACGTCGGCAGGCCCCGCGCTACGTGGCCTGTCTTTGCGGCCTCTGCGCAGCTCGCAAGACTACCAAAACGCACCGCACGGCCAGACAGACCCGGCCCATAATGTGCGTATTTTCCGGAATTGGTCATCAGCGCTTTGGCCGCGACCGGGAAAACCGGTTCGGAAATGGAACACCAACAGAGATCCGGGATCACCTGAACGCCCGCGGCTTCCAGCCTTTGCAATGTTCCATCTTCGCGCGCCACAGCTATAACCTGACGCCCCGCGGTGATAATGGTGGTTGTGACCGCTTTGCCGCCTCGCAAAGCGTTTGCAAAGGCGCGGCATTCCTCAAGCGAAGCGTGCGGACTGCCGATGGCTACCAGATCCACCGCATCTGGACCATCGTTCAGCGACTTCCATCCATCCACCATGTCGTTCCTTGTGATAGAGACCGTATCGGCTGTGGGCGAAACAAAATGCGCTTCCGGTGTAACGCCTTCGACATGCAGCATGGGTGCAGCGGAAGTCGTACCGAAGGCCGCACACATGGCTTTTAAATTTTCCGGTGTCGGCTTGGCGTCCCTGAGCCCTTTCAGGAGTGGAATCCGATCCGGCGAAACCTTACCCGCGAGATAACCAATCAAGGGCCAGAAAGCGTCGTCGAACCCTTCGGGTATATCAACGTGGATGATACGCTGCGCAAATCGATGTTGATCAAGATAAACGCCCGACAGTGGTGCGCGTCCCGTCATGGCAATGCAGAGATCAAGGAAATCGGGATGCTTCGCCGTGCGGGCCCCAAGCATGGTGTTTGCATAGATGACTGCATTGCTTTCGGCCCATGCGATCATTTCCCCCATTTTCGGCGCGGTGTCCAAAAGGTAGGGCGAGCAGGTAAATGTGTTCTGACACCCCATCCGCACATAGGCATCGGCAAGCCGTGCGGCGGGCCGCCCAAAGGATGCAGGCACACCTTGCGCCTGCCAATGTTCGCGATCAACGGAAATGGCATTCATTGTCGTCGGTACGCGAACCCGCGCACCCATATCCGCCATCTTCTCGGCGAAGATCAAGTTGGCCGGGCTTGCATAGATGCAGCCGTCGATATGCGCCTGCGCGACATCGATCAGGCGTTCTGCGCCTTGGTTTTCGGCCATCGCGCAGATAATTTCCATGGCGAGCTTGGTGGCATCGCCATCTGCGCCCGTCATCATGGCTTGATCGGCTGCGGAAAGTTCGAGCCTCGTTTCCTTCGACCCCACGAGCGGCAGGGTAAAGCCGGGCGCGGTTAACTTGGTCGGCGTGATCTTGACCTCCGGCTCTTTTCGTAAGCGCTCCCAGTCCTCCGGTGGCAGGCGCAAGACGGGTAGAGGATGGTCGAACATCTTGTCGGCGATCAGCGCCCCCAGCGTCACCACATCCTCAGTCTGGGAGAAAATCAGCGCAGCCGGTGCCATGCCATTTAATGCCAAATCAAGCAGCACGCCTGAACCCGTACAGGAACCGCGCGTTGATGGCATCATCAGCACAACGCCTCTGATACTCTGCCCGTGGAGGGGATGGTGCACGTCGATGATTTTACCCGAAGCAGGATCAATCCCACCCCAAAAGCTGAGCGGTTCGGTTGTCGCCAGGATTGGCCCTTCGGCGGTTCCGGGCAGAATGCTACGGGCTGTTGCGGACATGTTCACCTGTCCGTTGCCTGGTTTGATTTCTGAATGATCTCGGCCAATATGGCGACCGCGATTTCGGCAGGTGTCGCGGCTTTGATATCCAGCCCTATCGGGGATGAAATCCTCGCCAGATCGGTGGCATTGTGCCCGAGTTTCTTCAGGTTTTCCATGCGTTGGGCATGGGTTCGACGACTGCCCAATGCCCCAATGTAAAAGCAATCCGACTGCATTGCCAGTGATAGCGCCGGTTCGTCAATTTTGGGATCATGCGTAAGCGTGGCAACCGCAGTATACCGGTCCAGCGGGCTGTCGCGAAACGCCTCCTCCGGCCAGACTGCCTTAAGAGCGGCCTCCTGAAACCGCAACGGCGTTGCAAACGCTGTCCGCGGGTCGATGACCTCCACATCGAAACCCGTCATGATGGCCATCTGCGCAAGATGCTGGGCGATGTGGACTGCCCCCACCAGTTTCAACCGCAATGCCGGTCGATATATATTGATGAAATACCGTCGATTGTCGGCCACAAATTAGAGCGCCTTACCGGTTTGAAACGCCTGTCGAACGTGCGGTTGAAACGCACTAGAAACAACCTCAGCATCCCGCACAAGCTCAGTGCGTCTCTGGTCCAGATCGGTCAATGTCGCTACGAGCAAACGGCTGGCGCGTAGCTCATTCAGTTCCGCAAGAAGAGAGCTTTGCATCAATCGAGCTTCTCCACATAGACCCTGATCTTGCCCCCACAAGACAGCCCCACGCGCCATGCCGTTTCATCGGCAACGCCAAACTCCAGCAGCTTTGTCTTTCCGGACGCTATCGTTTCCAGCGCCTCTTCAATGACTGCACCTTCGACACACCCCCCGGAAACCGAGCCTTCAAAATTGCCCAACGCGTCGACAACAAGATGACTGCCTGTGGGACGCGGCGCCGATCCCCATGTTTCAATGACGGTGGCGATCGCAACCCCTTTGCCATTCTGGCGCCAATGGAGCGCGACAGCCAACGGGTCCTTGGCAAGACCAAAACTATGTTCAGACAATTCGTCCACCGGCATTCACGACAGCCTCTCTCGTATCCACGTCAATTCTGGCAGCAGAGCCAATGGGTACATCAACGATAGGGAGTTCGCTCGCCTCAATGATATGCCTTGCACCCACATCGCCCGACAGGACGGAAATGGCTTCATAAAGCTGCCGCGGTACAATCACGGGATTGCCGCGCTCACCCTCGTCGGTAACGGCGCGAACGACAGCGTTTCCGTCGTGCTGGCGGAAAAGATCAATCATCATGCGAATGTGCTGCGCGCTGACCGCAGGCATGTCTCCCAGATGGATCATCAGCCCGTCGCAGTCCGCCGGTGCTGCCCCAAGCGCAGCTTTGATCGAACTTGCAAGCCCAAGGGCATAAGCCGGATTGTGAACGATAGAGACGTCAAGCCCTCGAAGCGAAGCCGCAATTTCGTCTGCCATATGACCAGTGACGGCAATCACCCGGCCACGATCAGCTTCTACCGCATTTCCAACCGACCGGCGCACCAGCGGCTTGCCATCAAAAATGGCGAGGAGCTTGTTCGCCCCGCCCATACGTGAGGATTGCCCGGCGGCCAGAACAGCAATCATGACCGCAAGATCGCGTTTTCTGCTCGCTCTACCATCGCGCGGCGCAATGCGCGCCGGGCTATCGAGCAAAAGACCGCCGACGCCCATCGCTGCAATGTCCTTTGGCATGACACTCATCTCCGCCATCAAGCGGTCGAGAACCCAATCGAACCCATTCTCCTTGACGCTCCGGGCGCAGCCGGGAGCGCCGATCACCGGCTTACCGTCGATTTCGCCAAGCACCAGCAGATTGCCGGGATCGACGGGCATCCCGACATAGGTAACCGTCCCACCAGCCTTGCGAATGGAACTGGGAAGAACATCGTTCTTGTCCGCAACCGCCGATGCGCCGAACACAACGACAATGTCGGAAACCGCAGCTGCATTTTGTATGGCGCACGCCATCGGCTCCGCCGCATGCGAGACCCGAAGTTCTGTCGCCACGGTTCCAAGATTCATCGTCAAACGCGCTTCAAGCGCTTGACGGGTTTTATTCAGAACACTTGTTTTCAAATCCGGGTTCGTTCCCTGAACAAGCCCGACAGTGCGTCCGCTGAAGGGTTCAACGCCGAGCATATTCTTGTCGCGACACAGCGCAAGCACTGCTGCGATGGAACTCTCCGGGACGGCATAGGGAATGATCTTTATCGTCGCCACGACCTGCCCGGCACGAACGCGGTCAAACTCGCGCAAGGTCGCCAGTGTTATCGACGAATCGATAAAATTCACCGCATCCACAAGCTGCCGGTTGACGGCGAAGATGCCGGCTTCTCTTGCAAGAAAATTCACCCGCCCGGTCGTGGCCGCAGAATAAATAATGCCCTTTGCCGATATTGCAGATGCGATCTGGGCAGCAGCGTCGTTCTCCGTAACATCGCCGGCTTCCAGTTGGGCCGACACCACGCTGTCATGTCCCTCCTTTCGGAGAAATTCGATATCATGCGCGTCGAGAACATGCCCTTTGGGGAAACTCCTCCCACCCACAACCAGCCGATGTGCGAGAATAGCGTTCAATGCCTCGTCGAGCGGTGTTGCCCCGAAAACCATGCGCTATCCTTCCCCCAAAGCCACGCCGGATCGCCGAAGTTCTTTCCGTTATCTGGTCGCCATTTGGCTCCGCGAGAGCCCCCGCTCCCTTATATGCCGGAGCTTCATCATTTGTCACGATGCGCTCTGAGCGTTTATGCGGTTTCAGATATGTCTATTCATCGTCGGGCAATCCTTGCTGGAGTTCGGCAAATTTACCAGCCATTGTCGGATTACCGCGGGTAAGCCGCTTGACCGTCAGGTCCTCAGCCTTATCGTTTGCCAGTCTTAGATTGTTGGCCGACTTGTGAAGCGCTTCTTTTGTTTTCTCGAGATCCTTGATCGCTTCATCTATGCGTTTGACTGCTTCCTCAAAACCGTCAGAAGCCAAACGCCAATTGCGCCCGAATGCAGCTTTGAAGTCGTCGAGCTGGCTTTCGAAATTTGTGATGTCGACATTTTGCGCCTTCACCAGTGCCAGTTCGGACTTGTATTTGAGCGAGTTTATCGCTGCATTGCGCAGCAACGTGATGATTGGGATGAAGAACTGTGGCCGGACGACGTACATTTTCGGATAACGATGGGATACATCGATGATCCCTGTGTTGTAGAGCTCACTTTCAGGTTCGAGCAGCGAGACCAGAACCGCATATTCGCAACCTTTCGCACACCGGTCCTTGTCGAGCTCTTTGAGAAAATCTTCGTTCTTTTTCTTGGTCGCGGTCTCGTCGTTCTCATTCTTCATCTCAAACATGATCGAAACGATTTCGGTGCCCGCATCGTCCATATCGCGGAAGATAAAGTCGCCCTTGCTACCGCTGCTCGCGTCATTATCCTTCTCAAAATATGCGCGTGGGAAAGCAGTCGCACGAATACGGTCGAACTCGGTTGCACAGTGCTGTTCCAGCGTCTCGCCGATCATTTTTGTCGATAGTTTCGCTTTCATATCCCGCAGACGCTCGATTGCCTCGTCGCGATCCCTGAGCTGCGTTTCGTATTTGTCTTTGAGCGCTGTCTCGGCAAGTTGCTTTTCAAGTGCCACCCGGGCAAGCCCGTTCTTCAGTTCATCGCGCTCCTTCTCAATCGCGCTGACAGCTTCGGTGACGGCAAGTTTTTGAGAAATCTGGCTGGCATCGAGTCGGGCTTTCAGATCCTGAATCTCTTCATTCTTGGTGGAAGCCGCTTTCTGCAGTTCAGAAAGAAGCTTTGCCTTGGCCAGTTTAGACGTGGCTTCGTTGTCACGCCTGACGCTTTCAAGCTCGTGCGAAAGAGCATCACGTTCTTTCTCGATGGCCCCCAGAGCCTCGGCTACGGCAAGCTTCTTCGCGACTTCCCCGGATTCAAGCCTTGTCTTCAGTTCCTGGATTTCAGAATCCTTGGCTGCGGCGGCTTTCTGCAGTTCATTGGCAACCTTGGCCTGTGCAAGCTCGACAGCATTCCGCTTGTCCTGCTCTGCTAACTCCAGGCGCTCGTGCAATTGCTTCTCGAAATCACTGTCTCGAACCTGCTTTAGAATATCTGCATATCCAGCTTCATCAATCTTGAATGCCTTGTTGCAATGCGGGCAGATGATTTCGTGCATGATAATTTCCGTTAGCCTTGGCAAGAAGTTCCGGCAGAAACTCCAGCTGCCATTGATCCGCGTCTTGTGAACGATCGCTGCACTTTTAGCAAATCTGCAATCAATTCAATCAATTCTGATTAAAAAATAACCAAATATAAAATTGATTAATAAATAGACCGAAAGCTATTGCCAATGTAACGGCGCTACGGCATCAATGCAGCATGAAGCAGCCGGACCTGACCATTCTCATTATCGATGAGAACGCCATTCGCTCCTCGATCATTGAGGAAGGATTGCGCGAGGCAGGCCACGGCAAAGTCGTGGTGATCAACAAGATGCACGGCATAGCGCGTATGATTGAAACGCTAAATCCCGATGTGATTGTGATCGACATAGAAAACCCCAATCGCGACATGATGGAGCATCTGTTTCAGCTGACCCGCACCGTAAGCCGCCCGATCGCCATGTTTGTCGACCGCTCTGACACAGCCTCTATCGAGGCTGCAGTGGAGGCAGGCGTTTCCGCCTATATTGTGGACGGACTGAAGAAAGAACGCGTGAAGCCCATTCTCGATATGGCCGTCAGCCGGTTCAACGCATTCAGCCGTCTGCAACGCGAACTTGCGGATGCAAAGTCGGCACTGGAGGAGCGCAAGGTGGTGGAGCGCGCCAAAGGCATTCTCATGAAAATGCGCGGCCTGTCCGAAGAAGACGCTTTTGCCCTGCTGCGACAGACTGCGATGAATGAAAAGAAGAAAATGTCCGACATTGCGCAAAGTATCGTGACCGCAGCCGGACTGCTGATGAAATAGCTTTAGATTTCAGAACCGGGGCAAATATTCCGGGAGTATGCAAGTGAACATGCCGACCAGATTGACCAAGACCGGAAGTGGGCTTGCCGCGCCAGCAGGCATAGCAGGCAAGGAAATCAGGACGCTGCGCGCCGGGTTTATTCCTCTGGTGGACGCTTCCGTGCTGATTGCAGCGGCAGAGTTTGGTTTTGCTCGAGCGGAAGGCTTGAACCTTGATCTCGTCAAGGATGTCTCATGGGCGAATGTCCGTGACAGGCTCGCTTTCCGGCAATTCGACATTGCACACATGCTTTCGCCCATGCCCGTGGCATCCATGCTGGGACTTGGCTCCAATCCATCGCCGACGATAACTCCGTTCTCGCTAGGGCGCGGCGGCAACGCCATCACCCTGTCAGTGCGCCTTTATGAACGGATGCGCGCAATTGCCGATCTGCCGGAAGCCGCAGATGCGCTGGAAAATGCGCGGGCGCTCGCGTCCGTCGTGCGCGACATGAAATCACGCGGCGAACCACTCCTGACGCTGGCAATGACCTATCCTTTCTCGTCGCATAATTACGAGTTTCGCTACTGGCTGGCGGCAGGCGGCATTGATCCTGACCGCGATGTAAAACTGGTCGTCGTGCCGCCGCCATTGACCTCAGACGCTCTGGCGTCAGGTGCTATCGACGGTTTCTGCGTCGGAGCGCCATGGAACATGGTGGCCTCAGAACGGGGCGCCGGGCGCATTGTCGCTGCCAAACAGGATATCTGGCCAAGCGCGCCTGAAAAAGTCATCGGCATGCGCCCGGAATGGGCTGAGACCCACCCCGCGACCGTTGCTCGTTTGATCGTCGCCCTCGATAAGGCCGCACGCTGGTGCGACAGCATCGAAAACCATGATGCGTTGGCCGAGACTCTGGCAGACGAGCGCTATCTCGGCGTGCCGCAGCATATCATCCGCAACGTACTTGCCGGGACATTCAATCTCGATGCGCGCGGGAACCAGCGTGTCATCGAACATTATTTCGACTTCCATGCTGGTCTTGCCAATTGCCCCCGCCCCAACGACGCGATGTGGATTTATAGCCAGATGGTGCGCTGGGGACAGGTAGCGGCATCGCAGACGGGGCAGCAAAAAGTGACCCAGTCCTACCGGCCAGATCTTTACTGTGCGGCTCTCGGGATCGCCCTTTCACCCTTCATACCGGGCACGGTAGAGGGGACACATGCGGATGATCGTTTCATGGACGGCAGGGTTTTCGATCCGGCTGATATCGATGCCTATGTGCGCGGTTTCGATGAGAGTCGCGAGACATTCACCGATCCGCACGCAGCAGAAGATTAACCCGCGATGCCCAAATTGATTGCACGCCGGGCCGCATATCTTGTCATGATCGCCTAAATTACAGTCAGATCTATATTGACGCCTAACCACGGCTGTCTATTTTCTCATCCCTTTAAACTTCGTTTTTTCAACCACTTGCAAATATTTTAAAAGTCTGGCACGTTCCTTGCTTGTTAGATTTATACACCGGTCAACGGCGACCGGAGCAACAAGCGAGCCACATACCGCTCCTGTCACGACACCGACGTCGCAAGGAATTGCACCACGAACGCAAGGTTCGAGGATGCGATCTCCAGGCGGCGTTTTTTTGTGCCCAGATTTGAGACGGCGGAACGAACAGTCACCAAGGCCAGCATAGGGGAAGCCAGCTGATGACAATGCATGAGAAGGCAGAAACCACGACCGGGATATCCCGGCGCAACATTTTGAAAGTCAGCGCCACAGCGGCACTCTTCACCGCCATCCGTTCGGCCTTTCCCGGCGGCGCTTTCGCGGCTGCCAGCGGGCGGGAAGTCAGCGGCGCGAAGCTTGGTTTCATCGCGCTGACCGATGCAGCCCCGCTGATTGTGGCCAAGGAAAAAGGTCTGTTCAACAAGCACGGCCTGCCGGACGTCGAGGTTGCCAAGCAGGCGTCATGGGGCGCCACGCGCGACAATCTTGTGCTGGGCGGAGCATCGAACGGCATTGATGGCGCACACATTCTCTCCCCGCTCCCCTATCTGATCCATGCTGGTAAGGTAACGCAAAACAACCAGCCGGTGCCGATGGCCCTGCTGGCGCGGCTGAACTACGACAGTCAGGCCATTTCGGTTGCGAAGGAATATGCCGACACCGGTGTCCAGCTCGATTCATCGAAGCTGAAGGCCGCCTTCGAAAAGAAGAAAGCCGAGGGCAAGGAGGTGAAGGCCGCAATGACTTTCCCCGGCGGCACGCATGATCTGTGGATTCGCTATTGGCTCGCTGCTGGCGGTATCGATCCCGACAAGGACGTTTCCACCATCGTGGTGCCGCCACCGCAAATGGTCGCCAATATGAAGGTCGGCAATATGGACCTGTTCTGCGTTGGCGAGCCGTGGAACGAACAACTCGTCAATCAGGGCATCGGCTTCACAGCCGCGACGACGGGCGAAATCTGGAAGCACCACCCGGAAAAGGCACTTGGCATGCGCGCCGACTGGATCGAGAAAAATCCGAATGCCGCCAAGGCACTGCTCATGGCTGTGATGGAAGCGCAGCAATGGTGCGAGAGCATGGATAACAAGGCCGAAATGGCTGAGATACTGGGCAAGCGCCAGTGGTTCAACGTACCGCCGAAAGACGTGCTGGGCCGCCTGAAGGGCGATATTAATTACGGCAATGGCCGTGTTGCGCAAGGCACCAATTTGCAAATGAAATTTTGGGCGAATGGGGCGTCATATCCGTTCAAGAGCCATGACACTTGGTTCATTGCCGAGAATATTCGCTGGGGCAAGTTCGCGCCGGACACCGATATCAAGGCGTTGGTCGATCAGGTGAACCGTGAAGATATCTGGCGCGAAGCCGCCAAGGATTTAGGCGTTGCGGCAGCCGATATTCCGGCTTCGACCTCGCGCGGCAAGGAAACATTCTTCGACGGCAAGGTCTTCGATCCTGAAAACCCTTCCGCCTATCTCGACAGTCTCGCGATCAAGGTTGCGTCCTGAGCAAATCGGGCGCGCGACAGCGCGCCTCTCCCACCTTCGAACAGGAGCGTTGCATGTCCGCCGTGCTGAAAGATCAAACCATCGTTACGCCGCTGACGCCCAAGACGACAAAGGCCACGGGGAATATCGTCCGGCTGGCCAAACAGCCCAAACACGTTTTCGATATCGGCGCGCTCGTACGCGGCACAGCGCGAAACATTCTGCCCCCGCTGGTGGTGCTCGCCGTGCTGCTCGGCGTCTGGCAGATATTTTGCGCTGCCCCCGACGCTTCTCTGCCCGCGCCATCCAAGGTTTGGGCGGACAGTTACGACCTGATCGCCTATCCCTTCTTCAATTACGGTTCGCAGGATATCGGGCTTGGCTGGCGCGTACTCGTTTCGCTGGAACGCGTTGCCTATGGCTTCGGTCTTGCGGCCATAGCAGGTATCGTGATCGGCGCAGTCATCGGTCAGTCCGTCTGGGCCATGCGGGGCCTCGATCCGATCTTTCAGGTATTGCGCACCGTGCCGCCGCTGGCCTGGCTGCCATTGTCCCTCGCCGCCTTCCAGAACGCCAACCCGTCCGCGATCTTCGTGATCTTCATCACCTCGATCTGGCCGATCATCATCAACACCGCAGTTGGCGTGCGCAATATTCCGCGGGATTATCGCAACGTCGCCAAGGTGCTGCGGCTCAACCAGTTCGAGTTCTTCTTCAAGATCATGTTGCCATCGGCGGCGCCCTACATCTTCACGGGTCTGCGGATCGGCATTGGCCTCTCATGGCTCGCCATTGTGGCTGCCGAAATGCTGACCGGCGGTGTCGGCATCGGCTTCTTCATCTGGGACGCGTGGAACTCGTCACGCCTGTCCGACATCATCGTCGCTCTTGCCTATATCGGCCTTGTCGGCTTCGCGCTCGACAAGCTGGTTGCGGCCGTCGGGCGGCTTGTCACCCGCAGCACTTCTGTAAGCTGAGGAGAAGAGATATGAGCGCCTATCTCAAGCTTGACCATATCGACAAGCATTTCGACCACTCGGAGGTCCTGAAAGACATCAATCTTTCGATCAACAAGGGCGAGTTCGTTTCCATCATCGGTCACTCCGGTTGCGGAAAATCCACGCTTCTGAACCTTATTGCCGGGCTGACGCCGGTTTCGTCCGGCGCCGTGTTGCTTGAAAACAAGGAAGTCAACGAGCCGGGACCGGAACGGGCGGTGGTTTTTCAGAACCATTCACTGCTGCCATGGTTGTCGGTTTATGAAAACGTCAACCTTGCCGTGACGAAGGTTTTCCGCTCCGGAAAGACCAAAGCCGAACGGCATGACTGGGTCATGACCAATCTCGATCTTGTCCAGATGGCGCATGCCAAAGACAAGCGCCCGTCGGAAATTTCGGGTGGCATGAAGCAGCGCGTCGGCATCGCCCGCGCCTTGGCCATGGAACCGAAAATTCTGCTGCTCGACGAACCATTCGGCGCGCTCGACGCACTGACCCGTGCCCATCTTCAGGATGCGGTGATGGAAATCCATGCACGGCTCGGCAACACGATGGTGATGATCACTCATGATGTGGATGAGGCGGTGCTGCTCTCCGACCGCATCGTAATGATGACCAACGGCCCGGCGGCGAAAATTGGCGAGGTTCTGGATGTCGCTATCCCCCGCCCGCGCAACCGCATCGAGCTGGCCTCCGACCGCACCTATCTGAAATGCCGCGAGGCTGTTCTGAAGTTCCTCTACGAGCGTCACCGCTTCGTGGAAGCTGCGGAGTAAATTCAATGCCCGACCAAACCAGACAGAAACTCGTTATCATCGGCAACGGAATGGCGCCGGGCCGCATGCTGGAACATTTGTTTGAGCACGCGCCGGGCCAGTATGAAGTCACCATTTTCAACGCCGAGCCGCGCGTCAATTACGACCGCATCATGCTGTCGCCGGTTCTCTCCGGCGAGAAGACCTATGAACAAATCGTCATCCATGGCGATGGCTGGTACATCAAGCACGGCATCACGCTCTATAAGGGCCACAAGGTCGTCTCCATCGACCGCGACGCCAAAACTGTGACATCGGATCATGGTGTTACGGAAAGCTATGACAAGCTGGTGATCGCCACCGGTTCAGTGCCGTTCATCATTCCGGTGCCGGGCAAGGACCTGCCCGGCGTCATCAGCTATCGCGATCTGGACGATGTCGATGCGATGTTGATCGCCGCGCAATCGCGCGAGAAAGCCATCGTCATCGGCGGTGGTCTTCTCGGGCTGGAAGCGGCGGCGGGCCTTGCCCAGCGCGGCATGGACGTGACGGTGCTGCATGTCATGCCCACATTGATGGAACGCCAACTCGATCCCGCCGCAGGCTATCTGCTGCAACGGGCGGTCGAGGAGCGCGGCATCAAGGTTATCTGCAAAGCGAACACGAAAGCCATTGTCGGTAGCGGCAAGGTCGAAGGCGTTGAGCTGGATGATGGAACCATTATTCCGACCACGCTGGTCGTGATGGCCGTCGGCATCCGCCCCAATGTCGGACTCGCCAGAGATGCCGGTCTGGAGGTCAATCGCGGCATTGTCGTCGATGCGGGCATGCGAACGTCGGATGCCAATATTCTGGCGCTCGGGGAATGCGCGGAAGTGGGCGGCATGGTCTATGGGCTGGTCGCCCCGCTTTACGAAATGGCACGTGTGGCGGCTTCGCATCTGGCAGGCGACACTACGCCAGCCTTCACCCATTCCGACACGCCGACCAAACTCAAGGTGACGGGTATTGATCTGTTCTCGCTCGGCGATTTTGCGGATGGCGCGGACCGGGAGGAGATCGTGCTGCGCGATGCAACAGCGGGTATCTACAAGCGGCTTGTGATCAAGGAAAACCGGATCATCGGTACGGTTCTCTATGGCGAAACGGGGGATGGCGCCTGGTTCAACGATCTGAAGAAAAAGGCGACCGATATTTCGGCGATGCGCGATACGCTGCTCTTTGGTCAGGCCTATCAGGGAGGGACCCCGCTGGACCCTATGGCGGCCGTTGCAGCCTTGCCGGATGATGCGGAAATCTGCGGCTGCAACGGCGTTTGCAAGAGTAAAATTGTCTCCACGATAACCGGCAAAGGCCTGACCTCGCTCGACGACGTGCGGGCACATACCAAGGCGTCCGCGTCCTGCGGCTCATGCACGGGACTGGTCGAGCAGCTCATGGCGTTGACGCTCGGGGACAGCTACAATCCCAGGGCCGTGCAGCCCATGTGTGGCTGCACTGATCTTGGGCATGACGATGTGCGCAGGCTCATCAAGGCCAAGAAGCTGAAGACCATTCCCGCCGTCATGCAGGAACTGGAATGGAAGACATCCTGCGGTTGCGCCAAATGCCGCCCGGCGCTCAATTATTACCTCGTCTGCGACTGGCCGGATGAATATGCCGACGACTACCAGTCGCGTTTCATCAATGAGCGCGTCCACGCCAATATCCAGAAGGACGGCACCTATTCCGTTGTTCCTCGCATGTGGGGCGGCGTGACAAATTCCAGCGAACTGCGTGCCATTGCCGATGTGGTGGACAAGTTCGCCATTCCAATGGTCAAGGTCACGGGCGGGCAGCGCATCGACTTGCTGGGGATCGAAAAGGAACAATTGCCAGCGGTGTGGTCCGATCTGGGCAAGGCGGGTTTCATCTCCGGTCAGGCCTACGCCAAGGGGTTGCGCACGGTGAAAACCTGTGTTGGCACTGACTGGTGCCGGTTTGGCACACAGGATTCCACCGGTCTTGGTATCCGCATCGAGAAATTCATGTGGGGTTCGTGGACCCCCGCCAAGCTGAAATTGGCTGTTTCTGGTTGTCCGCGCAACTGCGCGGAAGCGACCTGCAAGGATATCGGCGTTATTTGCGTGGATTCCGGTTTCGAGATTCACTTCGCCGGAGCAGCCGGTCTCGACATCAAGGGCACGGAGGTTCTGGGGCTGGTAAAGACGGAAGACGAAGCTCTGGAGCATATCGTGGCGCTGACGCAGATGTATCGCGAGCAGGCCCGTTATCTGGAGCGCATCTATAAATGGGCCAAGCGCATCGGTCTCGATGAAATCCGCCGCCAGATCATGGAGGATACTGACAAGCGCCAGACCTATTATGACCGCTTCGTCTTTTCGCAGAAGTTCGCACAGGTCGATCCGTGGTCCGAACGTGTTTCCGGCAAGGACAAACACGAATTCAAACCCATTGCTGTTTTGAATGCGGAGGCTGCGGAATGAACGAGATAGTCAGAAACTGGATTGCCATCGGCACACTGGACGACATTCCCCCTCAAGGATCGCGTTGCGTGAAAAACGGACCGACGACGATTGCCGTCTTTCGCACGTTCGACGACCGTCTGTTCGCCATTGAAGATCGTTGCCCGCACAAGAACGGGCCGCTCAGTCAGGGCATTGTCCATGACGGTTGTGTGACCTGCCCGCTGCATAACTGGGTCATCAATCTGGCGACCGGCAAGGCTGAAGGCGCGGATGAAGGTGCGACGCAGACGTTCCCCGTCAAGCAGGAAGGCAACACCATTTATCTCGCGCTTGGTTTCTGAACAAACCGGCGCTGACAATCGAACATAAGAGGAGACGACATGCTTAGCAAAAGCGATGTGACCGACATGATCTATGAAAAGAAACGGCTGGCCGGTCTGACATGGGCATCGATTGCCGAAGGCATCGGTATGAGCGAGGTGTTTGTCACTTCGGCCTGTCTTGGCATGAACGCGCTGCCGCGCGACAAGGCGGACAAGCTGGTGGTCAATCTTGGCCTGCCGCAGGAGGCCGCCGTGGTTTTGGCGGAATATCCGACCAAGGAATGGGACCGCGCGGTTCCGACCGATCCCTGCATCTATCGGCTTTACGAGATCGTTGGGGTCTACGGTCCAACGCTGAAGGAACTCATTCAGGAAAAGAGCGGCAACGGCATCATGAGCGCTATCGATTTCGAGATGAGCGTGGACAAGGTGCCCAACCCGAAGGGCGAGCGCATTGAAATCCGCATGAGCGGCAAATTCCTTTCCTACAACAGCTGGTAAAGCGCGCTCCAATTGTGCGGGCTCGATATGCAGCCCGGTAAGGCGACTATCATGGCAACGACCACCGAAACAAAGACCACCTGCCCCTATTGCGGCGTCGGTTGCGGCGTCATCGCCAGGGTCGATGAAGTCGGCTCTGTTTCAGTTCGCGGCGACCCGGATCACCCCGCTAATTTCGGACGACTATGTTCGAAAGGTTCGGCGCTTGCGGAAACGATCGACCTTGATGGGCGTCTGCTTTTTCCTGAGATTGACGGGCAACGTGCGGACTGGGATCAGGCGCTCGATCTCGTCGCCCAAAAATTTTCGGAAGCAATGGCGGAACATGGGCCGGATTCCGTGGCCTTTTATGTTTCAGGTCAACTTTTGACCGAAGACTATTACGTCGCGAACAAGCTGATGAAGGGCTTCATCGGCTCGGCGAATATCGACACCAACTCGCGGCTTTGCATGTCTTCATCAGTGGCGGGGCATCGTCGCGCCTTCGGGTCCGATACCGTGCCCGGCACCTATGAGGATATCGAACTGGCGGATCTGGTGGTCCTGACCGGCTCCAATCTCGCCTGGTGCCATCCCGTCATTTACCAGCGGCTTGCCGCAGCGAAAGCGGCGCGCCCACAGATGAAAGTCGTCGTCATCGATCCGCGCCGGACGATGACCTGCGATATTGCCGATCTGCATCTGGCGATCCTTCCCGATGGCGATGTGGCGCTTTTCATGGGACTGCTCGCGCATCTCGTGAAAAGCCCTGCGCTCAACATGGGCTATGTCGATGCATATACATCCGGCTTTGCGGTGGCTGTGGAAACGGCTACCACACTGGATCACGAAACGCTGACCGAACGCACCGGGCTCTTGTCGGCAGAACTCAATGAATTCTTCCGGCTGTTCGAAACCACCGACAAGGTCGTCACCTGCTACAGTCAGGGTGTTAACCAGTCGTCATCTGGAACCGACAAGGTCAACGCTATCATCAATTGCCATCTAGCGACGGGCCGGATCGGGCACCCCGGAATGGGACCTTTCTCAATGACCGGCCAGCCGAATGCCATGGGTGGCCGGGAAGTGGGCGGTCTTGCCAATATGCTTGCCGCGCATATGGCTATCGAGAATGCCGACGACCGTGACCGCGTGCAGCGTTTCTGGTCCTCCCCCACTATCGCAACCAAACCGGGTCTGAAAGCCGTCGATATGTTCCGCGCGGTGGCGGATGGGCGCATCAAGGCATTATGGGTCATGGCCACCAATCCGGTCGTGTCCATGCCGGATGCTGATGCGGTCGAGGCAGCCATAGCCGCCTGTCCCTTCGTTGTCGTTTCCGACATTATGCAGAACACCGATACGACGCGTCATGCGCATGTACTGCTGCCGTCTCTAGGTTGGGGCGAGAAGGACGGCACCGTTACCAATTCCGAGCGGCGCATCTCCCGGCAGCGAGCATTTCTGGCCGCTCCGGGCGAAGCACGGGCGGACTGGTGGCAACTGGCTGAGGTCGCGCGCCGTATGAACCATGCCGCTCCGTTCGACTATAGCGGGTCGGCGGCCATCTTCGCCGAGCACGCGGCGCTGTCCGCTTTTGAAAACGAAGGCAGCCGCGATTTCGATATCGGCGCATTTGAAGAGATCAGCCCTGCCGCTTACGACGCCATGACACCTTTCCAATGGCCCAAGTCACCCGGCCGAGCAGAGAATGCATCCCGCTTTTTTGCGAAGGGTGGTTATTTCCACCCGGACCGGCGCGCGCGCTTCATCGCCACCGCTGTGCCGGAGACAATTCGCACAAGCAGCGACCTTCCGTTCACGCTCAACACGGGTCGCATCCGCGATCAGTGGCATACGATGACGCGAACCGGCAAAAGCGCGCGGCTATCATCCCATATCGCCGAGCCTTTTGCCGAACTTCATCCACGCGATGCGATAGAGCTTGGCATCGAGAACGCCAGCTTGGTGGAAATCGAAAGCTCGCACGGGAAAGCCATCGTGCGTGCACTTGCAACGGAACGGCAGGCGCGCGGCAGTGTCTTCGTTCCAATGCATTGGAACGACCAGTTTTCCGCCCGCGCCCGTATTGATGCGGTCGTCGCGCCATTGGTCGATCCGGTTTCAGGCCAGCCCGCCTCCAAGAATGTGGCCGTCGCTGTCAGACCGTTTGCGGCGACCTGCTACGGCTTTGCCGTTTCGCTCGCAAAGCCTTCCGCTATCGGCTGCGATTACTGGGCGCTTGCTCGCGCAGACGGCGGCTGGCGGCTGGAACTGGCGTCACTTACCGATATCGGGGATTGGGTGGAATGGTGTTACGTACACTTCGCCATCCCAGAAGATATTCATCCGATCGGCTATACCGACACCGCGACCGGCGAAACAAGGCTCGCATTCTTTGCAGGTTCCCGATTGCTCGCAGCTTTGTTTATCGCGCCACAACCGGTTGCTGTCGCGCGCAATTGGGCCATCCAGCAACTGACTGTCACGCATGACGATCTGCGCAAGCGCTTTGCTATCGTTGCTGGTCGCCCCGGTGTCGACAAGCCGGACCCCGGCGCCACGGTTTGTTCATGCTTCGGTGTCGGCGTCAACCAGATCGGCGCCGCCATCCGTTCCGGCTGCCACAGTGTTGAAGCTATCGGTAAGGAACTCGATGCCGGAACCAACTGCGGCTCCTGCCGCGCAGAAATCAGGGGTATCATCGATGGGTGTCTCGCAACCGCAGCTGAATGAAACACCAGTTCGCATCGAAGCATTGGCGAAGCTTCCGGTCTTCTGGGCACTTGAAGGCAAGCTTTGTGTTGTTTCGGGTGGTTCGGACGCCGCCGCCTGGAAAGCGGAGCTGCTGGCCGCCTGTGGCGCGCATGTCAAAGTCTTTACCAGAGAACCTGATGAGATGATGCGCGCACTCGCAAGCCGTCCAGCGGCTCATATCAGAGCGGACATATCGCTGATTGGCCGTTCATGGCGGCAAAGTGATTTGCAAGGTGCTGCTATGGCTGTCGCCGACTGCGATGATAGTTATGAAGCCGAGCGGTTTTATACGGCTTGCGGAGCGATGGGCGTGCCAGTGAATGTCATCGACAAGCCCCCTTATTGCCAGTTCCAGTTCGGTTCCATCGTCAACCGGTCGCCGGTGATCGTTGCCATTTCGACGGATGGCGCAGCTCCTGTTCTGGCGCAGACGATCCGGAGTAAAATTGAAGTGCTTTTGCCAGCTTCACTCCAAAACTGGGCTGAACTGGCGCAGGCAATCCGTAGCCGCATCGGATCACTTTTACCAACGGCAGCGGCGCGCAGGCGCTTTTGGGAAATCTTCGTGGAGAAAGCTTTTTCCGAAAAGCGCACCGCCCGGACAGAAGGCGAACTGCTCACAACTGCTTCAGAACTGGTCTTGAATGCGGGCGACGTAAAGGTCTTTTCCGTCAACCCGATAGATCCGGAACTAATGACGCTGAAAGCAATACGCGGATTGCAAACCGCCGATGTGGTTTTTTTTGATAAAGGCATTGCGCCGGAAATACTGCAATTTGGGCGGCGCGAAGCAATACGCATTCAAGTTGAGGATAGGTCCCAGCAGGGCTCGTGGCCCCAAAACTGCCGTGTTGTATATCTGGTGTCAGATGGCGATGGGTCTACCAAAACGAACATAAGCCACTAAAGCAAAAGCTGACAAAGTGAGCATCATCATTGGACGAATAAGACCTTTCGCCGACGATGAAACCATCCAGCCTGAAGTTACAATGGCACTGCTCCAAAGCCATCCAAAGTCAGAGACAGAAAGCGCCATTGCGGTGATGCAAACGGGGCTTGCCGTCATAATCAATGTCAGTTCGCTATTTTCATCGTCACGGTGTGACGAAAAGAACGAAGTAAATGTACTCCAGCTAAAGCCAACTGACATACTGAGCAGGGCTGGCATCAAGATCGAATAAAACATGCGTGGCACCCCATAGAGCGATACCTTACACATGCAGTTTTTATGCCACTTTTGGGGGAATAATCGTTTTGAAGTATATAATAATAGTAGGAGCGCGGCTAAGCAAAATTGAAGCGTATCGTGGCCTTAAAATAATCGAATAATCAAGCCAAGCCACATAACTTTTCTTTCAGGCAAAGCGAGCCTGATCAAAAACTAGCCAGATGACAAATTTTCGAGCCCACCCTGTGCACTCTGATCTTAAAACGACCAGAGCGCATCAGGTACTGACCTGCTTAATTGTTACCGATCGGTGCATCGGCAGAAAGGACGCCTTTGTCCTTCAGGCGAGCCCAGAAGGTGGCGGGAATTTCCTGCTCGAACCAATCGACATTTGCCTTCATCTGCTCGCCATTGCGGGCACCCGAAACAACCGTGACCACAGCTGGATGCAGTGTCGGGAAGGCTAACGCCGCGGCTTGCATGGTAACACCCTCGGATTCGCATGCCGCCTGGATTGCATCGACACGCGTCAGAAGATCGGTCGGCGCCTCGGCGTAGTTGAACTTCCGATTGCCCGCCAGAAGGCCGGAATTGAAAGCACCGGCCACGACGATACCAACGCCGTCGCGGTGGCAACGGTCGAGAAGCGCAAGGCTGTCCTGCTCCAGCAAGGTGTAGCGGCCAGCAAGCATCGAAACGTCGATGTCGAATTCCTGCATCGCGTCGGAAACGACCTGCCATTCGTTGACGCCCAGACCAACGGCCTTTACCAAGCCCGCAGAACGCAGTTCTCCAAGCGCCTTGAACCCGCCGCCCTTGGTCAGCTGGTTCCAATAGTGCTGATGACGATCGCCGTGGGTGGCGCGGCCAATATCGTGAATATACAGCACGTCAGGAGCGAACACGCCAATGCGCTGGCGGCTTGCTTCGAAGGAACGCATGATTGCATCGTAGCTGTAATCATAATTCGGTCGGAAAGGCAGCGGCTCGACGTAAGCGTCTTCTTCCAGCCCGACCGTCTCATCCGGCACCATGATGCGCCCAACTTTGGTGCTAAGCACATACTCGTTGCGCTTGTGCTCCGTCACCATCGTGCCAAGGCGGCGCTCTGAACGCGTATAGCCATAAAAGGGCGCCGTATCGAAATAACGGATACCAGCATTCCAAGCTGCATCGAAAGCACTCAGAGATTCCTGATAACTCGTCACCCGATAGAGATTGCCCATCTGGGCACAGCCGAGACCCATTAGCGTGAACGAGACGTCACGATTGCGCAATTTGCGTCTGTCTGAAACCTTCATGATGTGCTGAATTCCCAATCTGACCGATAAAGAGCGCGCGGATATGCTCCGCGCGCTGGCTTTGACTTAGTAAAGAACGTTCTTCGCTTCCGGCTTGTCGACATTGTCCTTTGTGACAACAACGACGCCAGTATCTATCGTCTTTTCGACCTTTTCCTTGTTGAGCAGCTTTAGCAGCGTTGCAACGCCGATATCACCCATCTGGTAGGAACCCTGGACAACGGTTGCCGCCAGCGTGCCGTCCTTGACGAATTCCTGCAAATCCTGGTTTCCGTCGAAACCGATTGCAGTAACCTTGCCCGCCTTGCCGGCCTGCTTGATCGCCCGGCCCATGCCGATTGCGGTCGGCTCGTTTGCGCCAAAAATACCCTTCAGGTCACTGTTGGCAGCAAGAACATCGGTCGTCTGATTAAGCGCGGTAGCCATCTGCGACTGCGAATAGTATGGGCCGACGATTTCCAGCTTCGAATTGGCCTTGATGTAGTCGGTAAAGCCGCCCACACGGTTGATTTCCGATCCGGCGCCAGCAACATAGGACATGACGGCGATCTTGCCCGTCGTTCCGACCTTATCGATCAGAGCCTTCGCGGCGAGTTCGCCAGCCTTCTTATTATCCGTCGCCAAGAAGGACTGATAGTATTTCTCGGCACCGCTGGCGAGCTGGCTGTCGATGATGACAACCGGGATACGCGCTTCCCAAGCCTTCTTCACGGCTGGTACGAGCGCATCGGGATCAGACGGTGCAAGGAGAATGGCGTCGACTTTGCGGTTGACGGCATTTTCGACCATGTTGACCTGATCAGCAATAGCGGATTCCGATGCAGGTCCCTGGAACGTCATTGTGTGCTCGCCCTTTGCCTCGGCAAT
This sequence comes from Ochrobactrum soli, assembly GCF_003664555.1. Lineage (NCBI taxonomy): Bacteria > Pseudomonadati > Pseudomonadota > Alphaproteobacteria > Hyphomicrobiales > Brucellaceae > Ochrobactrum > Ochrobactrum soli. The sequence goes on along the minus strand of NZ_RCHH01000004.1, from coordinate 228,010 downwards.
GGCGGCATCGGCGCCCTTCTGAACGTTCTGCCAGAAGGTCGAATTGACCGTTTTGACGATAACCGCAATTTCACCGGCTGAAGCAGTGGACAAACCGCCGAAGACCATGACCGAAGCGAGAAGCGCAGTTTTAAATTTACCCATAATTTCCTCCAACTAACCGAACCCGACCGGAGTTCGAAACGGGGGAAGGCCCTACCCTTCCCGTCCTCCTCTTCAGCGACGATTGCGCAATTGGTCGATCCAGACGGTGACCAGAATGACAAGGCCGATGATGATCTGCTGCGTGAAGGCGGAGACGCCATTCATGTTCAAACCGTTACGCAAAATGCCGATGACGAAGGCGCCGATGAAGGTTCCGGAGATCGTACCGACCCCGCCGATCAATGATGTCCCGCCAATAACTGCGCTGGCGATGGCGTCAAGTTCGTACATGACGCCTTCATTCGGCTGCGCGGTGACAAGTCTCGACATCAGTACACAACCGGTCAGCCCGGCCAATGTGCCGGAAATCAGGTAGGTGTAGATCGTGATCCGGGAAACGTTGACGCCCGACAGACGCGCTGCAACGGCATTGGACCCAATGGCATAGATATGACGGCCAAAGACGGTCCGATTGAGAACAAACGCGGCGATGATGGCGATCACAATCATCAGGACAACGGGATACGGGATGCCCGGAAAAGTGACGACCGGAAACCCCTGTTCATCGATCGACTCCATCCGAAACAGCGAACCGTTACCCAGAACACCGAAGCTTTCTCCCAGTCCCGACACGGCGCGGGCGCCTGTGATCTGCAAGGCAACACCACGGGCAATCAACATCATGCCAAGAGTGGCAATAAAGGGAGGCAGTCGCAACTTGGTGACAGCGAGACCATTGATCAGGCCGCAAAGCGACCCGGTCAAAATGCCGAGCAGCATCGAAATCCAGATGGGAAGCTGGAGTTCCTTGACGGCAAGTGCAGCCACAACGCCAGCGAGCGCGAGCACCGAGCCAACGGAAAGATCGATACCCCCCGTAATGATCACATAGGTCGCACCAATACCGAGCAAAGCAATCGACGTGACCTGAAGCGCAATTGTCATGCCATTGCCGACGGAGAAAAAGGCGCTGCTCGTCGCGGAGAAGATTGCGGCAAGCACGACAAGACTGCCAAGTGCTGCAAATTTCTGGATGATATCCTTCTGCCGCTCGCTAAGGCGTCGTCCCTTATCTGCCGAAACTTGGCCCTGCTCTACCGGTTTACCGTTGGTTACTTCCGTCATGCTGATTATCCTTATTCGCCGCGTCGACCACTGCCGGACGCGTAATGCATGATCTCTTCCTGATTGGTGTCGCGTGTTTTGAGAGTCGCAGCGATACGCCCGCCATGGAAGACAGCGATGCGATCAGACATCCCAAGCACTTCCGGCAATTCGGAACTTATCAAAACGACAGCGATACCGCGCGCCGCAAGCTCATCCATGATCTGATAGATCGCAAATTTCGCTCCAACGTCGATGCCACGTGTCGGCTCGTCGAAAAACATGACCCGCGGCTCACGAAACAGCCATTTGCCAATGATGATTTTCTGCTGATTGCCACCCGACAAAAGACGAACCGGCTGATGGAGGCTCGGTGTCTTGATGCTCAGGAGATCGACGTAATGCTGGCTCGCATCCCGCTCTTGCTTGCGGTCGATGACACCGAGACTGTTACTAACCGCCTGCATGCGTGCCATGACCAGATTGGCATCGACAGGCATCGCGATGGCCAAACCTTGAGCTTTGCGATCTTCAGACAGGTAAGCGATGCCGGCATCGATACCACTGCGTGGATCTGTGATTTTCAATTCACTGCCGTCGAGCATGATGGTGCCCGCATCAAGCGGATCCGCGCCGAAAATTGCGCGCGCCACTTCGGTTCGCCCTGCGCCCATCAACCCTGCAAAGCCGAGAATCTCGCCACGACGAATATCAAAGCTGATATCCTCAAAAACATCGCGTCTTGTGAGGCCTTTTACGGAGAATATGACTTCATCAGCGGGCTGACGGGTCGGCTCCGGAAACTTGTCCTCCAGCGAGCGCCCAACCATGCGCGCAACGATTTCGTCGACGGTGAGGTCGGCAAAATCGTCCGTTGAAACATATCGCCCATCGCGCAAAACTGTAACGCGATCAACGATCTCCTGCATCTCATCCAGCCGGTGAGAGATATAGATAATGCCGGTGCCCTGGCTTTTCAGGTCACGGATCACCTTGAAGAGAAGCTGCGCTTCCTGTTCGGTCAAAGACGAGGTGGGTTCGTCCATAATCAGTACATTCGCGTCGAGCGAAAGCGCTTTCGCGATTTCGACCATCTGACACTGGGCAACCGACAGCGTCCGCACCTGCACGTTCGGATCGATATTAACCCCAAGCCGATCCAGACAGCGCTTGGCATCTGCGATCAACTTCTTTCGATCAACCAGGAAGCCCCGCCGGGGTTCACGTGCGAGATAGATATTCTCCGCAACGCTCAAATGCGGCACGAGGTTGAGTTCCTGATGGATGATAGCGATGCCAGCTGCTTCCGACTCCAGCGTCGAAGCGAACTGAACCGGCGATCCCTTATAGGTGATCGAACCTGAATTTGGTTGGTATACGCCGCTGATGATTTTCATCAGCGTCGATTTGCCAGCGCCATTTTCACCGCAGACAGCGTGAACCTCTCCGGCGCGCAGATCGAAGCTAACGCCCGAAAGAGCCTTTACGCCTGGAAATTCTTTCGACACATCTTCGAGCGTGAGCAGCACGCGAGCCGTTTCAGATGGCTTCTTTGCAGAATGACCTCTCATCGCGCTCCTCCTCCTGGTGCTCTGAAAAAGTTGTCATTTGATAGGGGGAAAAGAGAAATCTGGTCAAGCCACTTTATCGAAATTTCTTGAGAATAGCGCTAAAATAAGGAAAATAGTGGTGAAACTATCCGTTCATAACAAATTTGGTCTTACCGCATGCTTGAAACGAGACGTGTCTATCAACAGATCGCCGACCAAATCCGCGCGCTTATCGACGACGGCTCACTCACGGCGGGATCAAGGCTACCGGCTGAGCGGGAACTTGCGCAGCAATTGGGAATCTCACGCCCGTCGCTTCGCGAAGCGCTTATTGCGCTCGAAATCGAGGGGGTCATCGACATTCGATCAGGATCAGGCATCTATGTCCTGAACCCCACCGGGTCGGAACTGAATGAACAATCGTTGGGCGAAAGCCCTGCTGAATTGATGCAGGCGCGCGTTTTGATAGAATGTGGCTTGATCGCGCAATGTGCGGCACGCATCAGCGAGCCGGCATTGTCGGAATTGGAGAGTATCCTTGAAGCCATGTTGCGGGATATCGATATCAATCGAAAGCCTTTGGAACATGATCGAAGGTTTCACATCAGCCTTGCATCGGCAGTGGGAAACAGCGTTCTGACCAATCTGGTGATCAAGCTCTTCGATGAGAGACACAGCCCAATCTCTGAACGCATGCAAAGGCATACGGAGACGCCAAATACCTGGCGGTTGGCGGTTGAAGAACATCGCGCGATTTTGACTGCCCTCAGGGCAAAAGACCCGTTTGCAGCGCAAGCCGCCATGCATGCCCATCTCGCGGCATCCGAACGCCGGTGGGTCGAAGATTAACGGCGCGCAACATTGAACAATTCTGCTGACCAGGCAACGCGCGAGCGACAGGATTGCCCTCGCGCCGATAGATTTCACGCAGAAGCCGCCACCAGCAAGGCCGCGTTCAGCCGTTGACTACCCCTTAGCAGAAATCCGACCGCTGTTTTTGCGCGCGGCCTTGCATTATTTGCTGCCCGCACGCACGGCTAACGGACGGCTTATCGACCCGGTCGCCCGCTTACACCTTGGCAATGGCGCCCGACTGGAGCGCCTCAATTATATGGAGATGTTTCCGCCAAAACTATGCCAGAATCCCATGGATTGATGGTCAATTATCTTTAAAAGTTTGATTACATCGAGCGCAATTACGAAGCTCATGCCGAAAGAGGAGAGGTCGGCACCTCTGCGAACATCCACAAATCACCATCGGTACAGCCTCCTCTAAAAGCATCCAAAAATTTCCCGGGAACAACATATGCCTAATCACCTGTTTGATGCCATTCGCAGCGCAATTTCCACCACCGACGCGACCTTCATAGAAACACAAGCGGGAAAGATCTGGACATATGGGGATATGCTGGCGCTATCCGCACGTCTTGCCAATGTGCTGGTCGAGCAAGGCGTTAAACCCGGCGACCGTATCGCCGTTCAGGTTGAAAAAAGTGCCGAAGCCTTAATGCTTTATCTGGCCTGCTTGCGGTGTGGCGCTGTCTATCTGCCGCTAAACACGGGCTATACGGTCGCCGAACTTGATTACTTTTTTAACGACGCCAAGCCAGCCGTTGTGGTCGTCTCACCGCAAAATGCGGAAAAGCTTGCCGAAACGGTCCGCGCCTGCGGCGCAGTTCTTGAAACGCTGGACGAAACGGGCAGTGGTTCTTTGATGGGCCAAGCACAAGACGCCGAGCCACAATTTAACGATGTCGATCGCGGACCGGACGATCTTGCCGCCATTCTTTACACGTCAGGCACGACTGGGCGCTCAAAGGGCGCGATGCTCAGTCATGGCAATCTGCTCTCCAACGCATTGACGCTGCGCGATAGCTGGCACTTTACCTCGGCAGACCGGCTCATCCACGCGTTGCCGATTTTTCACACGCACGGCCTGTTTGTCGCAAGCAATGTAACCTTGATCTCAGGCGCATCAATGTTTCTGTTGCCAAAATTCGACCCGGACCAAATCGTCGCTCGCCTACCCAAAACAACCGTGTTGATGGGGGTTCCGACGTTCTATGTGCGCTTGTCGCAGGATGCGCGCATAAACCGTGAAAGCACCGCACGTATGCGGCTCTTCATCTCGGGGTCCGCTCCTCTTCTGAACGAGACCCACCAGACTTTTTTCGAAAATACAGGGCATGCCATTCTCGAACGCTATGGCATGACGGAAACCAACATGAACACCTCCAATCCCTATCGCGGAGATCGAGTAGCAGGAACCGTGGGCCTTCCCCTGCCCGGTGTGAATATTCGCGTGGTAGACATGGAAAGTGGCACGGCACTCCCGGACGGAGAGACCGGGATGCTGGAGATCAAAGGGCCGAATGTATTCAAAGGCTATTGGAATATGCCGGAAAAGACCAAGGCGGAATTCCGTGACGATGGCTTCTTCATCACAGGCGATCTCGGTCTTATCGATGAGAGAGGATATATTCACATTGTGGGTCGAGGCAAGGACCTCGTGATATCGGGTGGCTATAATATCTATCCAAAAGAAATCGAGAGCGAAATCGATCTGTTGGATGGCGTGTTTGAGAGCGCAGTTATTGGCCTGCCACATAAGGATTTTGGCGAAGGCACCACAGCTGTTGTTGTTAAAAAAACTGGCTCTTCGTTAGAGGAAAACCAAGTGCTGGCGGCTTTGAGCGAACGACTGGCGCGCTACAAACTGCCGAAGCGAATTCTGTTTGTAGACGAGCTGCCTCGAAACACTATGGGTAAGGTGCAAAAGAATATCCTGCGGGAGCGCTACCGCCAGCTCTATGAATAAGCGCGCGCCTTCTCGCGGCGCTAAGAGCCTGAATCAAAAAAGCGGCATGTGTGTGCGAAAATGGTGATTTTCGAGTACCGGAGCGGAGCGTACTCAAGGTACGTGAGCACCGGAACGCAGAAAATTGCCATTTGCAGCTACACAGGGCGACTTTTGGAACAGGCTCTAAGGTCGAACGTTTTCAACATAGCAAATCCGTTCTTGTTTGATTGACGACAAGAACAGAAATAATTTTGCGCGCGGGGGCGTTCATCCAAAGCTTCGGGCATGCTCCCGTTAGAGGCCTTCGCCTCCCTTACAGGAAGCTGCATAGTGAAATACCTGGGCAGGCGCGATGCACTCCGGGGGTGCTTCCCCGATCAACGCGTTAAAGATAGTCTGAATCCAAGACAGGCTACTTATTATATAAAAACGATTGCTGTTATTTTTTAAATGTAGTTATACTTTAATTATCCATAGCAGAATGGAGGGTCACAGATGTATGCATTTGCTTCTGTATCGAAAGCCGCAATCCTTCTGGCAGCGTTATCTACGTTTTTTTTCTCCATTGACGCGAACGCGCGTCCTATTCCCAGAAGCGTCGTTGTCGGTACGGAGTTGAACAACGGGCGATCTTTGACTTGCAGAGAAGCTACCCGGCGTCTTGCAATGCGTGGCCTTACCAATGTCCGGGAAATCGATTGCCGGAGACCAAACTACGTTATCCGGGGCGTGCGTAATCAACAGGCCTTGCGGGTTGAGGTTCGGGCGCGTGATGGACGCGTTGTGCGCGTTGATCGGTGGCACAGACCCCACCGCAGATAGTATTTTCGTCGCCTGCCCCAGATTCAAAAGCAGAATTTGGATCTCTGAAATTAAGCATGGTGGGTTAATTAGCCGTGGGTTTTGGCCCGTTGCTCATCGCTTTCGTTTTCTGACTTTGTCTTGCTTAACTTGCAATTATTTCTGACGCTTACTGCTTCAGATGGAGGATATCATGAACCGATATATGTTCAGCTTGTTGGTTGTTACCGCTGTCAGCTTGGGAACGAGCGCTTGTACGTCGTCTGAACAGAGAACTGCCGGATATGGTGTCGGCGGCGCTGCAGTCGGTGGGCTCGCCGGTGCTGCGATTGGCGGCAATACGCGCGGACCGCTCACCGGCGCTGCAATCGGTGCTGCGGCCGGAACCTTGGTTGGTGTCGCCCAGACCCGAAACGGCGTTCAATATTGTCGCTATCGCGATCAGCACGGTCGCGTCTTTGAAGCGCCTTGTCGATGAGGCTTGCATCAATAGCGAGTTGAGAACGTCTCAATAAAGGCTTCGGAAGGAAAAGACATGTTTCGATCCATTGCCGCTATCCTTGCATTGCTAGCCTTAACCATCGTGGGTTCTATTGCCGAGCCGGTTCCGGCATTCAGCCAGAACCAATCCGCTCTGGTCGGCACCAGAATAAATAACGGCCACAGAATCCGCTGTTCGGAGGGCGCCAGGCTCTTGAGAATACGGGGCTTCCGAAATGTTCGCGCAATAGACTGCAGGGGAAGTCATTTCCTCTATCGTGGAGATCGTTTCAGACGAACTTACGATGTAACGGTGCGCGCGCGTGATGGACGCATAACCAACGTCCGCACTGTGAGATGGCGTCGCTGATAACACAGTCATAGCCGGGGATGCGCTTGGAATTACTTCGTGAAGAGAAAGGCTTACGCATGAAAGTTCACGAATTAAGTCATCTGGAGCGCAAAGCAATTGAACAGAAGAAATGGAAGGGGTTTCTTGGCATTGGCATCCTCCTGTTAGCTGGAGGCGCGCTCTGTCTGTTTCTACCGGTTTTTTCGGAATTTGCGGCAAGCACCGTCTTCGGTGTGGTCCTTATGGCAATTGGTCTCGTGAAGATCATCCAGTCGCTTAGGGTAAAAAGCTGGGCGGGGTTTGTCTGGCAAGAATTGACGGGTGTGGTGGAACTGGTCGGCGGAATTATGATCTATCTCAATCCACTCAAAGGCGCGCTTGCGATAACGCTGTTGATCGCGATTGTGGTTTTTGTGCATGGATTTCTGCAGATTGCCTTGTCGTTCAAAATCCATCCAACAAAAGGCTGGTACTGGTTCGCAGTCTCCGGGTTCATCGCCTGGATAGCCAGCGCCGCACTCTTCCTGAAATGGCCTTTGACGCGTGAACTCGCATCGGGATCAATCGCTGGAATTGCCCTGCTGATTGCCGGTTTTGCCTATGTCGCAATAGCTCTGAGTACTCGAAATGCATGAATGACAGGTCATTGCATGACCGCAGGGAGGACCCGACATTGATTAAGACCCTCGGTTATTACTCCGCGAATGTCGCCCTTTCCGGGTTGCTTTTGCTGTCGTTCATGCCTCCTGCCGCCGCCCAACAAAGCACAACAACCCAGCCCGCGCCATCGGTGGTCGTCAGAAAGGCGGGCTCGGCGCCTTCCACGGCCCCGCTCCAATTCAACGGACAAGTCGAAGCAATAGAAGCCGTTGACATTCAGGCCCGGATTACAGGTTTTCTCAAAGTGAAGAGCTTTGAACAGGGAAGCGCAGTCAAGACAGGCGATCTCCTCTTTGAGATCGAACCAGACCAAATGCGGGCGGCGGAGACTTCAGCAGAAGCGCAGGTCGCTCGCGCACAGGCGGCCCAGAATGCTGCCCGACAGACCCTGACGCGAACACGCACACTGGCGAACCGGAACACCGCTTCACAAGCCTCTCTGGATGATGCTCAGGCAGCGTTCGATATCGCTTCGGCAGACGTTCAAAGTGCAGAGGCTGCGCTGAATACAGCCCGACTGAACCTTTCTTACACGCAGATCCGTTCACCGATCAACGGCACAATCGGCCGGTCTTTGTTTACGGTTGGAAATCTGGTCGGCCCCAGCGCCGGGTCCCTGGCGCGTATTGTTCAGCTCGATCCTGTCCGCGTTGTTTTTTCCATTACCGATCGAACGCTCATCGCCATTCGCCAGAAAGAGGCGCGCGGTGGAACCGTTGATCTGAACAGATTCCAACTAACGCTTACCCTCGCCAACGGCAAGCAGTATGGCTCCAAAGGTAACATCCAGTTCATCGACAACGAGGTCAATCCGCAAACGGGCACAATTGCTGTACGCGCGCTGTTTGCAAACCCGGACCATATTCTGGTTCCGGGCCAGACCGTCGCTGTCAGCCTGCTGGATGAAACGGCAAAAACATTGCCGATTGTTCCAATGGCGTCTGTTCTGCAGGACCGCGAGGGCAAGTTTGTTTTTGTGTTGAACGACAATAACACTGTCACTCGGCGGCAGATTGTGACCGGCATACGCATCGGCAACGATTGGTCCGTCAAAGACGGGATCAGCGCGGGAGAAACGATCGTCATCGAAGGCTTGCAAAGAATTGCGGATGGGCAGTCCGTATCACCTCAGGAATCGTCACCGGATGAACCGGGGGCTGCTCAATGATTTCAGAAACCTTCATCCGACGAACGCGCCTCGCAATCGTTATCTCGCTTCTCATCTCCATTGCTGGCGCCATCGCCGTTTTCTCATTGCCCATCCAGCAATATCCGCAGATCACCCCTCCAACGGTTTCTGTTTCGGCGATATATCCCGGCGCGAGTGCGGAAGTGATTGCCGACGTTGTGGGTGGTCCACTGGAAACAGCCATCAATGGCGTGGATGATATGATGTATATGTCATCCACGAGCTCGAATGCCGGTCAATATTCATTATCAGTCACCTTTGAAGTGGGGACTGATCCGGAACTTGCGCAGATCAATGTGCAAAACCGTGCGCAGCTGGCAATCTCGCGACTGCCTGCCGCTGTCGCGCAACAGGGCGTTTCTGTTCGGTCACGCTCACCCGATTTTGTGCTGGGCATCGCTTTCTATTCTCCCGATGACAGTTTGAGCGCGCTTGAGATCACCAACTTCACCACGACGACCATTGTCGACGCGATTTCACGCGTGGCAGGTGTCGGTGAGGCTAGTGTCACCGGCGCGTCTGAATATTCGATGCGCGTCTGGCTCAATCCTCAAAGAATGGATGCGCTCGGAATAACCATTGATGAGGTTTCCGCGGCAATCCAACGCCAGAATATCCAGGCTACCCTCGGGCAGTCTGGTGCACCGCCCATGCGGGTTGGAACGGAACTGCAATATACGCTGGTTGCACAGGGGAGGTTGCGAGATGCCGACGAATTTGGAGCTATCGTCATTCGCACCGGCGCCGACGGAGCCAAGGTATTTCTCCGCGACATAGCCCGTCTTGAACTTGGTGCACGCAATTATGCTTCAAGAGCCAGTTTTGCTGGTCATGAATCGGCGATGCTGCAGATTAATCAGTCGCCCGGCGCCAATGCGATACAGACTGCGACAGCCGTTCAGGCCGAACTGAAGCGGCTCTCCGCCAGATTTCCGGCAGGCCTGCAATATCACGTGGTTTATGACGCAACGCGGTTTGTGGACGCTAGCTTGCAATTGACGACGCGCACATTGTTTGAAGCCTTTGCAATCGTGCTCGCGGTGACATTTATCTTCCTGCAAGACTGGCGCGCGACACTGATCTCGGCCCTTGCCATACCGGTTTCCATGCTTGGTGCGGTCGCGGTTCTATTGGCGGTAGGCTATTCGTTGAATATGATTTCGTTGCTGGCCTTGGTTCTCGCTATCGGGCTTGTCGTCGATGACGCTATTCTCGTCGTGGAAAACGTCAAACACGTTCTGGACGACACGCCCGACATCACCGTTGTCGATGCGACGCGCAAGGCGATGTCTCAGATCACCGGACCGATCATCTCAACGACGCTCGTGCTTCTCGCCGTGGTCACACCCACAGCGTTTCTCGCGGGTATTGGCGGACAGCTCTACCGCCAGTTCGCAGTGACAATCTCATCGGCGCTGGTCATTTCGTCGTTCGTTGGCCTCACGCTAAGTCCGGCATTGGCGGCGTTGCTGCTCAAGCGCGGGCAAAGCGGTTTCAAGAGAGGACCACTGGCGTGGTTTACTAACTTCATGGAACGAAGCCGTGATGCTTACGGCAGGGGCGTGGGCATTCTCGTCAAATATTGGTATGTGCCACTTGCAGCCATTGTGGCCTGCTTTGCCGGTGCCTATCTCATTTTTGTCAATCTACCCGCCACTTTCCTGCCTGACGAGGATCAGGGAGCTTTGTTCGTTGATATCCAGCTGCCAAGTGCGGCTTCGCTCGACCGCACCAATCGCATCGTTGAGAATGTCAGAAAGGTGCTAAACGAGACCGCCGGGGTTCAGGATGTGATCACGGTTGCGGGCTTCAGTATTCTGCAATCGACGAGCACGCCCAATGGCGCCATGGCGGTTGCCGCATTGCTACCCTGGGAAGACCGGGAAAAAGAAGAGCTGCGGCTTAATAATATTATCGGCACTCTCCGGTCTCAATTCGCGCAGATTCCCGGTGCCATTGTCTCAGTTTTTGCGCCACCGGCGATAGCCGGTATTGGGTCCGTTGGCGGGCTCGATTTCCGCCTCCAGGCATTGCAAGGACAGTCTACGGAGGAAATGGCACAGGTTACAAATGCATTGCTTGGCTACTTTAACCAGAACGGCGAGATCGGCGGGGCAGCAACGACTTTCAATGCGAATGTACCGCAAATCTATGTCGACGTTGACCGTTCCCGTGCGGAAGCGCTGGGGCTCAGTGTGTCTGATATTTACGCGGTGATCGGCGCCAATTTTGGCTCACGCTATGTCAATGACTTTACGCTTAATGGGCGTGTCTTTCAGGTGAATCTGCAAGCGGATTCCGATTTTCGCGCGCATAGCGAAGACATTTTGAAGCTCCACGTGAGAAACCGAAACGGAACAATGGTCCCGTTGAGCAGTGTCGTGTCCTTGACCACCGTTCTGGCCCCTTTCGTCATTACGCGTTATAACCTTTCGGTCTCAGCACAGGTCAATGCGGTTCCGGCTCCCGGTGCGAGCAGTGGCCAGGCGATGGCGGCAATGGAGACCGTGGCATCCCAAAAACTACCTGATGGCTATGGTTATGAGTGGTCGGGCCTATCCTTTCAGGAAAGCAGAAGCAGCGGTCAGGAAGGCATCGTCTTTGTCCTTGCTTTTCTTTTCGCCTATCTCTTTCTGGTCGCTCAGTATGAAAGTTGGGCCTTGCCTGCGGTGGTGATTGTTTCATTGGGCGCAGCATTGCTTGGAGCAGTCACAGCCCTGAAAATCTTCGGGCTGCAAAATAGCCTCTATGTGCAGATTGCGATGGTGTTGTTGATCGGCCTTGCCGCCAAGAATGCAATTCTGATTGTGGAGTTTGCAAAAGAAAAGCGGGAAGCAGGTCTGTCGGCGAGTGAAGCGGCACGGACGGGAGCTGAGCAACGCTTCCGTGCCGTGATGATGACAGCTGTATCTTTCATTCTGGGCATCATCCCTTTGATCGTTTCTTCCGGCGCGGGTGCGGGCGCTCGTCAGGCCGTGGGTGTGACAATCTTTGGAGGGATGGTCGCAGCAACGACGATTGGTCTGTTACTTACACCGGGTTTGTATTTCATTGTGCAACGAATAACCGAGCGTTTGGGAAACCGCCGTGATCAATGACGGAACTGTATCGCAAGCGTCACGGCGCAGCAGTTGTTTTCATTCCGGCAAGCATACGGTGAAAAGCTCGATCATCGCCATGAGGAGGTTGAACCCATGAACTCTGTAAAACAGCGCTTTCATCAGTTGGCACTCTTATTGAGCCTTTTCTTGTTAGGCTCTGGCAGCGTTTCATACGCTCAGTTTCTGGATTCCGTCAAAGCCGGTAATGGAATAACCGCCAGTGTTGTAAGCAGAACTCCCATCGGAACTCGCGTTGTGCTCACCGGTTCGATCAAGGGCAATATGAGAAGAGCTCATTATATTTTTCAAGATCAAACTGGAACGACAAGAGTCCGCATCGAACGAGAAATTTGGCGAGGCAGAAAAATAGGTCGAAAAGATCAAATCGAAATCCGAGGACGTGTCGATAACGATGTGAGAGGAAGGTTCATAGACGTCTACTATTTTAAAATACTCAAGTAGAATTAGAAAACTTAGACCCGTCGAATTTTTAAGAATTCGATATAAGCATTATTTTCTTGATATATTCCGTCTAAAGTAGTTTCATTCAATAATTCCGAATGCATTCTCTCCAACATCGGCTGAGGGGTCAGATAGCATGGGGTTGCTTGGAATACTGCTGGGACTAGCGCTACTCATGTGGTTTGCCTATCGCGGCTGGAGTGTGCTTCTGCTTTCTCCTGTAGCTGCTCTTCTCGCCGCGCTCATTTCCGGGGAGCCTCTTCTGGCAAACTGGACATCGACCTTCATGGGCGGGACTGCCAGTTTCGTGGGACGGTGGTTTCCACTTTTTCTCCTGGGTGGTATTTTTGGAAAGCTGATGGATGATAGCGGCTCCATCACCTCGATTGCACGATATCTGACGGAAAAACTCGGCGTAAAACGCACGATGCTATCCGTCGTGCTGGCATCGGCAGTCGTCACCTATGGCGGCGTCAGCGTATTCGTTGCCTTCTTCGTTCTCGTGCCCATGGCGCGGGAAATGTTCAAGGCAGCCAATATACCAGCCCGTCTGATGCCTGCGGCCATTGGGCTTGGTGCCTTTACCTTCACCATGTCGGCAATGCCGGGCACGCCTTCCACAAACAATGCCATTCCGATGCCCTATTTCGAAACCACGACCTTTGCAGCGCCGGGACTGGGGATCATTGCATCAATCATAACACTGGTCTTCGGCATGTGGTGGCTGCAACGCGCGGAAGCCAAGGCGCGGGCTGCAGGTGAAAATTATGTCGATGACACCGGCGAACTGGAGATAACGGAAAAGGTCAGGGAACAATCGACGCTTTCAGGTGATTTCGACCCCGCAGAACTCGAACACGGCGCACGCGCCGACAACCAGCCGCCTTTTTTCTTCGCGGTCCTGCCCCTGCTTGTCGTCATCGTCGTCAATTTCCTGATGGCGCTCATCATCCTGCCCCGTATTGATTTCTCATTTCTGGAGCAGGAGCCTTGGGGAATCGATGTCGGATCATCAATAGGTTTGTGGGCGGTGCTTATTGCACTAGCGGCCGCCATTTTGACCCTTATAGCGGTCAATTTTCGCCGCCTTCGGGCGATCCGCGAAAGCCTCGACGCAGGCGCCAACTCCTCTGTTCTGCCCATTCTCACCATAGCGAGCCTCGTCGGGTTCGGTGCAGTTGTGGCAGCGATGCCTGCTTTTGCCGTGGTTCGCGATGCGGTGCTTGAGGTGCCGGGCGGTCCGCTTGTCTCTCTGGTTGTCGCCATGAATGCGCTGGCGGCCCTCACCGGAACAGCATCCGGCGGCATGGCCATCGCACTCAATGCGCTGGGCGACGAATATATGCGATTGGCGATCCAGTACGGGATCAATCCTGATCTCATGCACCGTTTGACGGTCATCAGCGCTGGTACACTGGATGCGCTGCCGCACAATGGTACGGTGCTTCTGCTCCTTCAGATCAGCAAACAAACCCATGCATCAAGCTATTTTGACATGGTCATGACTGTGATTGTCGGCGTGATTATCTCGCTCGCGGCGGTTTTCGTGCTGGGTTCAATGTTTGGCTCCTTCTGAGCATGGCCATTGTTGTTGAAAGGAAGTTGAAATGAAAAGGACATCTCTCCTGATTGCCGTCCTGCTCTCCTTGATGGCGAGCCCCGCATTCGCACATCTCAACCCAGCCGAGCATGGTTCTTTCGCCGCTGGGTTTTCTCACCCTCTTTCGGGCGCCGACCACATCCTTGCAATGGTTGCCGTTGGCCTTTGGGCTTCGATGCTCGGTGGGCGCGCGCTTGTCGTCGTTCCGCTAAGCTTTGTCGGCGTCATGCTGCTGGGATTTATGACGGCACTCAGTGGGATAACTCTTCCCTATGTCGAACCAGTCATCCTTACATCGGTAATTGTGCTTGGCCTCATTGTCGCCATGGCGTTCCACGCATCGACCCTGACTGCAGCGCTCGTCGTCGGCTTCTTCGCATTCTTCCATGGCTATGCCCATGGTGGGGAAATCGGCATCGCGGCGTTTCTTTCCTATGGTGTTGGGTTTGCGCTTGCAACGGCATTGCTCCACGCAGCAGGTATTGGTGCGGGCCTTGCAGCAGGACGCATCCTGCAAGGTCGGACGGGGCAGATGATAATGCGGGCGGCGGGCGGCTTTGCCGCGCTCAGCGGGCTTTACCTGATGGCTGGATGATGTGAGCCGCATCTTGCTGGATCATTCGAAGAGACACGCTGAAGTTGATGGTAATAATGCTGGACCGGAACCGGACTTGCCCGTGCACTCTCCGGCTCTGCCTATGCTGCACCTCATGCGACTTGTCAGTCCCAGCCAGCCGGTTGGCGCTTTTTCCTATTCGCGTGGTCTTGAATGGGCTGTCCACACTGGCACCGTCACGAATGAAGAAAACTGTGCAGCGTGGGTTTTTGGTCTTCTGGAACACAGCTACGCTGCGCTTGACGGGGCAATTTTCTGGCGAATGTTTTCGGCACTGACGCGAAGCGACGATGCCGAATTCTGCCGCTTGAACGACTGGCTTGGGGCAAGTCGAGAAAGCAGCGAACTCGAGCTTGAGGATCGCCGCATGGGCGAAAGCTTGCTTACTCTGCTATCGGAACTCGGTGTCGAGCGGGCGCGTAACTTCGCTTCGGAACAACGTGCCACCTACCCCGCAGCCTTCGCCATCGCAGCGCTTAACTGGAATATAGAGCCGGTCGATGCGCTGCGCGGCCTTATGTGGAGCGTGGTGGAAAGCCAGATCATGGCGGCAATCCGGCTCGTTCCGCTCGGCCACATGGCAGGCCAGAGGATACTTATTGCTGGAGCAGCAAGAATTGAGCGGGCCGTCGAGAAAGCATGCACGCTCGAAGACGACAAAATCGGCAATACAGCGCCCGCACTGGCTATGGCCAGTGCCTGGCACGAGACGCAATACAGCCGACTATTCCGGTCGTAAGCGTTGCGTTTCACGATATCGCTCGAGATTTTCCTCTGCCGAACTTGCATCAGCCGGAGCGACGGGCACCAATGCCTTGAAAGCATACTGACCGATCAGCATAACCCAGGTGACGAGGACGAATGTCGAAGTCAGCACCGGCATTCCAATCGGTTTCAGGAAGATGGCTACCGAAGCCCAAAGCCATGTGGCCACGACAGCGCCGAAGATCGCGTAAAGAAAACTGCTCCAGCTGAAAACAAGGAAGAAGCCGCCAAGCGCAATTGCCGTTAACGCGGCATTGTAACCGAAAAGCCCATCGCGAATGGCCCCTTCCGGTCCGCCGAATGCGGCAGCTATCAAAGCTCCGGTTATCGCTCCCAAAAGGCCCATCAGGGCGCTTATCCGGGAATGGATCGCGATAGCAGCAAGGATAATGTAGCCTGTGATCCAATTATCCTGAAAGAATATCTGTCCGATGGCGGTGCCGATCCCCATATACCAGGTTGGGAGTACATAAGGGACAGCGTAGGAAAACTGTTCCGGTGACACCGGTTTCGCCATTGGCCCCGCATCGATGGCATCAAATTTGAGAATTGCGTACAGAAACAGCCAACCGACAAGCACGAATGGCATTGTTAGAGGCGCAACCTTGTGCGGGCCCAGAAGCGCTCCGATACTCGCGAAAGCCATTGTGGAAAAAGCTGCGCCAAAGATGAGATAGATCGTCATGGCCGGTGACGGCAGCGCGCCGCTGCGAAAATCGGCACTGGTAAATGCGATCAGCGCAAGCGCGACCAAAGCTCCATTGAATCCGAACAGGCCATCACGAATAAGCCCCCTGTCGGCCTTCAGTATGATTGCCGTCAGTGTGCTGGCGACCACACCCACCACACAAATAAGGGCATAAATCCAGGAATTGACCAGAATGGCGAACAAAATGACCAGCCCGGAAAGCGGGTTGTTCTGGAACACCACTTGTCCGATACCGCGCAGCGTCCAATCGATAAACCCCAGAGAAGGATGATCCCGCATCGCATTGAACTGCATATTTTGTTCCTTCATGTACCGGTAAACATCCCCGTTTCTAAAGAATGAGGAAATGCTCTATCGCTTTGGTTTCGCTAACCCCCGTCAGTCGCTTAAAACAGGAAATAGCGTTGCGCCATCGGCAGAACATCGGCTGGTTCACAGGTGATCAATTCGCCATCCACCCGCACCTGATAGGTTTGCGGATCGACCTCCAATTTGGGCGTAAGACCGTTGTGGATCATGTCCTTCTTGCGGACCGTTCTAATCCCTTTGACCGCAACCAATTGCTTGCTGAGTTTCAGCTTTTCGCCGATACCATCATCAAGCGCTGATTTGGAAACAAATGTGACGCCTGTGGAGCCAAGCGCCCGCCCCAACACACCATACATTGGACGGTAATGGACCGGTTGGGGCGTCGAGATCGATGCGTTGGGATCGCCCATCGGCGCAATCGCAATCATACCGCCGATCATCACAAGGCTGGGTTTCACGCCGAAGAATTCCGGCTTCCACAATACAAGATCAGCCCGCTTTCCAACTTCGACAGACCCAATCTCATGAGCGAATCCATGCGTAATCGCCGGGTTAATCGTATACTTCGCGACGTACCGCTTGGCGCGGAAATTATCGTTCCGGCCGCTATCCTGACTCAGGGGGCCGCGCTGCACCTTCATTTTATGGGCGGTTTGCCAACAGCGAAGCGTTGTCTCTCCAATGCGACCCATGGCTTGAGAATCCGATGACATCATCGAAAACACACCCAGATCATGGAGTATGTCTTCTGCTGCAATCGTTTCGCGCCGAATGCGGGATTCCGCAAATGCCACATCCTCCGGAATTTTCGGGCTGAGATGGTGGCAGACCATCAGCATATCGAGGTGCTCATCGACCGTATTGATGGTGTAGGGACGGGTCGGATTGGTGGAGGACGGCAGGATATTTTCTTCGCCCGCCGCCGTAATGATGTCGGGAGCATGCCCGCCGCCGGCACCTTCCGTATGGAAACTGTGAATGGTCCTGCCCTTCATGGCAGCAAAAGTATCCTTGACGAACCCGCTCTCGTTCAGCGTGTCTGTATGAATGGCCACCTGAATATCTTCTTCGTCGGCGACGTTAAGACAATTATCGATGGCGGCCGGGGTGGTTCCCCAATCCTCGTGCAGCTTCAGGCCAACAGCACCGGCTCTGATCTGTTCACGCAGAGGTTCAGGCTTGCTTGCATTGCCTTTGCCCAATAAACCCACATTGATCGGAAGCGCTTCCACAGCCTCCAGCATACGATGGATAGCCCATGGACCAGGCGTAACCGTGGTTGCAAGCGTGCCAACCGTTGGTCCCGTTCCACCGCCAACCAAAGTGGTGGTGCCGCTGGCCAGCGCTTCTTCCGCCTGCTGTGGCGCAATGAAGTGAATATGTGTATCGATGCCGCCTGCGGTGAGAATCTTGCCCTCGCCCGCAATTACGTCGGTTGCAGGTCCAACGATGATGTTGACACCGGGTTGGATATCGGGATTACCTGCCTTACCGATCCCTGAGATACGACCATTCTTGATACCTACATCGGCTTTGATGATGCCCCAATAGTCGAGAATAATGACATTGGTGATCACCAAATCGGCGGTTTCGGCTGAAGGCCGCTGGCCCTGCCCCATGCCATCGCGAATAACCTTGCCGCCGCCGAAGGTTACTTCCTCGCCATAGATACAACGGTCATCCTCGACCTCGATGATGAGTTCGGTATCTGCCAGACGCACACGGTCGCCCTTTGTCGGGCCATAGAGTTCGGCATAGGCCTGCCTTGATATCCTCCCCATCTGTCCCTCCTAAAGTTTCCCGTTGATTTTTGCGTTGAAGCCATAGACTTCCCGGTCGCCATCAAGCGCAACCAGTTCGACTTCACGATCCTGTCCCGGCTCAAACCGCACGGCAGTCCCGGCGGGAATATTGAGCCTGAAACCTCTCGTTCGCTCCCTATCAAAGACGAGCGCCTCATTGGTCTCATAGAAATGATAATGCGAGCCAACCTGTATCGGCCTGTCGCCGGTGTTCTCGACAGCAATGGTGCAGGTTTCGCGACCGTCGTTGAGGTCGATCGACCCGTCTTCGATGAAATATTCACCCGGTATCATGATCGTCTCCTGAAGCGCGTACCGAAAAGCGCCAAGCGTTTTCGGTACAAGATGCGGGCAGAACCAAAAGCAAGAGCAATTTCGGTCATTCAGAAACGCACTAAGGAATCGGGTTGTGAACGGTCACAAGTTTGGTGCCGTCTGGAAAAGTGGCTTCCACCTGAATGTCGTGGATCATTTCAGGCACGCCCTCCATCACCTCATCCCGGCTGAGAAGCGTGGCCCCGTAGGACATGAGTTCCGCGACCGTTTTACCGTCGCGGGCACCCTCCAGAATTTCAGCGGAGATGTAAGCCACAACCTCTGGATAGTTCAGTTTCAACCCTCTGGCTCGGCGTCGCTCCGCAACCAATGCTGCAGTGAAAATCAGAAGTTTGTCCTTTTCACGTGGCAATAGTTCCATCGGTAGACCCTCTCCAAAGTCAGTTATGTGGCCCAGATGCGCGGTGCAGTGGCCGGTTTTCCTAATCCCATTTCGCGTAGAACCTCCCACGCCCTGCGAAATAGCGCCTTGGCTTCCGACATCCGCCCGCCGAGATAGCGGCAGACAATCACCCTTTCGAGCCGCGACGCCGAAAACAGATTTCTGGCTGTGTCACCCACCGCTTCGCGAATGGCCTGAAGTGCGTTTTCCGCAGCCGGACCGGCATAAACCATCGTGGCAACAATTGGTTTGGCGCAAAATGCATAGGCCGCATTCACCGCTGGTGCAGCACCACGAAGGCGAAATTGTTCGAACCAGATTGGCTTTCCGTCCCTGAATATTTCGACCCGTTGCCGGACTTCGCCCCTGTCGAAGCTTTCCTGACAGGCAGGACGCCCCAGACTGAAAATGTCCCACCCCAGATAGACTGCATCACCGCTCAGGGAGACATGCGTGCTTATGGATGCTCTGGCGCCGTCAAAAACGATTGTTTCCTGCGGGAGATACTCGCATATGCCACCTTCACTCACATCGATCCTAGTCGTCTGTGCGCTCTGGCCTCGCTCACTGCGATAGAATTTCGTGGCGCCCGGTGTTGTCAGAACAGCTCTGGCCTTGCGACCCAAAAAGCACGAAATATCAAGAATATCATCCCCTGCAACTCCACCCGGCGGATGAAGGAGATAGACATGCGCGCTGCCGTCTTTCTCAGGATAAAAAGGCTGTTGAACCGCAAGGGGACCCACATGGCGCCGCCGCATCAGCCGCGTCACTTCACAATTATGCTCAAACCGAAGTTCAAGCTCTGCATGCCAACCCTTGTTCATCTACAAAAGCCACCTCTGTGCTATTGGAGAACTTAATTGCGCTGTTGACGCATGAGGTAAAAACTGGGCAAGGCAGTAAAGTAAGTCGATAATAACAAGGCGCCATGACTGCTACAAGTTTAAAGTTATCGACACTCATGGCGACCGCCAATTTAAATATCAGTGTGTGAAAATTGAGTTCGCAGCTGCAATTCATATCAATTTCAAGAGCGTATAAAAGCTCTGGCGGCGTCCCTCGAAATTCTTCTATCGATTGGCGAGGCGCTTGATCATCCTGGCTGGCAGATAAAGCACCAGCGAAGCTTGTTCCAGTGTGCCCTGCCCCGCCACGGCAAATGCATCGTCCATACTTGCATATTCATCAGTCAAGAACTGACGCAAGAAGTTACCCGATCCCAGAAGCTTGATCAGTGTGTCAGAACTGGCGAACAGGGTGTGCCCACCACGATCCACCTGCGAGACATCAAGAACCTGAATGTCCTTGTTTTGCAGGAACGCTATATCAGCGCCGCTCCCAACACGAGGCTCGCCTCCAGTCAATCGGCGCGAAATATCGAGGGCGCGGTCCCGACGCGAAACAACGATAGTGAAAGGTCGCGGCAAATGACTAATATCATTCACCTGGCTTCTGAAGAGATCGGGGTCGAGGTCTGGCGCAGCAAGAAGCACCCCCTTGATCCGCTCAAGCACCTTTCTCTGATCGCGGATGGAAAGGGTTCTCAGCGCTTCCATCACGACAACCGCCCCCATTGAATGACCGACGACAATGATCCCGGTCGCCTTTGAGCGCGCCACAAGTTGAAGCGTCTCAGCCAGTCCATCTCTGGCAATGAGCGCGCTGTCACGATCATACAGATAACGTGTCAGTGCACCGGCTGAAGCCCATGAAAAATAAACGGGTAAAGACCCAACGTCATAGTCATGCACGATCTGAGCGTTGCGAAAAAGCCCCTCTGCGAAATTGTTATTATAGCCGTGAACGAAGATAAACACTTCGCGCTGCGATGCAGGCCGCTCGGATAATCGCCGGTTGATTTCACGAACCATGGCCTCTCCATTTGGAAGGCTCAAATAGTTGGTTGCGCTGAACTGCCGTCGGGGATCTGGCCTGGACGCAGACGTTTCCACCGATCCGGGCCGGTGATTGTGTGGAATGCGAACATCTATGGTGGAGAACTTCAGCGCATCCGAACGCGCGCGTGTATAGGCGATTTCTGGGTCGTCTGAACGATCCCGAACCGTAGCAACCATGAGAGGAACCACATCGCCTGACCGCGAATAAGACTGCTCAGCCGTACCCAATCCAGTGACAGCGCGAGGCCCGGCACATCCCACAACCACCGAAAATACCAGTACAACTGCGCGAAACGGCCTCATAAAACTCCCCCGCAACGCTGCATTCAATGATGAAGTAAAAGCTTTTCAATAGTTTAGTCCGCTGGCCATTTGACAAATGCTTTTCAGCGTTTGGCTTAGGCGTTCCTACTCATCTAACAAAGAAGTTTTTCAGAACGCGGCTGGCTCACTCGATAGTAACTTACGAAAGGGATTTAACAAAGCCAGCTTATTCCACGATACAATCATCGTCCGCCAGCGGATTAAACTATTATCAACTCCGCGACAGCCAAATGAACAGAGCGATGTTTCGGACCGCCAGCATCGCGCCAAAACCTTCTTTCAATTAGTGCATATTCTGGTTGCGGCTACGCTCCTGCGTCAGTTCTGCGGTGGTCTGGCCGAGCCGCTTCGCCAATTCCCGCATGATCGTGATGGCCATTTCCGGATAGTCACCGAGGATTTTCGTAAAATGCTCCTTGCTGATGCGCAAGGTCTCCAAAGGCGTCGCTGCTCTCACCGTCGCGGTGCGCCCCATATCGCACAAAATGCCAATTTCTCCGACGATGGAATTGGGCTGTGCATCGGCAACCTTAATGGGGCCGCCCGGTGAATCGACCAGAATATCCGCACCACCCAGAAGGATCACATAGGCGGCATCGGATATGTCGCCCTGATGGAACAGCGTCTCACCGGGCTTGAAAGTCACGCGCTCAGAGGTGAAGGCGAGAAGCTTTAGCTTCGCCGGTTCTATACCAGCAAAGAACGGCATGCGCCGCAGCATTTCGACTTCATCCTTCAACAACATCGATCTTCCCTTTCATCCCGCCTTACGACAGCAAATCCTTAAGCGGTCCATCCTCCTGCATCAGCGCCTCATAGGTGCCATCCTGAACCACCCGTCCATGATCAAACACGATAACGCGGTCGAAATCTCTGGCGAGAGAAAAATTACTCAATGCCCATATTATTGCGGGTTTATGACCTTCTTTATGCAGCGTATGCATAATATTTCCAGCGATCTGATACTGGATACGCTGATCCAGTGATGGCAGCGGCCGGTTGAACACGACATAATCAGCATGTTTAAGCAGCGCTCGCGCCATATTGATTTTCTGGCGCTGCACACTGGTCAGTCGCTTGCCGCCCGAGCCGACATCAAAATCAAGCCCGATGATCAGGATTGTGCGCTGCTGGCCCGTTTCCTCGAAGAGATCGATGAGGATCGACCGGATTTTGTCCGACGCATTCATCTGTCCATAGCTGGTCTTGCCAAACAGCAGATTGTCGAGCAGCGTGGCGTGCTTGATGAAGCGGTCCGGTTCGTAAGGCTCGATCACGGCGCGCAGGTCGTCCGGCGTATCGCGCAGAAAACGTGTTCTTGCCTTGAGAATCTTGGCCTTCAACGCGTCGGTCAGAAGGCCGAAACGATGCCGTGGCTCAATATAGGAGAAGCTGAGACGTACGATGTTGACGCGGTCTTCGTCCGAAACCGCATCAACACTGAGCCCCTTCACCCGCTGCAAAAGCGTCTCATATTCGGGAATGTCTTCCGGACGCATGAATGTCAGTTGCTGGAAGAACGGGTGGTCGGGCGGCAGATCGCGGAAAAGCTCGATAGCGTTTTCAGCGATTTCGAGGCTCATGGCGTAAAGATCGGCGAGAAGATCGTCCTCGCCGATTACCTCGCGGAAAAACGGATGCGCCGCCAGTTGCCGGATGGTCATGGAGGAGCGGTCGAGCACGCCGAACAGCAGATTTTCACCCACCGTCGCCTGCGCGTTATAGACATCCGGCTCAAAGGGAATGACCAACGCCGCCATATCACCGCCGTCAAGCCGCTTACGTAACGCCTGCCGGAGTTCCACGATGCGGGAGATGAATTCCGGATGCGCAACCGTATCGACCTTCGACAGAAGCGCTATATCGAAAATGTCATGGGTGACCATCACTGCGTCGAGGATGGGGCGCACGACGGCGTAGAGCCCGTCCCGTCCCGAAATGCCCATCGCCGCGTAATCCACCCAGTCGCTATTAAGATCGAAATCGGGATTTCGCGCCCGGCGCGCCTCGGCAATTTGCCATTGCCGTTTTTTCGCGTCATCGCCTTCATAGGCAACCTTGGTCAGGGGCGCATGTCTGAGCCCGTAAAGCAGATTGTCGCGTAGGGAACCGCTGAAGAAATAGCCATCACCCGACGCATAGGCGATGCGCCGCCCGGTGACCGATTCAGGCATTTCGAGTAGATCATGACCGTCGATGGCGACCCGCCCGTTTGCAGGCCAGACGAGTCGGCCCAACAGTTCGGCAAATACATCGCTGCCACTGCCCGCAGGCCCGATCAGCGCGACGGTCTCGGTCGGCTTCAGCTCCAGGCTGACATGTTCCAGAATCGGCGCGCCGCTGTCGTCTTGCACCGTGACATTGCTGATGACGACCGGCTGATCGAGCGCAGGAACAGTGTCATAGTGGACCGATTGCACCTTCGGGGCGATGAGATTATCGACGCTGAACTGCTCGACCACTTGTGCATACTTGACCTGCACATCCTGGCGGTTCTGGTCCCAGTCGATCAGTTCCTTGAGTGGACCCGGTAGGTCCTTATAGGCATTGATGACGGCAACAAGCTGGCCGATATCGAGCCTACCCTGAAGCGCCAGAATACCGCCGATCATGTAGAACAGAAACGGTGTGACCTGAGCCAGAAAATTGTTGATGAACTTGACCAGAAATTTCCACTGATAAAGATCATAGCGGATAGAGAAGATGTGCCCCAGCCGGTTGGCGATATCGGCCCGCTCGAAATTCGACGTATCGTTGCTGTGAATGGCGCTGATGCCGTCAACGATCTCGCCGACGCGGCCCGAAAGTTCCCGCGCCGACAATTGACGCTGGCGCCCCAGTTCCAGAAGCCGCTTTCGCATCCGCGGAATGATAATGCCCTGCGCGGCAACAATGATCGCCGCGATCATGCCGAGCCAGAAATTCTGCATCAGAATGAAGACGAGCGCCGTGAGGGCCTGCCCGCCGAGAAGCGCTGGCTGCACAAAGGCGTCGCCGGTAAAGCCTCCAAGCGGCTCGACTTCGTCCTTGATCATGGTGGCGATTTCCGCCGAGCGGACGCGTTTGAAATGGAATGGCGGGAAACGCAGCACCCGGTCCACCAGCTCGAAACGGATGCGGCGTAGCATCCGTTCGCCAAGCCTGCCCTTATAGGTATTGATATAGAGCTTAAAGAGCCCGTTGATTACGACCAGCAGCAGGAAAACCATGCTGAGGCCGATCAGCATCTGGATGCGGGTAAGCTGCAGCCCGTTGAAGAACACCACCTCGCCCAGGATCGGGAAATCATAGGTGATGCGCATGAAAGTCTGTGTGGCGCCAGGCTTCTCGAACCCTATGCCCTGAATGGGGCCGTTGATGATCTGCTTAGGCAGATCGAACGAGAGAAAATAGGGGATCATCGACACGGCGACGACAAAGAGGATCCAGGCTTGCTGGGCGCGTGTCGTGGACCAGATATAGCGAGCGAGGTTCTTTTCCATGAAGTCCCGTTTTGAGATCGATGGCCCGCCGGGCCGTGCTGCTATCGCGCCAACGCGGTCAATCGCTCTGTCTATACCTATGCATTCGCGAAACCTCCTCCGCTTTTGCCAGTATATTTGTAGTGCGTTCGCAGCAAAATGGAAGTATCTCGCCTCACTTAAAAGCGGGATAACAATGGTTGAGAGAACTTAGTGCCGCAAACTGCACAGCTTTAATGTTGCTAACGACGGCGATAAAGAAAATAGCGGTTCGCGGCGACGCTCTGCGGTAGAGGCATGGGCGTCAATTCAGGATGTTCGAGCGGCAATCCGCAGGCGGCTATGCCGCCACGTTTCAGGAGCGAGGCCACAGCGTCGGGGAGCCATGTAAGTGTCAGTGCATCCAGATCTTCATGGCCAGTGCCGATATCCGCATGCACGAGCGCTGCCTCGATGCCGAGATAATCGCCAATCGTGTCCTTGATCTCACCGACGACCAGATTGTCGCCCTGAGGTGTCGAACTTTCGAAAGAACGGGCCACGCGATCGAAAGCGATAATCCGGCGATCCGGAAACAGCTCCCTGATATGATCATATGTGCGGCCATTGCCGAGACCAAGCTCCATGATCGTTCCGGGAATTGCGCGGACATCGTCCGCAATGCTGTTCAGGATATCACGCTGGGCGCAAAGACGGCGGATGAAACTGTCGAGACGACTCATGATCTGTTCTTCAATCTGCAAATGTCCGAGACGTCCGCTTATACAACGGCGGACATAAAGTCGACCGCGACCGATGATGCACGGTTGCGACCCGACCTGAGGGTGACTATGCCTTGACGATATTATCGCCGCTGATGGCGCGGCGTCCGAACGCATTTCTGGTATCAACGATCAACGGCGCCCATTTGGCCAGCGCCTGATAGTCGATCTGATCGTGATCGGTGGCGATCAGCACAGCGTCAAAATTTCTGACAACCTCTTCGGTCAGCTCGACCGAGGCGCGACCGCGAAGTTCGATATAGTCGCGCGTGGGCGGGATCGTTGAGACGAAGGGATCGTGATAATCGGTCGTTCCGCCACGGGCCTCAATCAGTTCGATCAGTTTAAGCGACGGGCTTTCGCGGATATCGGGAACATTTTTCTTGTAGGCGAGGCCGATTATCAACACGCTCGAGCGGCTGACGGCTTTTCCGTGGCGGCGATCAAGCGCTTCGGCAAGACGGTCGACGACATGACGCGGCATAGCCGAATTGATCTCACCGGCAAGTTCGATGAAACGCGTCGGCAATTCATATTCGCGCGATTTCCAGGTCAGGTAGAACGGATCGATGGGAATGCAATGACCGCCAAGTCCCGGCCCCGGATAAAACGGCATGTAGCCAAACGGCTTAGTCTTTGCGGCTTCGATCACTTCCCAAATATCGATGCCCATGGCCTCGTAGACGACCTTCAATTCGTTGACGAGAGCGATATTGACTGCCCGGAAGATATTTTCCGTCAGCTTTACCGCCTCGGCGGTGGCATTGGATGAGACCGGAACGACAGTCTTGACCGCAGCTCCGTAAAAGGCGGTCATAAGTTGCGAGGCCTCTGGGCCATCACCGGCGACAATCTTCGGGATACTTGAGGTCTCGAAATCGCGGTTGCCGGGATCCTCGCGTTCTGGCGAAAAGCCGAGGAAGAAATCCACGCCGGAACGCAGGCCCGTGTTTTCCAGAACAGGCCGTACCACCTCATTGGTGGTGCCGGGATAGGTGGTGGATTCCAGCACGATCAGCTGACCGGCTTTCAACGTTCTGGCAATCGCGTCACAGGTTTTGACGACGAATGACAGATCGGGGTCCCGCTGTTTGGTCAGCGGCGTCGGAACACAAATGATGATGACATTGCAATCGCCGAGACTTGAAAAGTCAGTCGTCGCACTGAAACGGCCTTCACCAACATGACGCCCCAGCACCGTATCGGACACGGCTTCGATATAGGATTTGCCATCGTCTATCATGACGATCTTGCCGGGGTCGATATCGAACCCTATGACGCTGAAACCGCTGTTGGCGATGGTCATCGCCAGAGGCAAGCCAACATAGCCGAGGCCGATAACCCCCACGCGCGCCGAGCGATTGGCGATAGCTGAAAACAGGTTCCCATGAAGCGGGGCAGAGTCGGTCAAGATCATAGCTCTCCGGCAATTGATATCCTTCAGTGGCGGATTTACGGGCCAGCTGTCAAGGACGCCGCCGAGGGGTAACTATATGTTCACCGGAAACCGAGCGATTTTACTTTAGTGAAACTGGCTTTGCCACGATAACACGCTATATTGGTCGCAATGATTTGCTGACGACCGGCCATGACATGGCTGACGGCTAGAAAGAATAACAAGCGATGGATGTCCCCCGGATTCCTATTTCCGAAACATTGCTCAGCCCGGTTTTACACTGGCTACAACAATCTGCGCTCAATGGCGCAAGCCTCGAAACTCTGGCCGAAGGATTTTGTGAAAGGTTGGCGGCGGCTGGCGTGCCGCTGATGCGCGTCCATTTAAGTTTTTCGATGTTGCATCCGCTTTACGACGCGCTCGGCTTCACCTGGATACGCGGCAAGGGCATGGAAATCGAGGGTTTTCGTGCTTCCACCAGCGAGAAGGATGCAGAGCGGTTTCTCACGAGCCCCTATTTCCATCTGCTTAGCAACAACCTGCAATATCTGCGTCGTCAGATCGACCCATCTGCGCCATCGGAGTTCCCGGTTTTCGATGAATTGAAGGAAATCGGAGCCACCGATTATCTCGCCTTCGTGCAATCCTTCGGCGATGGCAACAGTCAGGGTATGGTCGGCTCTTGGACCACAGATATCCCCGGCGGCTTCGGTGACGACGTGGTGGAGACATTGCTGAATATCCAGAACAGCCTGGCAATCGCCGCAAAGATGGCGGTGCTCGGCAAGCTCGCAGACAATATGGTCACCACCTATCTTGGCGGCAATGCTGGCAAGCGCGTGTTATCCGGCCAGATTCGTCGCGGGGATGGAGAGACCATTCGCGCTGTGCTCGTCATGGGCGACATGCGACAATCGACGGACCTTGCCGAAAAGGCGGGCAGGCAGGTCTATATCGACACGCTCAACGAGTTTTTCGATGCAATCGCCGCGCCGTTCAACAAGAATGGCGGCGAGATTACGAGTTTTGTCGGAGACGGGTTCCTCGCAGTCTATCCCTGCGGACGTCACCGGGAGCCGTCGCAGATCGCCGCGCGCGCGGCAATGGCGGCAGTTCGGCAGGCAACGGCAGCCATGGCCGACATGAACAACGAGCGGAAGAAGAAGGGCCTCGACGAGGTTCGCTATGGAATGGGCCTGCATGTCGGCAACGTGATGTTCGGCAATGTCGGCCTTAAGGACCGACTGACGTTCTCCACATTCGGCAGCGCCGTCAATGAAGTGTCGCGATTGCAGGGGCTAACTAGGCTCTATCCCGACCATCCGATTATCGCCAGCGAGGCGTTCACCAACTATTGCGGTGGCGACTGGGTGACGCTGGGTGCGAAGAAACTGCGCGGCGTACAGGACAAGGTGACGATATTGGCGCCGGGTGGGGAAAACCTGAAGATGAGCAGTATTGAGGCAACCGGAAGGAACAAGCCGGATGCAGGCTCCGAAGCCGAGCAAGTGATGCTGCTTTTCCGCAACTCCCGCGACCGGAAGCCCCCGAAGCTTGAGGGGAACCTTCTTCAATGATCAAGACATGTGCTGTGGCACTGCTTCTATCCACCTTGTTTGTCCAAGTCTCAGCGATTGCCGATCCATTGAACACACCCCTTTTCGATACTTTCGATGGTGAAGATTTTTCACCCACCGGCGGGCTTTATTACCGCGATAATGATGAACAGAAAGCGGGAACGGTCGAGTTCCAGAGTGCGGTCACCCGCACCGGACCGCGCGCTTTGAAACTGAGCGTGCGATCCGGTTGCAAGGCAACAACGGAAAACTGCAGCGAAAGGGCGGAGATCTGGGAAAAAACCGAGCTTCGCGTTCCTTACGACCAAGCCGTCTGGTATGGTTTTGCAGTCAAGTTCGCCGAACCCATCCCACAAGACGACCATCGCTATGTGATTGCGCAGTGGAAGCGTGAGATCGGCCCCGGAACAAAAGGCGACTTCAGCCCGTTTCTGGCGGTGCGGCTCAACAAGGGCAAGCTCTTCATCACTGTAGAAACGAATTATCACCCGCCAGTCTCCACCGGGACCAAGGGCACAGCCGCGACATGCGATAAAGGGTCAACCCCGGTTTGGTTGCGGCCAGAAACCAACCAGATGCGGGCGCTTGTCGCGACCGACGACAACTGGGTCGCGGAAGATGGCGGCCTCTTCTCGGCATGCACCGACAAAATCACTATCACGCCCCGCGGCAACAGCCTCCCCTCTCCCGACTCCGGATGGATCGACTTTGCGTTCATGACGAAACCCGGCCCGGACGGAACCGGCCATATCGAGATTTTCGCCAACTGCCTCTGGATCTCGACAATCAAAGGCTATATCGGCCACAACGATCCCGGATTGGGCAAGAACCAGTACTTTAAGTTCGGTCCATATCGCGCGGCCGGAACCGGCGAATGGTCGCTGTTTTATGATGATTTCCGCAGGTCAGCCAACTGCAGGGACGTTCTTCGCGACAGCAACGCATGTGATCTCATCAAGTAATCCTTCCGGGCTGGAAGCATTGTCCCGCGCGTATCTTCGCGCAGGGCCGTGACAACTACTGGATGCGTGAAATCTAGTCATGGACTCATAGGCATTCGTGCGCTAGCGTTCACGTCGGGGGTGCCCGCACCGGGGACACGCAACAGTGAAGGCCTGCAAGCATGATCTCAGGGACAGATCTCTTGAGGATCGAAAATCTGAGCATTTCCTTCACCTTGCTTGGTGGGAAGATCATGGCCGTGAAAAAAGCCGATCTCCGTGTCCTGCCAGGCAAAGTCACCGCCCTTGTCGGCGAATCTGGTTCTGGAAAGTCTGTTATAAGTCAATCGGTTATGGGAATTCTGCCGCGCACTGCTTCCGCGAGTGGCAAAATCCTTTTCCAAGACCCCGACATGCCCGGCCAGCCGCCTATCGACATTCTCAGCCTGCCTACTGACGGTCCGGAGATACGGGCGCTCCGTGGCAATCGCATCGGCAAGATTTTTCAGGAGCCGCTCACATCGCTGTCGCCGCTCCACACGATCGGCAACCAGATTTCGGAAGTACTGTCGATCCATACCAGGGATATAAAAGCCGAGCGGCGTGAGCAGACGGAGGAGATGCTTGGCCTTGTCGGTTTCAAGAACCCGACCCAGGCCTATGACAAATATCCGTTCGAACTGTCCGGTGGTATGCGCCAACGCGCCATGATCGCCATGGCGCTCATATGCAAGCCATCCCTGCTGATCGCCGACGAACCGACCACGGCGCTTGATGTAACCATTCAGGCGCAAATTCTCGAACTGCTCGGCGAGCTTCGAGCCAAGCTCAACATGGCAATGCTGCTCATCACGCACGATCTGGGCGTTGTCGCCAATGTCGCCGACGAGGTGGTCGTCATCTATCACGGCGAGATCATGGAATCGGGACCAGTTGAAACGATCTTCCGCAAACCAGCCCATCCCTATCTCAAGGGTTTGATGGCCGCCGTGCCGCATTTCGACATGAAGCCGGGCGAACGTCTGAAATCCTTACGCGACGTGCCAGTCGATGTCGCCAAGTTGATGGGCAAGAGCAAAGCCGTCCATACGGATCGCAACAATGTGCTGCTCTCCGTGCGCGATGTCTCCAAGACCTTCGCAGCCCGCAAAACCCTTTTCGCAAAAGATGGCGGGCCGCCGACGCGGGCAGTCAATGACGTCAGTTTCGACGTATTGCGCGGCGAATGTTTCGGCCTCGTCGGCGAGAGCGGCTGCGGCAAGACCACACTGAGCAAAATCCTGATGCGCGCCGTCACGCCGGACGCAGGCTCCGTAATTTTCAACGGCGACACAGGCCCGATTGACATCCTAGACGCCAGCGGCAACGACCTGCAGGCGTTACGCACCAAAATCCAGATGGTGTTTCAGGACCCGGTATCGTCGCTGTCGCCGCGCATGACCATCCAGAATATTCTCAGCGAACCGCTGGAAATTCACGGGCGCGGAAACGCCAAATCCCGACTGGACAAGGTAGCAGACCTGATGGACGTGGTCGGCCTGAACCGCCGCTATCTCAATCGCTACCCGCACGGTCTCTCGGGCGGCCAGCGCCAGCGCGTCGGCATCGCGCGGTCTCTGGCGCTCGGTCCGGAACTTATCTTGTGCGATGAACCCGTATCGGCGCTCGATGTATCCGTACAGGCGCAAATCCTCAACCTTCTCAAAGATTTGCAGAAGGAACTCGGGCTTACTTACATCTTCATTTCGCACAATCTGGCGGTAGTGGATTATATGGCCGACCGGATCGCCGTGATGTGTGGCGGGCGGATTGTCGAAATCGCTCCACGCCGCACCTTGATGCGGGCGCCTGTCCATCCCTATACGAAATCGCTGCTTGCCGCCGTTCCATTTCCCGATCTCGACCGTCCACTTGACTTCGGCAAGCTCAGTGCCAGCGGTGCATCCGACAAACGCAACTGGGGTATCCAGTTCCGCAACGACGGACCGGACGACATGCTGACACCAATAGATCTGGGCGACGGGCACCTTGTGCTTGCACGCAAGACCGCAGACATGCGGGAGTTGAAGCCTTGATCAATCGGCGAACGACACTGGGCATGCTTGCTTCCTGCTTTCTACCTGGTGTTTCGCGGGCGGATCCGCCTTTGCCGAACTATTCACTGCCGCAGCCGGGCGCGCTACCCGATCGGGCTGACCGCCTCCCCAAAACACCAAGGATCGTCAATATGGCGGCGCTTGGTCGCAAACCCGGTGTCAACGGAGGTGTCATCCGCACCCTGATCGGCAACCAGAAAGACATCCGGTTGATGACGCTTTACGGCTATTCCCGTCTGGTTGGCTATGACGAAAAGCTCAACATGCATGCGGATATTCTCGAAAGCTTCGAGACAGTCGAGGACAGGGCTTTTACCTTCAAAATCCGCCCGGGGCACCGCTGGTCGGATGGTTCCTATCTGACATCGGAGGATTTCCGCTATTGCTGGGAAGACGTGATGCTCAACACGGAGCTGAAGCGAGGGGGTCCGCCGAGGGTCTTGTTGGTCAATGGAAGGCCGCCGCGTTTCGAAGTCATTGACGAGTTGACGGTCAGATATAGCTGGGACGCGCCTAATCCGGATTTCCTGCCACAACTGGCGGCGCCGCAGGCGCTAACGATTGTTCTGCCGTCGCAGTATTTGAAACAATTTCACAAGACCTATCAGGACAATTTCCGGCTCTCGGCCCTGATGAAGCAATACCGCGTCAAGAAATGGACTGACCTTCATTTCAATATGGCGCGCAGCTATCGGCCCGAAAACCCGGAACTGCCGACCCTCGATCCATGGCGAAACACAACCGCGTCGCCTGCCGAGCAGTTTGTTTTCGAGCGCAACCCGTATTTCCACCGCGTCGATGAAAACGGGGTGCAATTGCCCTATGTCGACAAAGTGATCCTGAATATCAGCTCCCCGACAATCATTGCCGCCAAGACCGGCGCTGGTGAAAGCGATCTGCAGGCACACGGCATCGACTTTTCCGACTACGCCTTTCTGAAGGATTCCGAAAAGCGTTTTCCGGTCAGGGTCAGCTTGTGGAAGCGGACGGAAGGTGCGAGGGTGAGCCTTATGCCCAACCTCAATGCTGGGGACGCCATTTGGCGGGCGCTCTTCTGGGATGTGCGCGTGCGCCGCGCCCTATCGCTCGCAATCGACCGGACCGAAATCAACAAGGCGGTGTTCTACGGTCTTGCCGTTGACAGCGCCAACTCCATCCTGCCCGAAAGCCCGCTCTACAAACCAGGATATAAAACGGCGTGGAGCGCCCATGATCCTGAACAAGCGAACGTCCTGCTGGACGCGGCTGGCCTGCAACGGCGGGACGAGAACGGGATTCGCCTGCTGCCAGACGGTCGCTCCGCAAAGATCGTGGTGGAAACCGCGGGCGAAAGCACCTTGGAAACAGATATCCTTGAGCTTGTCACAGATCACTGGGCGAAGGTCGGCATCTCGCTGTTCATCCGGACATCCCAGCGTGACGTTTTCCGTAGCCGGGCCATGGGTGGCGAAATCATGATGTCCATGTGGTCGGGGCTCGATAACGGCATACCGACCGCCGATATGAACCCGGGCGAGCTCGCCCCAACCTCGGACGACCAATTGCAATGGCCGGTCTGGGGCATGTATTACATGTCGAACGGAATGAAGGGCCATCCTCCGGAAATTCCCGAAGTAAAGCAGCTGATCGAGCTTCTCAGCCAATGGCGGGACTCCAGCGACATAGCCGAGCGGGCCACTATCTGGACGCAGATGCTGGATATCTATTCGCAGCAGGTGTTTTCCATCGGTATCGTCAACAGCACCCCCCAGCCCGTCTTGCGCGCGGCCAGCCTCCAGAATGTACCGGAGAAAGGGCTCTACGGCTTCGACCCGACCAGCTTTCTCGGCGTTTTTATGCCGGATGCGTTCTGGTATGGAAAGGACGCCTGACCATGCTGCGATATATTCTCTGGCGCATCGCAGCAATGATCCCCACGCTCATCATCATTTCCGCTCTGGTTTTCACCATTATTGAACTACCGCCGGGCGACTATTTCGAAAGCTATGTGTCGGAGCTTCGCGCGCAGGGCGAAGCCGTGGACATGCAAGAAATCGAGGAGCTACGCGTCCAGTACGGCTTCGATAAACCACCGGTGCTGCGTTACTTCCACTGGGTTGCCGGGATGTTGCAGGGGGATTTCGGCTATTCGTTCGAGTATCAGCTGCCCGTCAGTGACGTTGTGGGCGACCGGCTTTGGCTGACAGTGATGGTGTCGTTCTTCACGATCATCTTCACATGGCTGATTGCTTTCCCGATCGGCATCTATTCGGCGACGCATCAATATAGCTGGGCGGATTATGGGCTGACGCTTATCGGTCTGCTTGGCATAGCGATCCCGAACTTCATGTTCGCGCTGATCCTGATGTATTTTGCCAATATTTGGTTCGGCACTTCGATTGGACATCTCATGGACCAGAAATATCTGGCCGAACCAATGAGCTGGGCCAAGGCGTCCTCAATCCTGTCCCATCTCTGGATACCCGTGCTGATCGTTGGCACCGCAGGCACTGCCGGGATGATCCGGCGTTTGCGCGCCAATCTTCTCGACGAACTCCAAAAGCAGTATGTGGTAACGGCGCGCGCCAAGGGTCTGCATCCTTTTCGCACGCTGGTGAAATATCCCCTGCGCATGGCGCTCAATTTTTTCATCTCGGACATCGGTTCGATCCTGCCAGCGATCATTTCCGGTGCTGAAATCACCGCAATCGTTCTTTCGCTGGAAACGACAGGGCCAATGCTCATAAAGGCCTTGCAGAGCCAGGATATGTATCTTGCAGGTTCGTTCCTGATGTTTCTCGCAACGCTGACGGTCATAGGCGTGTTGATCTCCGATATTGCGCTCGCCTTTCTTGATCCGCGTATCAGATTGCAGGGTGGGAGCACAAAGTGACATCATCACCCCTCCCCGAACCGGGCGCACGCCTGCCTCACTTTGTTTCGACAGAGCCTTTTGATCCGCATTCGGTCGATGTCATGACCGAAGAGCAGAGCCGCTTTTATCGGGCGTCTCAGCTCCAGCTGATGTGGTGGAAATTCAAAAAGCATAAGCTGGCGCTTGCCTCCGCCATCTTCCTCGGCGCGCTTTATGTGATGATCGCCTTCGTTGAATTCCTCGCGCCTTATAATCTTCATACACGCAATGTCGATTTCATCTATGCACCGCCGCAGGCGGTCCGCCTTTTTGACAACGGCAATTTCATCGGGCCGTTCGTCTATGGCCGCAAGATGACGCTCGATATGGACACGCTGCGACGGGTCTATGTGGATCAGAAAGACCAGATCGAACCGCTGCGTTTTTTCTGCTCGGGCGATCCCTATAAATTCTGGGGCATATTCTCGACTGATTTACATCTGGTCTGCCCCGCAAAGGGCGGCGAGCTGTTTCTTCTCGGGACAGACCGACTCGGGCGAGACGTGCTATCCCGCATCCTCTATGGCGCTCGAATCTCGCTGACAATTGGGCTGATCGGCATTGTCATCAGCTTTACTCTCGGAATTGTTATCGGTGGCCTTGCCGGTTACCATGGTGGCGTTTTCGACCTCATCGTCCAGCGAATCATAGAGGTGCTGCAGTCTATTCCAAGCATTCCCCTGTGGATGGCCCTTGCCGCCATCATGCCGATTACATGGAGCCCGATGCTGATTTACCTCGGTATTACCGCCATCCTTGGACTGCTTGACTGGACTGGGCTGGCGCGCGCCGTGCGTTCCAAGTTGCTTTCACTGCGCGAGGAAGACTACGTGCTAGCGGCCCAGCTGATGGGCGCAAAGAGCCCCCGCATTATCGGACGGCATCTCATTCCCGGCTTCATGTCGCACTTGATCGCAACTGCAACCATGTCTATTCCCGGTATGATCCTGGGTGAAACTGCGCTGAGCTTTCTCGGCCTGGGGTTACGGGCACCAATAACCAGTTGGGGCATCCTTTTGACGGAAGCCCGAAGTGTAAGTGTCATTGTCTTCTACCCCTGGCTGCTGTTTCCGATCATTCCGGTCATTCTGGTGGTTCTGGCCTTCAATTTTCTAGGTGACGGTCTTCGCGATGTCGCTGATCCGTATAGTTGAGATGGATGTTCGCATGCTGAAAAATTTCCCATATCACGGGTTGCGTCACCTAGAGCGGTTCCCGTTAAAGCGGAAACGTGGAACCGCTATATCTATTTGTTTTTGCGCATTATCCTACGCATCGAAGCGGGATAAGAAATCAGTCCAGCGAATTGATTTCCCCGCGGAGACGCTACGCACTTTTGCTGGAAATGCTGTAGTTGCGGCGGGGTTCGCATCATGACGCGCCGCCTGGAGCATGTCCGCATCCTGATGTACAGCCACGACACGTTTGGGCTCGGCCATCTGCGCCGCTGCCGAACGATCGCCCATTCGCTTGTCGAGGACTATCGCGGTCTCAATATTATCATCATATCGGGCGCCACGATCGCTGGCGCCTTTGACTACCGCGCGCGCGTCGATTTCGTCAAAATTCCAAGCGTAATCAAGCTGCGCAATGGCGAATACCAGTCGATGGAACGGCACACCGATCTCCATGACACGCTGAAGATGCGCCAATCGATTATCCGCCATACCGCCGAAACGTTCCAACCCGATATTTTTATCGTCGATAAGGAACCGATGGGCATGAAGGGCGAAGTCGAGGAGACGCTCACCTATCTCAAGACCCGTGGAGCAACACTGATTCTGGGCCTGCGCGAAGTCATGGATGCGCCGCATTTGCTCGATGCCGAGTGGAAGCGCAAAAACGTGATGGATAAGATCGACAGGTTCTATGACTCGATCTGGGTCTATGGGCCGCCGGATTTCTACGATCCGCTCGTGGGTCTCGACGTCCCGAAGGGTGTCCGCGACAAGATGAATTTCGTCGGCTTCCTGCAGCGCAGCGTTTCCAATCAGGAAGTCCCGGACCATCGCCCCAAGGGCGACTATATTCTTGTCACCACCGGCGGAGGCGGCGATGGCGCCGATCTCGTCAACGATGTCGTGCGGGCCTACCAGCACGATCACACGCTCCAGCACAAGGCGCTGGTCGTGCTCGGACCTTACATGCCCGCGAAGAAGCGCCGCAAGATGATAAGCAAGAGCCAGGCGATCCCTCATATCGAGGTCATCGAGTTCGATAACAGGATGGAAGAACTGGTGGCGGGCGCGAAGGCTGTCGTTGCCATGGGCGGCTACAACACCTATTGCGAGATTCTCTCCTTCGACAAACCGGCATTGATCGTTCCCCGCATCCTTCCACGTGAGGAACAGCTGATCCGCGCCCGGCGCGCTGCGGAACTCGGGCTGATTGACATGCTGCTTCCCAGCGAATCCGAAGATCCTGTCCGCATGGCCAGTGCACTCAAGGCCTTGCCCAGCAGGCCAGCGCCCTCGAAGAGCGCGCCCAAAGGTTTCAGGCTCGAAGGCTTACCGCATATCTCGCAAATTGTCGGGGATCTGATGGATCGACGTCAGCCGAACCACCTGTCGCTCGTCAAGGGATAATCAATTGTCATATCGCCGGAAAATTGTGGTGGTGCTGAAGGGATATCCGCGCCTGTCCGAAACATTCATTGCTCAGGAATTGCTTGGGCTGGAACAATCGGGTTTTGATCTGGTTCTCGTGGCATTGCGGCGACCGACGGACAAGAAAACGCATCCGGTGCACGACGAAATACGTGCGCCAGTCCATTACCTGCCTGAATATCTGCGCGAAGAACCGCGCCGTGTTCTATCGGCCTTGATCGCCTGTATGCCGCGCCCCGGTTTCTGGCGAGGCTTGGTAACTGTGCTCAAGGACTTTCGGAAAGACCCGACGCGCAATCGTATCAGGCGTTTCGGACAGGCCGCAGTTCTGGCAGCGGAATGGCCCGATGACGCGGGATGGATTCACGCGCATTTTATCCACACGCCCGCATCCGTTGCCGCTTATGCCAGCCAGATCACCGGCATTGGATGGACGTGCTCCGCTCACGCCAAGGATATCTGGACTTCGCCAGACTGGGAACTGCAGGGCAAGCTCACCAGCACGCGATGGACGGTGACCTGCACACATTCGGGCTTCGATCATCTCCGTCAGCTTGGAGGGCCCTCGTCCAGCGTACATCTAAGCTATCACGGCCTCGATCTTGACCGGTTCGGGCCTTTTGAGGGCAACCGTTCACTGCGCAACGGCAGCGACGCGGACGATCCGGTCAGAATCCTGAGCGTCGGTCGTGCCGTTGAGAAAAAGGGCTATGACATCGTGCTGAGAGCACTCAGCCTGCTGCCCAAAGACCTCCAATGGCGGTTTGAGCACATCGGTGATGGCGACAGGATCGCCAGCTTGAAAGCGCTTGCAGACAAGCTCGGCATTGCCGACAAAATCGTATGGAAGGGCGCGCTCGACCAAAAGGAAGTCCTTGCTGGCTATCAAGCCGCCGATATTTTCGTACTCGCCTGCAGGATCACTACGGATGGCGACAGGGATGGCTTGCCCAACGTATTGGTGGAAGCATCAAGCCAGGGCCTGATATCGGTTTCCACCAACATCTCTGGCGTACCCGAACTCTTGGTGGATGGAGAAAATGGCCTGCTCGTTGCACCTGAGGACCCGGAGGCGCTAGCGATTGCTATGGAAACTGCGATCCGCGATGCGGATTTCCGCCATCGTCTGGGACGCGCTGCCGAAAAGCGGGTGCGAACAGAGTTCAACTTCCACAACAGTATCCGTCAATTGAGGTCCTTGTTCGAAACGGAATGGCAGCGAAGCAAATGAGGCAGTCGACGACAAGTCCGCGGGTGTTGTTCTATGTCCAGCATCTGCTCGGCATCGGTCATCTTGCGCGCGCCAGCCGCATTGCCCGTGCGCTGACCCAAGATGGCTTTGACGTCACCGTGGTCACCGGCGGCATGCCTGTTTCCGGATTTCCGGGACCGGAAGTCAACCATGTGGCGCTACCGGCGATTGCTTCCGGCGACGCCGGTTTTTCGGGCCTTGCCGACGCCTTCGGCAATCCGGTGACCGATAAGTTCAAGGCGGAACGCCGGGACAAACTGCTTGCCACCTTTCGCGATGTCAGACCCGATATCGTCATCATCGAGGCGTTTCCCTTCGGGCGTCGGCAGGTTCGTTTCGAACTGATCCCCCTGCTCGATGAAATCAGCAGGATGACACAAAAGCCATTGGTGCTGACCTCATTGCGCGACATCCTGCAAGAGCGCGCCAAGCCCGGTCGCGACGAGGAAAGCGTCGCCCTCGTACAGCGCTATTTCGATCACGTGCTGGTTCATGGCGATCCGCAGTTTGCGCGTCTGGAGGACAGTTTTCCGCTGCACGCGGATATTGCCGACAAGGTGATCTATACCGGTCTCGTTGCCGCGCCCGCGCCCTCGCCACCATCGGAAACCTTCAATATCGTGGTATCGGCTGGAGGTGGGGCTGTAGGCGCCTTGCTCATCCGCGCAGCGCTTGGGGCTGCAAAGCGCCTGTCACCCGAACTTTCGTGGTGCATTGTGACCGGTCCCAATCTGCAGCAATCAGATTTTGACGAAATCACTGCTGAAGCACCGAATAATGCCCACATCTTCCGCTTCCTGCAGAATTTTCCGAGCCTGTTGCTCGATGCTCGCCTGTCCGTCTCGCAGGCCGGATATAATACGGTTTGCGACATTCTTCGTGCGGACTGCAAAGCGCTGCTCATTCCATTTACGGCGGGTGGCGAAACCGAACAGACCGCACGCGCACACAATCTGCAAAAGCTGGGCCTCGCATCGGTTCTCACAGAAGACGAGCTATCCGTCGATAGCATGACCGACGCCATCGCCAAGGCGCTTGCCGCACCTCGTTTGCCCGCTCACAAACTTGATCTCGATGGCGCGCATCGCACGGCAGAGATTCTGCATGGACTTCTGGCGGGGCGCTAGCTTTTTGTTTTCACGCACATCTTGTCCGAAAACCGTTTCACACTTTTCGGGATGTGCGTTAGACAGTACCGATCAGCATGAATCTGGTATATTTCTTCATCGGCAGCGCGCCAGCAAACGCTGTTGTTTCCAACGCCGCCTGAGCGACGAATTCATCGAGCGAAGCTACGCAATTCACATGGGTGGGCTCGCTGAAATAGTCGTTCGACTGTATGAGAACGCGGGTCCCCTTGGGCAATAGCGACAGCCAGGCGGGCAAATCCGCAATATGTTCGCAACTAGTGTTGATAACCAGATCGGCTCCGAGTTCCGGATAGGCAAGCTGATACATATCCGCTGTCAATGCCCGAAACCGATCCTTCCATGCATTGTTCAAAGTTTCAGCGACAGCGCCGACATCGGGATCAATATCAAAACTGTCTATCGCTTCGATATCAAAGCGCTGGTCTTCGAAAAACATCGCCGCCAGAACACCATACCAGCCGCCCAGTATAGCGATGCGATTGAATCTCCCGCCAAAGGTCTCGAACAGCGACTGCCGCGCCCATATCTTGCAACCCACCTGCTTGTGGTTGAAGGCATTGCCGAGGTCCGCCTCCGGGTGGTCGGCAAGGACCTTCGACAAACCCTTGATCAACGGGCTTGAAGTGTATGCGGCAACGCCACGCAGAATATCAAATGCGCTTTCATGCCAGTCGGTGGTAGTCGCGTTAGCGCCAAGTGTATCCATCATCAATATGTTGTAGGCCAGACATTTATTGCTGGTCAATTCCTATGGCTGGTTTGCATACAGAAATGCGCTGGTCATCACGGCTGTATCTCGCCTGTTGTGAGATCAATGGCAAAGTTTCGTGACGGCAAACCGGAGATGAAACAATCAAACATCCGAAAAAGCCTACCGAGGGATTCCTGTATCGATCCAACTGCCATTGTATCGATACGGCGGGCATAAATGCCCGATACCCATTTATAAGCGGCAAGACGTGGCGCTGTTATGGCGTGAAGCCCAAGCTCACTCCCCATCCGGACGCGATACCAGTCGCCCAGAAAAGTCATGACGTCAATCCGCGACAACGAGACAGGATCAAGTCCATGTCCCGTGGCGGAAATCGCCAGCTGTTGCTGGATATCACAATCAGCAATGACTGCCTTAATATCGGCAAGCGCACCGGCGGAGATGGGGCGTTCGACCCGCGCCAGAGCTGCCAGATCCAATAGTCCAAGGGTCTTCACGGCTTCCGCGAGCGCCTCCGGCCATTCCCGGCGCAAAAATCGCCTGCCGACAAGATGCGCCAGATGCTTCGACAGGAAATCTCCGTAATTGACGGCACTAAGCAACGCGCCGGGATTAACCTTATCTCTTTCCACTTCGTCCGCATATTGACGGAGAATGCCAGCGTCCAGCGCCATATCGTCAATGCTAATCGTCTCTATGTGCAGCCGATTGGGCTCAATGCGAACGATCTTGTAGGCGCCGGGGAAAGCGACCAGCGAGGGAACGGACACATTGAACAGAAAGCCGTCGGCATTTCGAAGGCGAGCAGTGTCGTTGACATGCAAATGCCCACTGAAATGCAGGCGGACACCGGCATTAATCAGGGCATGGCCGACCTCCAGTTCCGGGATGCGTCCCATAAGGCTCGTCTGCCCGAGCACGGCCAGTTCGTCGTTCCGCGTGCCGTCCAGTGGATCAAGTACCGGATAATGGGAAAATGCGATGACCGTCTTTCCCATTGTCCGGGCCCGATCCGTGACCGATCGTATCCAGTCCAGAATAAAGCGTTTGTGTACCAGCATGGCATTCCAACCGGCATCGGTGCTGTCCGCGAACGCCCCCTCATCATCGCCGGTTTCTCCATCCACCGGCACAAACACATTGGCGTCGATCATCAGCATCCAGACACCGTCGAATGGCTCGACGAGATAGGAAGCGTCCATCAGCCTGCGAACCGTCGCGCCATCAGGCGAGCGGATTTCGAACTCTCTCGCCGATGGATGATCGTCAATGCCAAAAGGGGTCTCCCAATGCAGATAGTCCGGTTTTCGGAAAAACCCGACATCGCCCAGCGAACGCAGCCCCTCTGGATAGCCCGCGCAATACATGCTCTCGCTGATAATCACCGCATCGTCATCAGGAGCGGCCCTGCGCGCCGGATTGCTGGTCACCAAGTCATGGCCGCCGCGAGCATTCAAAAAGCGTTTTGACCGATGCCTCCCGCCGGGGCCAAAAATATCGTGATTGCCGGGCGCTGCGTAGAACTGCATACCGAAGCGCCTTGCGTAATCGTCAAGAAGTTTCTGCAGCGTTGCCATCGTCATCAGCTGGCCGTCATCCGAATAGTCGCCCAGAAGGACAACGTGGCGGATTCCTCGGGCAGCTATATCATCCAACGCGTAGGGCAATGCTGCGGAACTCTCGTTGAACACTCGTGTCGAACGCACCATGTTGGCGAATGGGCGCAACGCCATAGCCCGTTCGCTCACTGTGACCCCAGCATTGCCATAGTCGCCAAAAATATCGTGAAAATGCGCGTCGGCAATCACGGCGATAGACGGGAGTTCGGATGCCATCCTCTAGAAATTTCCTTTCCATCGTCTCACGCTTCATATCACTGACAAGAGTGCTAGATATTTCGTAGTAACGTAGATTCGGTACTCGCATATGCTTCGCCGCATGGCTAACATGCCATGAATTGCACGACGGCGGAAAGAAGAGGGATACAGTGTTTCGGGTGCGTTTTTGGGGAGTGCGGGGCAGCCTTCCGGTTTCCGGACCGGATTTCCAGCGATATGGCGGCAATACTGTCTGCATAGAAATGCAATGCGGTGAACACAGATTGTTGTTCGATGCCGGATCTGGCCTGCTACCCGCAGGAAAATCATTGCTCGCGGACGGCATTTCCAATTTCAACCTGTTCTTTTCACATTGTCATTATGACCACATTATCGGTCTGCCCTATTTCGCTCCACTCTTTGATGCCGGCTCTGCGGTGGAACTCTGGTCCGGGCATATGTATGGCAAGATGAGCACAAGCGAGATTGTCTCGGAATTTATTCGCCCCCCCTGGTTTCCCGTTGAAATAGATGTCTGTCCCGCGAAAATGATCTGCCGGGATTTTAAACCCGGCGACATTCTGCAGCCCCATCCCGGTGTTGAGATTAAGACCGGAAGGCTCAATCATCCCGGCGGTGCCATCGGTTATCGGGTGCAATGGGGAGGTCGTTCGGTAGCGCTGATCACCGATACAGAGCATGAACCCGGCATTCTTGATCCCGCCGTTTTGGATCTGATCCAGAGCGCAGACCTTTTCCTCTACGACACCACCTATACCGACGCGGAAATGCCGCGGCATGTTGGCTATGGGCACTCTTCCTGGCAGCATGCCATCCGGCTCGCCAAAGCAGCGGGCGCAAAAAACGTTGCTTTCATCCACCATTCGCCGCTGCGTACAGACGCGGAACTCGAGGCGATTGATCGACAGGCCGCGAGTGAGTTTGCTGGCGCCTTCTCGGCCCGGGAAGGCCAGGCTTTCGACGTCTAAGCCTGAAGCTGAATGTGCATATCCCGTAGTGCAATCCAGCGGCTGGCAGGATGAGATGCTGTTTGTGCGAATAACGCCTCGATAAACTGCCAAGCGGACTCATCGTGGACCAGATGATGGGTTAGAAAGCCCATGCTCCCGCCACCGTCGAACATCACCTGCAGACGACGAACGATATCGTCAATCAGCGCCGCGTGATCACGGGCGCCCCGTGTTCCATGCCAGTCCATCAGATCGACATGGGTGTTGATCATCGGCAGTGAACCTTCTTTCTCCGCTCCGAAAACCGACAGGGCGCAATATCCAAGACCGGAAAGTATGTCCACCAAGGACGGCGCAATGCGGTTCCATGGCGGCACCAGAACGGGGACAAAGCGTCCAGCATGGAGTGCCTCAAGACGGGTTAAACCAGCCGTCAATTCCGCTGTGACCACTTCAATTGGCCTGTGTGGGCCAAGTTCCTGCTTCTTCTCACCGTCGCCCGCAAAATTGCTGTGCGACCAGCCGTGAACAACCACCGTCACCAGCGGCCGGTTGCCAAGATACTCTGCAAGCGGCTGTCCAGTGGTTTCGGGGATCACGGCCAGCGCGACCGGAACCGAATGGCGTGCGCTCAGATCAAGCAGTTGCGTCAAGGCCGGTGTGGGAGCGACGGCATCGTCATCACGCAGCCAAAAGTCTGCGACTTTGCCAGCTTCATACCATCGATCCAATTCGCGGTTCAGCGGCTCCCAGATGTCAGTCACCATTATAAAATGCCCACATGCTGTTTGAGAATATCGTCAAGACGTCGGGACGCCACTTCCAGCGACCGCTCGTCCCGCACGAACTGTAGCGCTGCAAAAGCCATATCATTGCGCATCGCGGCATTCGCCAGCACTAAGCGTATCGCGTCAGCATAGGCGTCAATGTCGCCCGGTGGCGTGAGAATGCCGGTGCGCCCATCGCGCACGACTTCAGGCACCCCGGCAATAGCCTGAGCGATAACGGGCAAGCCAGCCGCCTGTGCTTCCAGATAAGCAAGCCCATAAGCTTCGCCGCATCCCGGCCACACGTACAGAGCGCTCTGCGCGAACAATGTTGCAATGTCAGACGGTTCCAGTTTCCCGTGCCACTGGATTCTTTCCGGCGCGAAATGAGCAAACAACGTCTCGACCTCTGCCCGACAGGCGCCATCGCCGACAATGGAGAGTGACCACGGAATATCATCAAGCAGTGACAGCGACCTTGCCAGCATCCGATAGCTCTCCATTTTGTCGCCGCTGCGCATCATCGCCACCGTTACCAGCCTATCCGGCTTTGGACAGAGCACCGTTTCTGTAAACATCGCGCAATCGATGAATGGCGCCAGCATCGCGAAGCGGGCTCCGGGCAACACCTCTTGCAATCCCCTCCGGTCGCGGTTGGTCAGGCAGATATTGACTGCGGCCTGTTCAAGAGTTTTCAGCAGCCCTTGCTGTATCTCGGTCCAGAGCCCCGTGTTACGCCTTGCCGAGTACGATGCTTCTCCCGTCACATAAGGTATGCTGAAAGACGCTGAAAGAGTCGGTCCGAGCAAATCGGGAGCCTTGTAGTAAGGATGATATGTGAGCCATAAATCAGGCAAAGAACCACGTTGCCAAAGTGCTGAAATCCTTGCGATCTCCCGCTCGGCCTGTTTTTCCAACTCCGCAAGGACCTCAAGTGACGGGGCCGCCATGAAGCTGCGGAGTTCCGATATAACTTCAACTACATGTCCTGCATGCTCCAGAGCCGCGATTAACAGCCTGGCCATCAGCCGGTCCCCGGAAGGAACAGGATGGTACGGCGATTTCAACGGCGAATGGAAAGCGATCTTCATTGCGTGATCAATCTGGTCGGAGGAACTCACTCAATAGACGTTCGGCGCGCTGAAATCCACTGTCCCACGAGATAATGTTTTTTCGCTCGTGACACAACACAACTCTACAGTCTTAG
Source organism: Ochrobactrum soli (assembly GCF_003664555.1). Taxonomy (NCBI): domain Bacteria; kingdom Pseudomonadati; phylum Pseudomonadota; class Alphaproteobacteria; order Hyphomicrobiales; family Brucellaceae; genus Ochrobactrum; species Ochrobactrum soli. Next base: position 183,015 of record NZ_RCHH01000004.1, on the reverse strand, counting down.
CAACTTGGCAATGGCTTTTCAGTAATGATAAGGTTAGCTGATTTAGTCGTCTCGGATGGAAAAGCGCTGTTTGCCCACTAACAGTTTCGACGACTGGGTCGGATAGCCAGATCCTGTACTGGTATTTCACTTGATTCCCGGCTACGCGGAGGGAAGTCCATGCTTCATACTGAATTGTCAGAGGTAACGGGCTCCTACAGGATACACGTAAAGCCTGATCTTGCGCGTAGTGCAACTCTGGACTGGCCTTACCTTTGCGGCATGAGCCTGCTCAAATATCCCGTCAACGACGCCATATCCGAGCAACTCGCCCTGATGGGCAATGCATCGAACGCCGACCGCGCCTGGATGATCGAATATCGGCCCGACCTGCTCCGCTTCTGCAACACCCATGAATGGTGCCGGGGCCAGACAAAAGCCTATATTTCTGAACTTCAGGAAACACCGACCACCCTCATTGCCTGGCTGCACAAATATCTGATGCTGGGACATGCAGTTGCCGTCCACGATGTTACCGACCTGCCCCGGACCGCCCGGGCGATTCAGGTTGAATTCCTGCGCCAGAGCAACAAAAGCGTACTCAGCGTGCCGGTTTTTTACGATGATAAACTGCGGGGCATCATCGGCTTCGATACGACCGTCGCAAACAAGATATGGTCGGCAAGCGAAGTCAACGCCCTCTTTCAGTGCGCCAATCTGATTGGGCAAGCCAAATATTCGACCAATCGAGCGCCCGAAAAATCAATCGCTGCGGAAAGCACAGCGCCCCTCGTCTATCTCAGCAATCGCGGCGTCGTGCGCGGCGTTCAGCCGGAAATCATCGTCGGGGTGCGCTCGGCGGGCAATTACAGCGAAATATGGCTCGAAGACGGATCAATGCTGCTTGATTCACGCTCGCTCGGCATGTGGTCCAGCCTGCTGCCGTCGAAAATCTTTCTTCGCATACACAGAACCGCCTTCGTCAACACGTTGCATGTTGTCGATGTGGATCGCAGAAAAATCGACAAGTGGCAGATCAGGATGCGCGCTGTCGATCAGGCATGGCCCGTCTCGCGCTCCTACCGAAGACAACTGCGCGAACGCATGGGAATATAACGCCTAGCGCTTTGTGTCCGTTACGCTTTTGGCGACATGTCATTCGTCAAACCGGCACGTCGTTTCATCCTTGGAATATTGTCATTCCCGCAATTTCTTGGATGGTGCATGCATCAGAACGTCCTCCCCTACGGTTCTATGAGGGTTCCCGCATGTCGTCACGGATGCTAGCCTATTTCACAACTGTCTCGCTGGTCGCCACCAGTCTTATCTTCACCGACAGCAGCAAGGCGAAGGCAGAAGACCTCGCCCTGAAAGATGCCGTCTCCATGGCGGGCATGCAGCTTTTTCTGAACTCTGGTGCACCGGGCCTTATCATTGCGGTCGTACAGGGCGACGACAGCGTCATTCAGGCCTATGGTGAAACTGCACCGGGCAACGATTCTGAACCGGACGCGCGTTCGATCTTCCGCATTGCATCCCTCTCCAAGGTTTTCGCGGGCGATCTGCTGGCCGCGCTTGCCGCCAAGGGCAAACTCAAGCTGACCGACCCGCTGCAAAAATATGCACCTGAGGGCGCCAAGGTCGGAGTCAATGGCCGTCCGATCACGCTGCTGGACCTTGCCACGCATTCGGCAGGTTTGCCGCGCGAACTGCCGAATCCGGACACCAAAATCACAGATAACCCGTTCGCCGCTTTCGATCGCGATTATTACTGGAAGTGGATGGGCAGCAATCAGCCTGCCTATGCGCCGGGAACCACGACGATTTATTCGAATCTCGGATACGGCCTTCTGGGCGACGCACTCGCTAAGGCTGGCGGTGCGGATTATTCCACGGTTCTCGCCAACGAAGTGCTGAAACCGGCTGGCCTTACCGACACAACCAATGTGCTGAGCGACGAGCAGAAGAAACGCCTGATGACGGGGCTTGATCCGCTCGACAAGCCGGACGTGAACAGCCCTGTTCCCGACATCATGTATGCAAGCGCCGGTATCTACACGTCCGCCGAAGACATGGTGCGCTGGATGCGCTGGCATCTCGATGGCGCCAGTCAGTTGCGAGAAGACGCCCTGCTCGATCATACACTGTGGCTTCCCTATGACGGGTTGAAGCATGTGGTGGGCACCGAAGTCACCGCTGGCGATGGCATGGGGCTTGGCTGGGTCGCCACCCTGCCTAGCAACCAAACTCCGTTCCTGCTTGGCAAAAGTGGCGGTCTCGGCGGCTTCATGAGCTATGTGGTTCTGTCGCCGAACCGCAAGCTCGGCATATTTGTTGTGGCCAGCCGCGTGAACTTCGCCATGTTCGAGAATATCCATTCGCAAGTACGCGAACTGGCAGCCGAACTGGCGCGATGATGAACGCGCGCTGCGCGCTGCTCGGCGCTGCATTTGCTCTCGGCATTGGATCGCCGGGGGCTTTTGCTCAAGAGAAACGGGATATCTTCAAGACAGAGATATTTCTCACGCCCTATAGCAAATTGGGCGATGCGGATGCTGCGGGTGATTATCCGAAGCTTAACGGTCAGTTATTGTTCATGACTGGCTATACCGGCTATTTTGGCATCAAGGACGAGAACGGCCAGATTCCGCGTTCGCACTGGAACAGTGTTCAGCCGACAGCGGAAGCCGCACTCGTTTGGCAATTGTCACAGCGGTTTTCCGTTCTGTCGAAAATCACCTTCGATTCCTCCGTCGAGGCGACGGAGGACAACGCTTTCTCCGATCTTGGCTTCACGCTGAAAAACCTGTTTGCGTCCTATACGTCCGATAATTTTGCGCTCTATGGCGGCAAGATGGATATGGGTTTTGGTGACGGCTGGCATGCGATTGACGGACTCTACAACGGTTATACCGACGACTTTCAATATAACGGCTCGATCGGGCTTGGCGCGCGCTACACGTTCAACACAGAGAATATGGGCGCGCATTCCTTCGCCGGTCTGGTGTTCAAACGGGACGATTCGGCTCTTAGCCGCCGCCTCACCTTCGATGACGGTTTTATCTCGCCCACGCGCGGACAATCGCCAGCGTTCAGTAACGATCTGAACTCGTTCATCCTGTCCTATGACTTCCGCAATCTCCCCGGCCTGAAGAAAATATCCGGCGGTGTCGATATCGGACGCCTGGAGGCTGAACCGGGCTATGGCGCAAGCGCCAATACGATTTCAGCCCGGCTGCGCTATGACACGGCGCTCACCGATAAGTGGAACCTGAGCTGGTTTAACGAGGCGACCTTTTCAAGCGCCTTTCGTGGCGCGCCGGTTTCCAACGGCAATGGCGTGACATCTCTCTCGCTGTCTTATGACCGCTGGCAGTTCACGGCGACAACCGCGCTGCGCAAATTATCCGGCGAAGATGAAAAACTGGCGCAATACGGGCTTCAATCCGATTGGGACTGGGGCGCAGCCGGCACGGTCACTTATGTCACGCCCATCGGCATCATTCTGCAATCAGGACTGATTCATCAGCGCGACCAGTCGCTGAATATCAATCAGGGCGTTTTCCGCATCGCTTATCAAACGGGGTTTTAAGGCAGTCATGAGAACCAGAACATCGTCCATCATCCTTGCCTTCCTGCTTGCACTTGGCTGCTCGACAGCAGCTCTCTCGCAGTCGGTTTCCATACAGAACCAGCCAAATCCGGCTGCCGACGCGATACAGATTCCAAAGGGCAGCACAGAGAAAGCCCTCAAGGCCCTGCCACAGATTGTTGCCGACATCATGAAACGCAGCCACGTTCCCGGCATGGCGGTTGCTGTCGTGAGCGGCGGCAAGACCGTTTTCGCCAAGGGTTATGGCAAACGCGAGGTCGGCAAAGAGGCCGCGGTCGATGCCGAGACTGTTTTCCAGATTGCCTCTATTTCCAAGTCGCTTTCTGCGACGGTCGCCGCCATTGAAGTGTCAAAGGGCACGGTTGCATGGGACGACCCGGTGGCAAAACACCTGTCCGGCTTCAAGCTCGCCAATGACTATGTTTCTGAAAACGGAACAATCGGGGATTTCTTTGCACACCGCAGTGGCCTGCCGGGTACGGCGGGTGACGATCTGGAAGACCTGGGCTTCAAGCGCAACGATGTCATTGCCCGCTTGCAGCAATTGCCGCTCGATCCGTTCCGCACCTCTTATCACTATGCGAATTTCAGTACGACCATCGGCGCGGAAGCCGTTGCCGCAGCGGCGCGTGAACCGTGGGAAAAACTCGCCAATGAGCAGCTGCTGAAGCCGCTGGGCATGAAATCGACCAGCTATCGCTATGCCGATTATACGACGCATGACAACCGCGCCGCATTGCATGTTTATCATAATGGCGCTTTTCTGCCGCTCGGACAACGCAATGCGGATGAACAGGCGCCAGCTGGCGGTGTTTCATCCAATGTCATCGACCTGGCGGAGTGGATGAAGCTGCTGCTCGCCAATGGCGAATACGAGGGCAAGCGAATGATCGCCGAAGACGCGCTCCTGCCAGCACTTTCGCCGCAGTCGTTCAGCGCGCGGGCACATGACACCAGCGCGCGTTCCGGTTTTTACGGCTATGGATTCAACGTCAATACGGAACTGGGCGGACGGCCATCCATGGGACACTCCGGTGCTTTCCTGCTCGGCGCAGGCACCGCCTTCAAGATCGTGCCGTCCGCCGATATTGGTATTATCGTCCTGACGAATGGCGCACCGGTGGGCGCTGCGGAATCTGTCGTGGCGCAGTTTACCGACACTGCCCTTTATGGCAAATCTTCCCGTGACTGGTTTGCCGCCTATAATGGCGTCATGAAAGGCTTTTTCCAACCGCAAGGCGACCTGTCCTTCAAGAAAAAGCCGGCCCAACCAGTCCCCGCCAAAACCTTACAGGATTATACCGGCAGCTTCGACAACGCCTATTTCGGCAAGACGGAAATCAGGGAGATCAACGGAACGCTGACGCTGGTCCTCGGTCCGAAGGAAATGCAGTTCCCACTGCAACATTGGGACGGCGACACTTTTGCCTTTGTCCCGGTCGGAGAGGCCGAACTCGTCGGTTCGCTGGCATCCATCGTCTTTAAACTCGATCAGGGTCAGGTGCAGGGCTTCGACATTGATTTCTACGATGGCGGTGGCGCGGGCCACTGGACCAGGGTTCCGCGTTCATAAACCTTCCTGACCGTCGGCGCTACCAATGGTAGCGCAGCATACCTTTTCCGGCATAGTTACTGCTATTGCCGGAAAATTCGGCATCGAATGCAGCGCCCAATGACAGCCCGTTGTTCCAGAGCATTTCCGCTGAAACACTGGCGAGCCCGGTGTCGCGGGGCATGGTTGCGCCATTCACGACAAAACCGGCTCCCGGCAATCCTGCAAATACTGCCGTCATGGCACGGTCGTTATTGAAGTTTCTCAGCCACGCAGCCCTGCCTGCAAGGGTGAGAACCCCGTCAGGGAGCACAAAGGATTTATCCGCTCTTAAACCCAGTTCGCTGCGACCGGCTGTTTCGTGTTTCGATGCATAATCCAGCGCATAGCTATCCCGACCGCCGTCGAGCTTTTCGGCATAGGACGGCAGGTTGAAGTTGACGAATTGCCCAGCGGCATAGGGCGTAATCCCGATCCATGGCGTATCGAAACGATAGCCAGTTTCCAAACGGCCTGACCATGTATTGGCATTATAGTCGGCCTGCAATGTATCCACGCCATTCAATGCGACGGCGCGTTCCGTCTCTATATCCTGCCAGCCATAGGCAAGCGCCGCGCTGAAATAAGCGTTTCCGACAGTCTGACGACCATAAAGGCCAAGCTGGAACAGATCGGAATCACCGCTGCCCAGACCATCGGAGAGACTGAAACTGCCATGTCCGCCAGCCACGGCAAAGCCGAGCAAGGTGTTGGGTGACAGCCGGTAGTCCGCACCCACGGCCACGCCGTTGATCTTGCTGCGCAGATCATGCGAACCGATGATGTTGTCGCCATCCAGCGAGCGCGACGCGCCATAACCCGCGCCCCACAGATTCCATCGTCCCATAAACGGGTCGTACGTATCGCGCGTAGCTGAAGTCGCTCGACCCGCCACCAACGGATCGGTCAGCGTCGTCATGAACTGGCTCATCGCATCCACGGTTGTCTGTTGTACGGCGGTCGCCAGTTCGCCCGATGCGACTGTCAGGCCTTCCGCATCCAACCCACCATAAGCCAGCGGAATTTGACCTTCCCGATTGAAATAGTCGACCAGCGCCGCAGAGACATTGCGCTGGTTCACGTTGAGGCCCGTCAGGTTCAAGGTCAGATCAAGATAGGCATTATCGGCATCGTAGCTCAGGTTAGAGCTAAAACTTTGAGGCAGATCCGTCGTCAATTCCGTGCCGAACCGGCTGTCGCCAATTCCGCCTTCCGCGTTCAGAATCGTATAGCGACGCATGACATATTTATCGGGCGCGAAAGTCGCGGCCACCGTCGCCCCGCCCAGATCGGCTTGACCGCTGACATTGACCCGGTCGGCGTCCGATGCAGAAACCTCCACGGCATAGGTCGATGCGCCGGTGAAGCTCAAGTCGCCGTTGACCGTCAGCGTGCCGATGGAATTGCCGGGCGCAAGCGTGCCACCGTCAATATGCGTGGTGGAAACCATGCCGTTTCCGCCAAGTTCACCGCCTTCATGGACGGTGACCAGCGATGAAGACGCAATCGAGCCGTTGACCGCAAGACGACCGGCATAAACCTCCGTCGCGCCTGAATAGCTGTTGTTACCGCTCAGAACACTTGTGCCTTCACCGATTTGCCAGAACGCGCCAGACCCGGAAATGGCTCCCGAAAAGGCATAATTGTCGGAGCGATTGAAGGCGAGCGTGCCATTGTTGACGATATTACCGGCAATGCTTCCCGTTTCGCCAAGTCCGACCACCAGCGTACCGGCCACTACCGTCGTGCCGCCGCCATAGCTGTTATTGCCGGCTAGCACCGTCACGCCGCTGCCGATCTGCTCAAACGAACCCGAGCCGGAAATATCGCCTTTCAGCACAACCGTTCCCGAACGATTAACGACGAACTGCCCGTTATTCTCGACATTTGCCGCAAGCGTGCCGTTTTCACCGCCATCGCCCAGTTGCAGCGTGCCGGAGGATACGGTGACGCCGCCGCCATACTGGTTGCGGCCCGTCAAAACGAGAGCGCCGCTGCCCACCTGCTCCAGTTTGCCGTCACCCCACACCATTCCGTCGAATGTCACGGTGTCGGACCGATCAAACGCCAGTGTTCCGTTATTGATGACGTGACCCGTGATCGACCCGGACGTAACCCCATCACCGATCTGCAAACGTCCGGCGGTAATCGTCGTCGCACCGGTATAGGTGTTGCTGCCAGTCAGAACGGTTGTGCCTGTGCCGATCTGCTGCACGCTACCCGTACCCCTGATCGCACCTGCATAGGTCATTGTGTCGGAGCGGTTGAAGCCCAGAATGCCGTTATTGCTGATATTGCCCATAAGGGAGCCGGTTGTGCCGCCATTGCCGATAACCAGCGCACCCAAGGTGATAGAGGTGCCGCCCGTATAGCTGTTGTAACCTGACAGGATTGTGGCGCCTGACCCGATCTGGTTTACCCCACCACTACCGCTGATATCGCCGGAGAAAAGCACCGCATCCGAACGGTTAAAGACAAGTGCGCCATTATTCACGACACTGCCTTCGATCCAGCCGGAATTGCCGCCTGTGCCGAGTTGCAGGACACCATTGGCGATGGTCGTTCCGCCATAATAGGCGTTGTCGGCTGCAAGGATGGTCGTACCGGACCCGGCCTGCACGAACGAACCAGTTCCGACGATTAGGCCTTCGATACTGTAACTGTCCGACCGGGCGACTGTCAGAACCCCTTCGTTCAAAATCCCACCGATGATGGAGCCTGTCGTTCCGCCGTCACCGATCTGCAATGTGCCATCAGAAATGAACGTATTGCCGGTATAGCTGTTGTCGCCGGTCAGAACCGTCGTGCCCACGCCTGCCTGAAACAGCGCGCCTGCACCCGAAACCATCCCCGAATAGGCGTAGCTGTTCTGCCGGTTGAATACGAGACCGCCATTATTGACGATATTTCCCGCAATCGAACCCGTTGCGCCACCATTGCCAATCTGGAGGAAACCATTGGCAATGGTCGTGCCTCCACCATGGGTGGCCTCGCCACTGAGAATGAGCGAACCCGCCCCCTCCTTGTACAAGGCTCCGCTGCCCGAGACATCGGACGACAAGTCGAGCGCTGTTCCCAGCAATGTGTCGATCGTGGCCGTGCCGGACAGTTCCACATCCCGCGTGAGAGTGATATTGCCGAGCGTCGCCAGCGCCGCGTCACTGATCTGAATGGTCGCCGAACCGGTGCCGATATTCTGCGCTTCATAGATCGCAAGCGTGCCGCCGAGAATATTGGCCTCGCCCTGAAAACTGTTATTGCCTGTCAGGACCAGAATACCGTCGCCATCCTTGGTCAGTCTGCTATTGACGCCCGCGCCGGTGATGTCGCCCGCAAAAACCGTATCACCGCCCTGATTGACGGTGAGACTCGCATTGTCGATGGCGATGGTGCCGCCGCTTCCCCACAAGGAACGTATGGTGAGCGCATTGCCGTTGAGATCTAGCGTGCCGCCTGTCATCAGATAATCGGTCATGTTCGGCAGCGCGCCGGGTGTATTGGCCGCCATACGGAGCGTGCCAGCCTCGATCAGCGTGCCGCCGGACCAGCTATTCGCCGCATTTCCGACGAGCAATGTTCCATCGCCCTGCTTGGTCAGCGAACCCGCGCCGGAAATACTTCCGCTCAGTTGCAGTTGGGTCCCTGACGCCACGTCGAATGCCGCTTCACCGCCCAATGACACGAAGCTGGCGAGCGAGAGTGCGCCAGTCGTCTGCAGCGTGCCATTGTTGATCGTCAGACCATTGGTGGCCTGTCCCAGATTATTCGCGGCAGAAACTTGTAATATTCCCGCACTGATGATCGTATCACCGGAATAGCTGTTGGAACCCGACAGAACAAGCAGGCCGTCGCCGGTTTTCTCCAGCCCGTCGCTGCCTGTAATCGTCGATGCGATAGTTGCGGTTTCACCGGCCAGCACACGCAATTCCGGCACGGCTATGGTTATGACATTGTCCGAATAGCCGGTGAGATTGAGGGCCGCGCCACCCGTGATCGTATAGTCACCGCCTGCGAACTGGAGCCCGACGGCTGTTTGCGTTCCATCCAGCGTGACCGTGCCCCCAGCACCGCGGAAAACCGCGTAGCCGCTTCCCCATTGGGAAAGAAGCGAAGGATTACCGCCGACAGGATCGTACCAGTTCTGTTCTGTTGCGGACCATGTGCCGGTATCGCCCCAGGTCTGAAGAATATTGAGGCCGTTGGCTGAGACCAGAAGGTCCACGGCGTTCGGCGCGTTTTCAATGCTATAATTATACGCGATGGGACCGGTAGCCGGCGTCTCGCCGACTATCAAACCGCCATTGGATTCCGTCAGGCTGCCGCTATAGGAAATCATGCGATGATAGCCGAGCAGCGAACTGGTCGAACTTCCATCGACCTTCAGCGTCGCGCCGTTCAACGCCAGATCGCCGTTAACCTGAATGGACGCCGCCTTCTCCCCATTGGAGGCGCCGAACCCATAGACAAATGTGCCACCGCTTTGAAGCGTCAAGTCGCCATCAACCGTCAACGGTGATTGCAAGCTCGGTGCGATCTTGCCACCATTGTTGATCGTGGTGTTGCCCAATGTGCCGGAACCGCTGATCGCCCCGCCTGCATTAACTGTGATCGTGCCTCCGACAACAGCCGAACTTGTCAGCACGACACTGCTGTTGGAAACGGTCGACTGACCGGCGAACTGGGCCAATCGCGGACCAATGATTGTGGTTTCACCGCCCAGAAAATTGATTGTGCCAGTGCCCTGCACCGTCGTATCAAAGCGGTAGCCAGCGGTATCATGATTGAGGTTGAGCGTTCCCTGACTACCGAGCACTATGGTGCTGTAGATCGTTCCGGCTGCGACCGCTGTCTCGCCCGCAGCTGCGCCAATATTCACTGTACCCTGCGCTCCGTTCTGTCCAACATGCACGATGCTGCCGCCTGCCGCCAGGCCAATGCGTGCACCATTGGAAACGGTCAGTGTTCCAATACCGGCATAGCCCACATTGACTTCGGCGATATTCAGAAGCGAACCGGCCCCGTCCACCAGGACCCGCGCTGTGTTGCTGCCGGGATCGCCCGTCCCAAGCATCAACTGACCGCCATGCGCCACGCCGCCCTCAGTGATGGAAAGCAGATCACCGATATTGACGGCGCCACCGACATGAAGGCTTGATCCTGCTCCGCTGACAGTCAATGAGTTTTCTGGGCCGGCAACAACGGATGGCGTGTCGCCCACAACGACGTCTCCACCAACATTCACCCTGCCGCCATTCGCTATGCCAAGTGAGTCGTTGCCATAGCCCGTCACCGACAAAGTTCCGCTGACATTAAGACTAGTGCCGATGCCGCTTACTTGCCCGGATGCCGTTTCGCCCTGAGCAGACCCTACAACAACATTCTCGGCATTCAGTTGCGCGCCCGAAATCAGGGCCAGCGTGCCGCCATGTATGCCGAGGTTACCGTTGAATGTTTCGGGCGACCCGGTCAAAGTCCACGTACTGGTATCACGCTTTTCGAGCGCATCGAATCCTTGAAACCTTTTTTCAAAACCGGTCAGGTCGAACTGGGCCGCACCAGCCCCACCAAAAACCAAAGTGTTCTGGCCGTTCTTATCCGCGACGACCTTGCCGCTGAAGGCATAACCGGGCCCCAGAACCAGCGTATTATTGCTACCGCTGAATTGCACGGCGGCGGCACGCGAACCGTCCTGATTGACGCCGCCGGAAATCGTTCCGGCATTGAAAAGGGTTGCGTCGCCCGAAGAGAAATAGACCCCCACACCGGCAGCACCAGATTGTCCGTCGGAGCCATTATACCACCAGGAAGGTGGCGACGACGGCGTCGAAGGCGCTTTTCCGCCCGCCCCTGCATTGCCGCCCGTAATATTTGCACCGGCACTGTTGGTCAGTGTGCCCCCCGCGGCCATGGAAACGCCAATGCCACCATCACCGCCACGGCCGCCATTGCCACCAGTGTCTGCACCACCGCCGCCGCGACCGCCATCACCACCGTTTCCACCTGTAATCGTGCCCGCATTCGAAACCGCAGCAGCCGTTGCCGTCGCGGTAACACCATTTCCACCACGACCGCCATCGCCACCATCAGAAGCTGTATTGCCACCCGGAAGGCTCGCTCCGCCGTTTCCGCCATCGCCGCCTTTTACGGTAACACCTGTTTCGATCGCGATCGTAGACTGGCCGAAGGAGCTGATAGCGTCACCGCCTCCGCCGCCATTACCGCTACGTCCGCCACCTGTTGTCAGGGTATCGTAGGGAGCAGATGGGAGCGATATGGGGCTTGAACATTCAATTTCGCCCTCATCGTCCTCGCAAACCATCACGCTGCCACTAGTGTTTTCGTCGGCGTGCATACCAGAAATTCCGCCTGCACCACCTGCCCCACCATTGCCGCCCATAATGGTGCTGCCGTTGCTGACTGTGAGGTCGGACGATGTGGAAATGCCGATACCACCACCACCACCGCCGCCACCGCCACCGCCACTGCCACCCTCGCCGGGCGTAACGGTGAAAACGTTCCATACCGTCACGCCATCGCCACCCTGCCCGCCACCACCACCAGCCCCACCCGCGCCGCCGATGAAGGTCTGGCCGGAAAGCGTCGTCACGGAATCGGTGAAGATCGCGCCGTTCCCACCACCCCCACCGCCACCACCGCCGCCGCCCGAAGCGCCATTGCCGGTGGCGAAAGCGCCTTGCCCCTTTTTCCCACCCTCGCCGGGCTTGCCGCTATCGCCATCGAAGCCGTGCACCACGAGAACATCGGGCGCTGAAACTCCTGAATATCCGAAAATACCGTTGATGCCCGCAGCGCCGCCATAAGCTTTTCTTGCACCCTCGCCACCGGCGCCGCCACTTGTCGAGGAAGCATGATTGCCATTATGGACACCGCCCGCGGCGCCACCGGCACCTCCTCCTCCGCCGCCACCGCCCGATGTAGCGGAAGCGCCCAATCCCTGCCCACCCGGGTTGCCTTTCGCATCGTAATGCGACGGCGGCGTACCTTCAGCTCCACCTGCCCCACCAGTCCCGGATTGCTGTTGTGCATCAGCATTTCTGACCATCAAGGGCGAACCGATAACTGTCGCAGAAACCATGAGCGCGCAGAAAATCCGACCGAGCGCGGTTGTACTCGCCAACCGACGTTTGCCACAGTCGATTTTGGTTGACGCCGTCTCTGCACCGAAAACGCATTGTCTGAGAAAACCGAACTTCAGCTGTCTCAAATCGCCCATTCGACATTGCCCCGACAAATTGACTTATCTGCCTGAAAGGATTTGCCATAGGCTTCGGATTTATCAAGAGATTCCGGACGAACAGCCATTCTGGTTTGCTGAATTAACACAGATGGACAATCGGAGTTATCGCTCAGCCGGATAATCGACGACAAATTGTGGGATACGTTATAGATAGCGGGTCAGCAGATCAGCCTGCTCTCGCAAAATAGCGGCAGCTTCATGGGGCGTTTCAGTGTCCAACAGAGCCGCAATCGCTGCTTCCAGAATGAGAAGATTGCGAGCTTTTAGATAGCGAACACGCGCTTTCTCAGCAATTATATCCAGTTCTTCGTGGCTCAATCCTATATGCCTCAATCTCGCATGTACCGCAGACGTTACGTCAAAGCGGCTCAAAGCCGCTCTTCCCAACCGCAAGCGATTGCCTTTGTTCCTGCATGTTCATGGCATCACAAGCGATCCGGCATTGGAACAAATTTGCCCGCCAATTGTTCGACCCAGCGAAAATCATAGGATTCCTATGGTGTCCATGGATTAGGATATGGTCGTGCCCAAAGACGCAAGTGATGATTCATCTTCGGACATCAATCAAACACTCCCACGCTGGCGTCGCGCAGCGCTTTTCAAGCAGCTGGGTCCTGGCCTTATTACCGGCGCAGCGGATGACGACCCGAGCGGCATAGCAACCTATTCGCAAGCAGGTGCCCAGTTTGGATACAACATGCTGTGGAGCATGTTGTTTACGTTTCCGCTTATGACAGCGATCCAACTGGTCAGCGGCCGGATTGGTAGAGTTACCGGTAAGGGGCTCGCTGCAAATTTGTGCGAAATCATTCCCCGCTGGGCGCTGCTTTCGCTTGTTGGGCTGCTACTGATCGCCAACACCATCAATATGGGTGCCAATCTATCCGCCATGGGCGCAGCCGCCAGTCTGGTGACAAACGGCTCTCCCGTCGTGTTCACGTTAGCTTTTGGGGTTTTATCGCTCGGATTGCAACTCTTCATAACCTACGAAACATATGCTCGCTATCTCAAGTGGCTTACACTCGTTTTACTTGCATATGTAGCAGTATTGTTCGTGGCGAATGTCGACTGGTGGGCAGCTTTAAAAGGCTTTTTCTGGCCAAACTTTCCGCTCCAAGGCGAAAGCCTCACGATGATCGTTGCCATTTTCGGAACGACCATAAGCCCATATCTCCTGTTTTGGCAAAGCTCTCAGGAGGTAGAAGAAATCGACAATTCAGAAGATGAGCAGCCGCTTCGTAAAAATCCCGCAGAAGCAAAGAAGGAACTGAAACGTATTCGTATCGATACTTTCGCTGGCATGGCTGTTTCTAATATTGTGGCTATCGCAATCATCATGAGCACAGCAGCAACCCTGCATGCGGCGGGAAAGACCGAGGTCAATTCCGCAGCCGAGGTCGCCGAAGCCCTCAAGCCATTGGCAGGCGATTTTGCTTTCCTCATCTTCAGTTTGGGGATTATTGGAACTGGGCTTTTGTCGTTACCTGTGCTTGCGGGCTCGGTCGCCTACGCCTTTGGCGAATCCCAAGGTTGGAAATGCGGTCTGGCGAACAAGCCCTGGGAAGCGATTGGATTCTACGGCGTAATCGCACTGGCTTTCCTAGTGGGAGTTGCGATTGCGATTTCGTCCATCGACCCTATTGCCGCATTATTTTGGAGCGCGGTTGTCAACGGTATCGTCGCGGTTCCAATAATGGCGGCCATGATGATCGTAGCGAGCAGGCGCGATGAAATGGGCAAATTCACGATAGGTTTTGCAACAAGATTGTTCGGATGGATTGCGACCGTCGCGATGGCGGCAGCTGCCGTCGCAATGTTTGTATTCTGGTAGTACTCCAAATCAAATGATTGCGGTTAGTCTAGGACACGATGTGCCTCTCTTCGATGTAGCTTTCCCCCCATTCCTTCATTGCAAGCATATGCCTGACCCCACTGGGGCGTTCACTACAGGCACCCTTCGCGAGCCTCTATCACTGGACGGTTGAGCATATGGATACGATCCGGCATCTCCAGGCAGAGTTCGACAGCCGTCAGGCGTGATATTGCGTTATCCTTCCGCCGAGCTTTCAGCTTCGAGACGTTATGATAGCGTCTCCAGTGCTTTCGCGAGTTCGCTGATGAGCGGTGAAGGGGCATCGACTGTGTATATGCCAAATTCGGCGATCGGCGCTATGGGCAGGTTGTATCTTCCATTGATAGTCTGGCAATCTGATGGGACTGCTTCGGAAAACAGCACCCCAACGCCCAACCCTCCCCGCAAAGCCGTTAACATGGCGGGTAAACTTTTCACGCGACAGCCAACGGTCCATGCAATGCCTGCTTCTGCGAGGGACGCGATCATCCGGTCCTGCCACGAACAGGATGTTTCAAAAAGAACGACGGGAAGCGGGTTCTTTTCGTCCACGTCGAGCAATCGGCTTGCGCACCAGACCAGTTGATAGGATATGAAACTGAGCGGCGGTAGAGCGAACCGAGCGGGATCGGCGACAACAATGTCGGTCTGCCCTTCATGAAAGGAGCGCGCAAGCTGCGCCGAATTGGATGAACTGAGCTCAATGTCAACCGAAGGATGTTTCTGCCGGAACTGAGCAATCGCGCCTGGCAGACGCGTGACGGCGAGATCTTCGAAGAGCCCCAGCCGAATACGACCCACCAGTTTCTTATCGAGCAATCCACGCTGCATATCCTCGGTGAGCGCAATGACCCTCCGCGCATAAGTCAGAAAGGCCTCTCCAGCTTCAGTCAGAGAAACCCCGCGCGAGGATCGCGTGAACAGTTCCCTGTCCAGCTCCTTTTCTATCCGCTGCAATTGCATGCTGACGGCAGCCTGTGTGCGCGCAAGACGATCCGCTGCCTTACTCAAGGCGCCCGTTTCGGCAACGGCGATGAACATCCTGAGAAGTCTGAGATCGTAACTCGCGTCCATAATGAATCCTTATACCTCACTAATAATTATAAGGGTACACGAGGGGCGAGGCCTTTGGCAATATCACACCAGAAACCAGGAAATGGAGCATCACATGTCCCACTATAAAGATAAATTGGCTGCTTGCGGTATCGACTGGCCCAATCTAGCCCGGCCTGATTTGCCCTTCTCGCCAACAACGAAAGTCGATAATTTTCTCTATGTTTCAGGCCAGATACCCGAAAAGGGCAGCGACATTGCTTATGTCGGGCAGGTCGGTCGCGATATTGATATAGAAACCGCACTCGAGAGCGCGAAACTTTGCGCCGCGAATGTCATATTCTGGGCGAATGCAGCTCTCGATGGCGATCTTGATCGCGTCGTCCGGCTGGCCAAGCTTACGGTCTTCGTCAATGCCGTGCCCGGGTTCACCGCCTATTCGCAGATCGGCAATGGCGCCTCGCAGGTCATGAACGCGGTTTTCGGCGAACGCGGCGAGCATGCGCGTTGTGCCATTGGCGTGGCGGGGCTGCCAGCCAACGTGCCAGTCGAAGTTGAAGCCGTTTTTCACATTCGTTGATCAAGGGACCTGCAAATGTCCGTCGTGCATTTCAATCATAGCGGCGCGGGGCTGCCATCCGCCGAAACGGTTCAAGCGGTCGTTGATCATCTGCGCGTCGAAGCGGAACGCGGTCCGATGGAGGCTGGTGCGTTTGCATCCGATGCCATCCAGAACACCTATCAGGCGGCAGCACAACTGCTGGGCTGCTCGCCACAGGATGTCGCCTTCGGAACCAGCCATGGCCAGCTTTATGGCAACCTGATTGCTTCGATACCGCTATCTGCCGGCGACAAGATTGTTGTCAGCCGTCAGGAATGGATTGGCAATGTTTTATGCCTGCAACGCTCCGCAGATTTGAGCGGCGCTTCGCTCTCCTTGATGGCTTCGGATGATACGAGCGCTGTGGACCCCGTTGCGCTCCTTGAAAACCTCTCATCGGAGGTGCGCATTGTCGCTCTTACCTGGATTGGAGCAGGAAGCGCATTGATCAATCCTGCGGCCGCGATTGGCGCCGCCATTCGTGAGGCCGGTTCATCAGCGTTTTTTATCATCGATGCCAGTCAGGCAATTGGACAGGTGCCGATCAATGTTGCCGAATTAGGCTGTGATGCTCTGATCGCGTGCGGGCGGAAATTTCTACGCGGGCCGCGCGGAACGGCATTGGCCTATATTTCTCCCCGCCTTGCAGCAGAAATCGTGCCGCGTAGCATCGACAACCTGTCCTCAACCTTGAGCACCGGAAACGTTTTGGTGGCAAACAGCGCTCGGGCTTTTGAGTTTGGTGAGGAATCGGTGGCCCTCAAACTCGGTCTCGGGAAAGCAATAGAACAAACCCTCGCTTTGGGTGTGGACCGCATCCGACTGGATCTGGATCACAAAGCGAGCGTTCTTCGTCGGGCACTTGGTGAAATACCGGGCGTCCATTTACTTGATCTTGGAGACAGTAAAGGCGCTGCCGTCACCTTTGTAATTGATAGCTTTCCTTGCGCGCCTGTAAAACAACATCTCGCTGATATGGGCATCAACATCGGCATGAACGGAACGGGCTACACGCCTTACGACATGTCGATACGCGGGATTTCGGAACTACTTCGAGCCTCCGTACATTTGAGCACTACCGATGAACATATCGCCGTGATCGTCAATGCAGTCAGATCAATCACCAGTTCCAGAGTTCGAGTATCAAAATGAATCACAGAAAGCAGACTGCACTTCTTCTGGGTGGAAACAAAGGACTTGGCTTGGGCGTTGCAGAGGCTCTTTCAAGGCGCGGCGTGAATGTTGCACTCGTCGGTAGGGACAAGGTCGCCATGCGCGCAGCGGAAGAGCGCCTTGGCACACATGCTGGTTCGGTGAAGTCGTTCACCTGCGATCTAACCGATGCTGCCAGTGTCACCAGAATGATGGAAAATGTGGACAATGCCATTGGCAGCATCGATATCCTGCTTCTGAATGGCGGCGGCCCCGCCCCAATCGCAGCGTCACGATATGACGAAGCCTACTGGAACACGCAGATCAGAAGCATGTTCCTCAGCCAAATCGAGATCGCCGCTCACTATCTGCCAGCCATGCGGAAACGTCATTTCGGTCGGATCATCGCTGTATCCTCGACAAGCATCCGGGAACCCATTCCCAATCTGGCTGCATCCAATGCCTTAAGATCTGCCCTCGCGGGATGGGCCAAGACGCTTGCCACTGAAGTGGCTGGAGATGGCGTAACTGTCAATGTCGTCATGCCGGGCCGTTTTGCGACCGAGCGTACAACCCGTCTGGACGAGTTGGATGCCGCCGAGCGAGGTGTAGATCCAGCGGTCATTGCTGCCGAGAGCCAGCGAGAAATTCCCGTCGGACGCTATGGCACACCGGAGGAATTCGGCGAGGTTGTGGCGTTCCTTGCCAGCGAGGCGGCAAGCTATGTCAACGGTGTGGCATTGCCAATCGACGGAGGCCTCAGTCGTTCGATGATCTGACACGCGCTTTATCAGACAAAAATCAGCACTTCCCCATCTCGATGGCTGCGACAACGCATGAAACGGGATGAGCAAGCCGCCAAACTGAAAGGCCTTGCACTTTTCCAAAACCAAAATAATCAACCTCAATATTTTTCTATTAGAAAATTTCTGTTGACTCCGCACGTCATTTTGAAATATCTATGCCTCAACAAAATAAGAGGGGCGTTAAGTAAATGCGTGCATTGCTGGACAAAATCGATCGGAAGCTCGTCAAGCTTCTGTCAGACGACGCACGCGATGGCGCCAACCAGATCGCCGAGCGGCTTGAGCTCAGCCCACCCACAATTAGGGCGCGACTGAAAAACCTTATCGAGAATAAGCTTTTCAAGATTTCCGGCGTTGTGAACGTTTCGGAGCGTCCCGAGCTTGTCGTCGCGATGATGGGCATTCACGCTAATGGACAGGGCCGTCTCGACGAAATCGCGCGAAAGATGTCCGAGCTGCCTTTCGTCACTTCCGTAAGTATCGTCACCGGCAGATACGACATTCTTTGCGAAGTGATGTTCGAGGGAGATATGGAAGAATTATACCGGGTGACGAGTGAGTTGCTGCCCGGACTGGCAGAGCCAGGAACAATTCAAGGCAGCGAAACCTTCGTTGTCATGAAATCCCATAATAAGTGGCTGAGCCTGCCGCGCGGTGTATGGGAAGACGAAGAGAGCGACAAGCAGGCTCAATAATCCGCCACCAAAATGACCGTTCTATTTGGCCGCCTTGCGCGGAGACGACCGACTATTGCCTAACGAGGGAGAACTGAAACAAAATGTTGAAGAAAATCAATGCACTCATGGCGTCTGCAATGTTTGTTGCGCTCATGGGAGCAGCTGCGCAGACCACGACAGCGCACGCTGGAACACTTGACGATATCCTCGCCCGCGGCGAACTGCGCGTTGCGGTTCAAACCCAGGGCCCACCCTATTCCTTCATGGACAGGAACGGTAAGCGGACAGGAAGCGCCATTGAATTGACCGAACTGATGGCCAAGGAAATGGGCGTTAAGGTAACATATCTCGATTTCGATTGGGATGGACTCATCCCGGCGCTCCTTTCCGGTAAGGCTGACATATTGGCAGCAGATATGACCGCCACGATGAGCCGTGCGACCAAGGTTGCGTTCACCAAGCCATGGATTCACGTCGGCACTGTTGCTTTCACCGCTGCAGGCGGCGACTTCAAGAGTGTGGAAGACTGCAAAAAGCCCGGAACGACGGTCGCTGTCATTCTCGGATCGACTGCGGAAAAGAACATGTCGAAATACTTCCCAGAAGCGACCGTGAAGGCGTTCAAAGGCGGCGGTACGGTGGTTCTTGACGCGGTTGCATCCGGCCAAGCCCAATGCGGTGTAAACGACAACACGGCGGTCGCGGCCCAGGTGCAGAACTATCCTGAAGGCACATTTGAAGTCTTTCCGGAAATGCTTAGCGCAGAACCGCTTGCCTATGCAGTGCGCTACGACTCTCAGGACCTGATGATCTGGACGAACCTGTTTCTTGACAACGTGACGCTCGATGGCCGTTTGAAAGAAAACATGGATTATTGGGTCAATTCAAACAAGTGGCAAGCTGACCACTGATACCGACAGAGGTGCGGAACCATTCCGTTCCGCACCTTTGATCAAAAATTGAATCCAACCGGTGAGACATGTTTGGCAATCTGAACATACGGGTCATTTCGGAATATCTCCCAGATCTCTGGCAGGGTTTTCTGAATACAATGATGTTGTCGGCAGCCGGGTTCACCGGCGCAATGATCATAGGCATTGTTGCTTGTGCGCTCAGCATCCAGCCCACCCGCTGGCTGCGTACGATCGGCATTGCCTATATCGATCTTATCCGGGCAACCCCGCTGCTCGCGCAACTCTATTTTCTCTATTTCGGGCTGCCGCGTCTCGGCGTCATCCTGCCGGAAATGGTCATCGGCATCATAGCCCTGTCAATCAATTCCGGTGCCTATGTTGCTGAGATTATTCGCTCGGGCATCCTTTCCATTCCGCGCGGCCAGTTCGAAGCGGCTTTAAGTTCTGGCTTCACCTATATGCAGCGTATGCGCCTTATCGTTCTGCCGCAGGCGGTGCGACCGACAATTTCGCCGATGATCGGACAGGCAATCGTACTTGTGAAGGATTCGTCCCTTCTTTCTCTGATTTCCGTCGTTGAGCTTACCCGCGTCGGGCAACAGATCGCGCTTGATCGCTTCATGCCCGTTGAAGGGCTTGCAGCGACAGCTGCGGGCTTCCTGCTGATCTATTATCTGCTCAAGGCAATGGCTGGCACCTGGTCGCGTTTCAATCGCATGCCGGAACGCTAACAGGAGGCGCATATGTTTTGGTTTCAAGTCGAACGTTTGTTGAACTTCTGGCCCGTTCTGCTGAAGGGCCTTGGGATGACCGTTGCGCTGTCACTCCTGTCCCTCGTCATCGGGATGGTGATTGGACTGATCTTTGGAGTGCTTCGCGGCAGCGGAAATCGATGGCTATCAGCGATAACCGGGTTCTATATCGATCTGTTTCGCGGCACGCCCTTTCTGGTTCAGGTTTTCATCTGCTTCTTCATTCTGCCAACGATTGGGATTGAACTCACTGCATTCAATGCGGGCGTGATAGCACTTTCGAATCTGTCAGCGTGCTTTATTGGTGAAATCGTTGCTTCCGGCATCAAGGCGGTTCCGCGCGGGCAGACCGAGGCGGCAATTGCGTCGGGCTTCACCTATGCTCAACAGCTTCGGTTGATCGTCATGCCGCAGGCTTTGCGTATTGTTCGCCCTTCTCTGGTTGGACAATTCATCCTGCTCGTCAAGGATTCCTCTGTTGTTTCCGCGATCGGTATCATGGACCTCACCCGCTCCGGCTGGATGATCGTACAGAATATTCCTAACGGTCTGCTGGTCTTTGGCGTCGTCGGTATCGGTTACTTTATCGTCTGCTATCCGATGATCTATCTTTCACGTCGCATCGAACGCGGCACGCAATCTCCTATTTTGTAATTGGACAGGTCTAATGATTGAGTTTCAGGGTCTGAACAAATGGTTCGGCAGCGCGCTTCATGTGCTCAACAATATCGATCTGAAAGTCAGCAAGGGCGAAGTCGTCGTGGTTTGCGGACCTTCCGGCTCCGGCAAGAGCACGCTGATTCGATGTGTCAATGGACTGGAAGCCTTTCAGTCTGGAAAGCTTGTCGTAGACAGCATTGATTTGAGTTCCAAGGCAGCTGCCTTGCGTGAGTTGCGCATGGAAGTCGGGTTTGTCTTCCAGCAGTTCAATCTGTATCCGCACAAGACAGCACTTGAGAATGTAACCCTCGCTCCCATTCATGTGCGTGGATTATCAAAAGCCGAAGCCGAGAAACGCGGCAGGGAACTGCTTGCCAAAGTAGGCCTCGCCGACCGCATGAATAATTATCCGAACCAGCTGTCGGGTGGTCAACAGCAGCGTGTCGCCATTGCGCGCTCACTTTGCATGCAGCCCCGGATAATGCTGTTCGATGAACCTACGTCAGCGCTTGATCCTGAAATGATCAACGAGGTGCTGGATGTCATGGTCAGCCTTGCCAAAGAAGGCATGACAATGATGGTTGTCACCCACGAAATGGGTTTCGCCCGAAGCGTTGCTGATCGTGTCGTATTCATGGATCGTGGTTCGATTATTGAAAGCGGCGAACCGGAAAACTTCTTCAAGAACCCGCAAAATGAGCGCACGCGCGATTTCCTGAGCAAAGTCCTCCACCACTGACGCGACCTTCGTCGCATAATTGAGATAGATCGATCCTCATGCAGCATCGTCAGCAAAACGGTGAACGACTTTCTGTTGCCATCATCGGCGCGGGAATTGTCGGATGTAGCGCCGCACTCACTCTTGCCAAAGAAGGTCACAGCGTCACGGTTTTTGGTGATGAGGAGCCGGGGGCCGGGACTTCCTATGGAAACGCGGGCGCTATTGTCACGGGTTCGATTACGCCTACCGCAACACCCGCGGTGGTCCGCTCTCTGCCAACCTATATGTTTAACTGCAACTCTCCGGCAGTCTTGCGCCTTCATCATACCGCGAAAGCGCTGCCTTGGATAAAGCGCTTCATCGCGGCGGGCACCACAACAGCGGTTGATCGCATTGCTGCAGCGATGCATCCTCTCGTTTCCCAAGCTCTGGTCGCGCATCAGGAACTGACGGCGATTGCTGCAGTCAAGGATCTGATCACGCAAGAAGGTTGGCTGAAAGTCTATGACAGCGCCAAGGATTTCCAAAGCTCTGCACTTGAACGCCAACTTATGGAACGTCACGACGTCTGCCACAAAATCCTTAGCCAATCCTCGCTTCTGGATCTTGAACCGGCGCTCAATCCCGCTTCGTGTTTTAAGGGCCTCTATCAGCCGAAAGCAGGAAATGTCCGCTTTCCGAAGAAACTCGCAAGCGTCTATCTGGAAACAGCACATACTTTTGGTGCGGCCTTCGTTCGCGAGCACGTCAGCTCAGTTCGACCTTCAGAACGGGGCGGCGTCGCGCTCCGGGTTTTCTCCGGAGAGCAGCACTTTGATCGTGTGGTCATTGCAGCGGGTGCATGGTCCTCCATTTTAACAAGGCAACTTGGAGACAAGGTTTCGCTTGAGAGCGAACGCGGATACCACATCAGCTTCGGTGAAGGGTCCCAGTCATTGTTACGTGGTCCGGTCGTCATTCCCGGCAAAGGCTTTGTTTTGTCTCCAATGCATGACGGGTTGCGCCTGATAAGCGGCGATGAACTGGCGGGACTGAAAGCACCACCAAACTACAAGCGCATTCGCGCGCTACTGCCGGAGGCTATGATGGCCGTACCAGCCCTCAAGGACTGGCGCCCGGCATCTGAATGGATGGGCCATAGACCCTCAACGCCCGACACATTACCGGTGATCGGCCGAGCCCATAAATGCCGCGACGTGATCTATGCGTTCGGACACGGGCATCTGGGAGTGACTCTCTCCGCTATAACCGCCCAGCTTGTTGCTGATCTGGTCGGCGAACGTACGCCTGCTATCGATATTACACCATACAGCCCCACGAGATTCTGAAATCCGATGTCTGCATTTCCTATTAATCTTGATAACACTCCGCAATTCGATGGCCCCCTTCCTGATGTTGTTGACGTAACAATCATCGGCGGTGGCATCATCGGAGTTATGGCGGCCTGGGAACTGCGGAAACGTGGATTGAAGGTCCTTCTCTGCGAGAAAGGTCGCATCGCTGGCGAGCAATCCAGCCGAAACTGGGGCTGGATCCGTCAACAGGGTCGTGATTACGCAGAACTGCCCATCATGATGGACACGATCCCTCTCTGGAAAAGCTTAAACGAGAAGATCCTCGAGCAGATCGGCTTTCGCCAGAAAGGCATCACTTATCTCGCACGCAGCAAAGCCAAGCTCGCAAAATTCGAGCAATGGCTCGACGGTGCGCGCCAATACGGCGTCGATACGCGCATGTTATCCCAACGCGAAGTTGGCGCGATGATATCCGAAGGTAGAGGCTGGATTGGCGGCATGACCACACCGTCCGATGCTATGGCTGAACCGTTCGTTGCGGTCCCGACATTGGCTCAGGCAGCCGCTGAAGACGGTGTCATCATTCGCGAAAATTGCGCCATTCGCACATTGGACATTACAGGCAATCACATTCAAGGTGTCGCCACTGAGAGCGGCTATGTAAAATGTGAGAGAGTGGTAGTTGCGGCTGGCGCGTGGAGCGCCCTGTTTTTGAAACGGCACGGCATTCATCTCCCCCAACTGTCCGTCCTATCTTCTGCCTTGCAGATAGAACTGGCGACAGCGCCGCACGATGCCGCTGCCGCCGATGACCGCATCGCGTTCCGGCGTCGCACTGACGGGAGCTACACATTAACACCTTGGTCCACACATGATTTCTTCATCGGTCCGGATGCCTTCAGAAACTTTTCAGCTTACATTCCACAGTTGCGCGAGGACTTTACAAGCACGCGGTTCCGGCTTTCCGCTCCGCAGAATTATCCAGATGCATGGCGAACGCCCCGACGCTGGTCGAAAATAGACGAAACGCCGTTTGAGCGGTGCCGTGTACTGGATCCGAAGCCCAACCAGAAAGAGCTCAGCCGGGTTCTCAAGCAATTCGCTGCGGCATTTCCGAAGATCGGGACACCGCGCATTATACGAAGTTGGGCTGGCATGATCGACACCATGCCAGACGTGTTGCCCGTCGTGGATCAAGCCAGTATAAGCGGGCTTACGATTGCCACAGGAATGAGCGGCCACGGTTTCGGCATAGGTCCGGGCATGGCTCGTATTATCGCGGATCTGGTAGAATTGCGCCAACCGTCCTGGTCAATAGAACAGTTCGCGTTGGCGCGATATTCAACATAGTCGGATTGGGAGTCAGAACCTGACCCCGCCACCCATCAGTTTCCGGCAAGCATCTTTGCAAGTATGAAGCCAGAGCCGGCGCCGGTGCCAGCACCGGGCCAGGTGGAGGCGCCGCACATATAAAGTGAGCGGACGGGCGTTTTGTAGCGCGAGTATCCTGCTATGGGGCGGAACAGGAAATTCTGATCGAGATGGTGTGAGCCGCTCAAATTGTCACCGCCGATAAGATTGGCGTTCTCACGTTCAAGGTCTGCGGGTGAAAAGACCGAGCGCGCCCGGATCATGCCGCTGATCCCGGGCGCATAGCGCTCAAGGATTCCGATGACCCGATCGGCATAGGCGTCCTTCGCACTGTTCCAATCCGCAACAGCGATCTCTCCCATCGCATCGCCCTTGATCTCCGCCGGGAGGACACGGACCTGCACCCAGAGAACATGCTTGCCTTCCGGTGCACGCGATGGATCAATGGCCGTGGGCTGGCCAACCACAAGGGCCGGTTCTCCAGGCAGCAATCCATCCATAGCTTCCGCGTAAACCCGCGCCATCATGGCAAGGTCCGGGGCAATATGAACATAAGCGAAGCGCTTGAGTTCAGCGCCCGCAGTCCAGTTTGGCAACTCGTCCATGGCGAGGTGGATCATCATCGTGCCGGGTCCGGCCCGAAAAGCATTCGTCGCCTTGTTAACTTTTTGGGGGACCGCCGACCGGGGCAACATGTCACTGCCAAACAGCACCTTGGGATTGAGGTTGGCGATCACCGCCCGCTTCGCACTCAACGTGCGTCCGTCGGACAACACCACGCCCGTCGCTCTTCCGGCCTTGTCGAGACTGATCTTTTCGACACGCTGACCGAGAATGAGTTGTCCACCCTTCTCCTGCAGGAGACCCGCCATCGCGCGAATGATCGTATCTGCGCCTCCCTTGCCAATAACCATGCCGAACGCCTGATTTGCCATTGACTCGAGATAGGGAAATAGTGCTCCGCCTGCAACGTCGGGCGCGAAATCAAGATGCAGACCCCAAGCGGCCATCATGGCCTTAAGTTTGGGACTTTCGAAATTCGCGTCAAGAAAATCACGTGGCGTCGCCAGCAGAAGCTGCGCGATACGCCAGAGATTATCCATGCCGAGCGACCTGTAGGCCTTCCAGACTGTCCTTACCGCGGCTAGAGAAGGCATCGGCGAGCCGAGTAGGCCGAAAATATGCGGCGCATTGCGCTCGAAATCAGAAAGCATAGTCGCCCACGCCTCGGCGTCGACGGGCGACAGTTCCGCAATCCTTGCATTCGTTACCGTCACATCGCTGGAAACGCCAAGATGAGTACCGTCGCGAAAGACACTGGCAAAGCAATTTTGCGCCGGTACGAATTCGAGACCCTGTGCAGCAAGATCCGCGGCATAGGTTGCGTGAAAAGCTGAGCCAGCGAACATCGAAAGGTTCATGGCAGCCCAGTCGTGACGGAAGCCCGGCTCTGTCAACTCCAGGGTCTTCACCGCCCCGCCAGGAGAAGCTGCCGCTTCGACAACAGCAACACGCCAACCCTTTGCCGCCAGATGCACCGCCGCAGCGAGGCCATTATGCCCCGCGCCTACGACCACCGCATCGAACTCAACGTCATGTCCACTCATTCAGGCCCCCATTATTTTCAAATGCATATAATAGTGTAGATCGATCTCGGCAGGCTTCTGACCTCGCAGATTTAAATCATCAGGTCATCGCGGATATTGAAGGCCCGATATGTTGTAAAGTTCACCTTTGAGAGCAGGCATTTCGTTGCATTCACATATGATATCTTTTAAGCTTCAAGAAAATTCATATCAAGCTTTTTTAAAAAGCGAATGAGGGGCGCCATGTCGCAAAATTCTCAGTTGGACTCGAGTGAACAGGCTCGCCGATACGCGCGCTAACACGGGTAATAAAGTAATCGGAATCGAGCCAGCGCGAGGCTATTTTTCGGGGAGCGACGACACTATGACAGCACATGACTATATCGTGGTCGGCAGCGGCATAAACGCACTGGTAGCGGCAGCCATGCTTGGCAAAAAGGGCAAAAAGGTTCTGCTGCTCGAGCGCAATGACCGGCTCGGCGGCTGCCTGCGCACGGAAGAGATCACTGCACCGGGCTTCCGTCACGACGTCATGGCAACAACCATGGTGCTATTCCTGACCTCGCCCGCCTATGCTGCGCTTGGCAAGGATCTGGAGGCGCGAGGCCTCGAATTCGCCCACGCAGACCTCCCCACCGGCGTCGTACTGGCGGATGGGCGACATGCAATCCTGTCCAAAGACCGTAAAGCCAACATCGCTGCCTTCGACGCGCTCGCCGAGGGCGACGGCAAGTCCTTTGCCCGTGAGATGGACCGGATGGGTGCCGACGCACCCTTCATGTTCTCGCTGCTAGGCGGCTCGCTCTGGTCCGGCGGCATATTCAAGACCGTGCTGAAGGAAGCCTGGAAACGCGGGCCCCGCAATCTCGCCGCGTGGTTCGGCGAGGCGCTCGTCAATGGCCGCCATCATCTTGAAACCACCTATCGGTCGGATGTGATGCGCGGGCTCTTTGCCCCTTGGGTCCTCCATTGCGGGCTCAATCCCGAAAGCACTTATTCTGCGGCAATGCTCCGGGTCATCGGTTTTGCCATCGAACTGGCGGGTTGTCCGATTGTCAAAGGCGGCGCCGAAAATCTCGTCAAGGCGTTCACGCAACTCATTACGGATCAGGGCGGCACCATTCGCACCGGCGCGGATGTGGATGCAATACTGGAGGACCACAAAGGACAGGCCACGGGTGTTAAGCTTGCCGATGGCGAGGTGCTGGAGGCAGGCAAGGGTGTCATTGCATCGGTCACGCCCAACCAGCTTTATGGACACCTGCTGAAGGGCTCCAGCAGGCCGCTGCCCTCAGATATTGCGGATGGGCTGCGGGCTTATCGCTATGGCAAGGGCGACATGCAGATACACTACGCGCTCAAGTCGCCGCCGCGCTGGAAGGGCGGCGAGGACTTGTCGAAAGTTGCGCTCTTGCATCTTACACCGGGCCTCAACGGTGTGTCTCGTGCGGCGAATGAATGTGACCGTGGCATGCTGCCAGCGGTGCCAACCATCTGCGTCGGCCAGCCGACCGCGCTCGACCCATCCCGCGCGCCGGAAGGCCAGGCGATCCTCTGGCTACAATTGCCTGAAGCCCCGCGACACATCGAAGGCGATGCTGCCGGAGAACTCGCCACGCCTGCCGATGGCCGCTGGACCGACGAACTGCGCGAACACTATGCCGACCGTGTCGAGCGCATCCTCGCCCAGCACATCGAAGGCTTCGCCGAGACGATCATCGCCCGCAAGGCGTATTCACCAGCCGATCTTGAATCCATGAATATGAACCTCGTGGGCGGCGACCCCTACGGGGGCTTCTGCGGCGTCGATCAGTTTTTCATCTGGCGTCCGTTCAAGTCATCGGTCAACCACCGCACCCACGTTCCCGGTCTTTATCATATCGGCGCATCGACCCATCCCGGCCCGGGGCTGGGAGGCGGCTCGGGAATGCTGCTCGCGGCCTCGCTGAAATAGGATTGTCGTAAGACGGGTGCGCTCGCATCTGCGACTGCATCTTTGAACCCATGCAGAATCATATTTCTGGCTCTTCGAGTCCGCAAAACTGCAAATTAGGGCTGTTTGAGCTTGTACTTACTTAGGTCAAAGGGCGAAATTGATAAAGAAGTAATATGCGTAAGCATATAGTGCGACCTAAAATTGTTTCCTGACCGTACAATTCGCTTGCCAGTCAAACGCCGCTATTTTAAGATTAAAATATTCCGACCAATAAATAACCTTGGCGAGCGCGGGAACGCTCAAAAAAGCCGGGATCAGGGGAACGCGGAGCAAAACATGACTGAATTCACCCGTCGCCAGACGTTGGGTATGGGCGCTGCTGCCTTTTTGACGAGCATTCTGGCAGGGCGTCTGCCGGTGCAGGCGGCAGAAACCGACACGCTTACCATCGCTTTCAACGTCAATCTTCCGTCCTTCGATCCGACCGTCGGTCCGTCAGCGGTCAATCCGACGATTCAGGCAATCTACCGCTCGATTTTCGACCAGTATATCGGCCAGGACCCCGACCTCAAATTCGTTCCGGGCCTGCTGACAGGCTGGGGCTGGAACGACGACAAGACCAAGGTCTGGATGGATGTTCGCGAGGGTGTGACCTGGCATGACGGCTCGCCGTTCACCCCGGAAGATGTGGTCTGGGCGCTGGAGCGCGCCGCCGACGAAAAGACCGGCAACCCGATCCAGTTTGTCTGGTCCACTGTCGGCAACTACAAGATCGAAGGCAACAAGATCACTGGCGATGTGCTGCGCTTCGAACCCACCTATTTCATGTGGATGGCCTTCCTCACAGGCTACATCCTGCCCAAAGCCTATTATGAGAAAGTGGGCGCGGAGGGCTTCGAGAAGAAGCCTGTCGGCACAGGCCCCTATATGGTTGACGCCTATGAAGGCAATGCCTTCCTGCGCCTGAAGGCCAACCCAAATTATTGGGGCGGCAAGCCAGCTTTCGAAACTGTGATCTTCAAGTTCGTGCCGGATGGCACCAGCCGGGTTGCCGAGATCGAATCCGGCTCGTCCGACGTCACGCTTGAAATCCCGTATGAAGAATTCGACCGCCTGAAGGAAAAGAACGGTCTGGCAGGCGTCGCGACTCCGATCTCAGATATCGGCATGATCTTCCTTAACAATATCGAAGTCATGAACGACAAGAACGTGCGCCTGGCCGCCTGTCACGCCGTTGACAAGCAAGCTATCGTCAAGCGCCTGCTGCGTGGCTACGGCGTACCAATCGACACGCTCGAAGCGCCGGAATATTCGGCCTATGATCCATCAATCAAGGTTCCTTACGATCCCGAACTCGCCAAAAAACTGCTGGCCGACTCCGGCTATTCGACCGACAAACCCGTGAAGTTCAAGATTCAGACCACCCGTGGCCTGAAGCCGAAGGACTACGAAATGGTTCAGGCCATTGTGGGCATGTGGCGCAAGGTCGGCATCGAAGCCGAAATCGAGGTCTACGAGATAGCCAAGCACTATGAGCTGCGCGCCGCCGACCAGCTTGCACCAGCTGCCTTCTACAACTGGGGCAATGCGATCGGCGACCCGACCACCTCAACAGGCTTCGCCATGTTCGGCCCTTCGCCCCACTCGGTATGGAACACCGACGATCTGGATGGCATGATCGCTCCGCTTTGGGGTGAGAAAGACGAGGCCAAGCGCATCGCTGGCTGGAAAGCCGTCTGCAAGTATATTGCGGAGCAAGGTTACGTGCTGCCGTTGCTGCAATACGCACAGCCTATTGTCTATAAATCAACGCTGAAGGTCACCCCGAATGTTTCGGGCGCGCTGCAACCAACCTTGGTATCAAAGGCTTGATAGCATGTTGGCCGGGCACGCGCTGTGCCAGCCTTCCATTGCTTGATTGATGTCCGGCCTGCTTGGCCGGACACACCAGTATAGTGTCTACGTCTGCCTGCGCGAGACTCCATAACCATGCAATTGCTTGCTCTTTCTATCCTGAACCGTCTGGTTCTCGCGGCGGTGACCCTGTTTGGGGTTGCAGTTGTGGTTTTTGTCCTGTTGCGCGTCGTTCCCGGCGACCCTATCGCCATGATGATCTCGCCGGGCGCTACACCGGAACAGATCGCGCAGCTTCGCGCGAACTATGGACTCGATGGCAGTATCTTCAGCCAGTTCAGTATCTGGCTGACGTCACTGCTTTCAGGAGATTTCGGCACCTCCATCTCGCTGCGCCGCAATGTTCTGGAACTGTTGTCCGAACGCCTGCCAGCAACCCTTGAGCTCGCCTTCATCGCACTGATCTTCGCTATTCTGCTCGGCGCTGCCGTGGCGATTGCTGGCACGCTCGTGCGCCGCACCCCTGCCGAACCCGTCATCGATACCGTCAACGGCGTGGTGCTGGCTGTGCCCGACTTCGTCTGGGCACTGGCACTTGTGTTGGTGTTGGGTGTGTTCTTCCCCATATTACCTCTCTCCGGGCGGATCGATCCGAGCGTGCAGAGCAATTTTGCAACCCCCTTCTATCTGTTCGAAAGCCTGCTACGCCTGCGCTTCGCGCAGTTCGCCGACATCGCCGCCCATATGACCATGCCAGTACTGGCGCTCGGTTTGCCACTCGCGGCGATTATCGCCCGCGTGCTGAAGGAGGCGCTGCTCGAAGCCATGGTGCAGGACTATGTGCTGCTCGCCAAGCTCAAGGGCATGTCCTCGTTACGGCTGGTGTTGCAAGAGGCACTGCGCAATGCCGTTGGCCCCACCATCGCGCTGACCGGAGTGCAGTTCACCTTCCTGATCGGCGGCACAGTCATCGTTGAGCGTATCTTCGCCTATCCCGGCATCGGCAATATGGCAATCGACGCTGTCATCAACCGCGACCTGCCACTCATTCAGGGCCTTGTCCTCGTCTTCGGCGCCCTGTTCATCGTTATCAATATTATGGTTGACGTCCTCGTCGCCGCATTCAATCCGAGGCTGCGCCATGGTTAAGTCACTGCGCGCGGCGCTTTCTGAACCCAAGGTAATTCTCGGCGGCGGCTTTATCCTCTGCCTTATATTGGTCGCGATCTTTGCGCCGTGGCTCGCGCCCAAGGATCCGCTCGAACAGGACCTGATGCTCGCCACGCTGCCGCCAGCAGGCTATTCTGGCACCGAGCCCGGTTACTGGTTCGGCACCGACGATCTTGGTCGCGACGTGCTTTCGCGCCTGATCCACGGCACGCGCGTCGCCTTGCTGGTCGCCTTCATCGCCGCAGGTCTTGCGGCGCTGGTTGGCACCGCGCTCGGGCTGCTCGCAGGCTGGTATCGCGGCTGGGTCGACTCCGTCATCTCGCGTCTCGTCGACATCTGGATGGCGTTCCCGCCGGTACTGTTATCGATCCTGCTGGTGGCAGTCTTCGGCGCGGGCGTGCATTCGGTCATCGCAGCCATCGTCATCATCGACTGGACGCGTTTCTGTCGTGTCGTCCGTTCGGAAACGATGGCGCAGGCGCGGATGGACTATGTAACGGCAGCGCAAGTTTTGGGCTTCTCCCGCTTCAAGATCCTGATCGGCCAGATCCTGCCGAATGTCGCCCCGGTCCTGATCGCGCTCATCAGCCTGGAAATGGGTATCGCCGTCATCGTCGAGGCTATTCTCTCATTCGTCGGTCTTTCCGTCTCGTCCGACACGCCAACCTGGGGCGGCATGATCGCGCAGGGCCGACAGATCATCTATCAGGGATGGTGGGTATTGGTGGCGCCTCTCGTGATGCTTTTCCTGACCGTTCTTGCCTTCAACCAGCTCGGCGACGGCCTGCGCCGCGCCCTTGACCCGATGATGCGCCGATGACCGAACCCCTTCTCTCCATCAACAGCCTGTCGGCGGTCTCGGATCGGGATGGCGGCTCGCCCGTTCTTCGTGATGTCGCATTGACACTCGGGCGCGGCGAGGTCCGCGGCCTCGTCGGTGAGAGCGGCGCCGGCAAATCGACCATCGCCAAGGCGCTGCTTGGTATCCTGCCGCACACGGTCCGCATTACCCGCGGCACCATCAATTTCGAGGGCCGCGACCTCCTGACCATACCGGCTCCCCAATTACGCCAGATTATGGGCAGTGAAATCTCGCTCATCCCGCAGGACCCGCAGACGGCGCTTAATCCAGGCCGTCGTATCGAGGCCCAACTGACCGACGGCTTGCGCCTCAAGCGCGGCCTGTCAAGCAAGGCGGCCCGTGAACGCGCGCTGACCCTGCTGGAGGAAGTGCATATCCGCGATCCGGAGCGGGTTTTGCGCGCTTATCCGCATGAGCTATCGGGCGGCATGCGCCAGCGCGTGCTGATTGCCTCGGCATTTGCGCTCGAACCCAAGCTCGTGATTGCCGACGAACCGACAACCGCGCTCGACGTGACCGTGCAAAAGCAGATCCTTCGCCTCATTCGCGGCATGCAGCGCACTCATGGCACGGGCGTCATATTCGTGACGCATGATCTGGGCGTCGTTGCCCAAATCTGTGACAGCGTAACGCTGCTCTACTCCGGTAAGGTGATCGAGCAGGGCAGCACCGCCGATGTCCTGCAGCGACCCAAGCACATCTACACTAAGGCGCTGATGGCCGCTGGCCCGCGTTACGACCGCCCCAATAGCGGCTTGGAACCGGTGCCACAATCGGTGTTCGAGCAACTGCGCGCCGAGATCGGAAAAAGCTGATGACCAACATGCTTCTCACAGCTCGCGGCATAGAAGTCGCTTACGGTGCGGGTGGCCTTTTCGGCAGGTCTGCTGGCCACAAGGTGCTGCATGGCATCGACATCGACATCGCGCGCGGAGAAACGATCGGCATCGTCGGCGAGTCCGGCTCGGGTAAGACAACGCTTGGCCGGGCGCTGCTGCGCCTCGTCGACATCTCCGCCGGCGAAATCCGGTTCGACGGTCAGGATATTACCAGTCTGCCCGATAACAGGATGCGACCACTGCGCCGACGTATGCAGATGATCTTCCAGGACCCGATGGCATCGCTCAATCCGCGCCATTCCATTCGCCGCATTCTGGTGGAGCCAATGCTGTTGCACAGATTGGCGGCCAACGCCGCTGAGGCCGAGGCGAAGGTTCTCAAAATTCTCGACCGCTTCACCCTGCCCGAGGTCGTGCTTGACCGCAATGCCCACGAACTCTCGGGCGGTCAGCGCCAGCGAGTGGGCATCGCCCGCGCCGCCCTTCTCGAACCGGACTTCGTTCTAGCTGACGAAATCGTCTCCGGCCTTGACGTTTCGACGCAGGCGCAGGTACTCAACTTGATGAAAGACCTGTCGCGTGATATGGGCCTTTCCATGGCCTTCATCAGTCACGATCTTAGCGTCATTCGGGCCATCTGCGACCGCGTCTATGTGCTTCGTTTCGGCAAGGTCGTCGAGGCGGGAGCGTGCGAACAAGTCTTCGCTGATCCGAAGTCAGCCTATACCCGCGCGCTGCTCGACGCGATCCCACTGCCGGAAATCGACCCGGAATGGCTCGAGCGCGAAGCACTGCCCGAACCCCACTGACGATCAGCGCCCGAGCAGCGTTTCGAGATTAATCGACTCGGCCATTGTCAGATTGCCCTTATCGCCGGGGTGAAGATGATCGCCGGAATCGAAAGCTGGCGCGATGCGGGCGTTATTGTCTGGATCGCGAAGAAGCGCATCAAAATCGACCACCGCGTCGAACGCACCGCTCTTGCGAATCCACTGATTGATCTCGTTGCGAAGCGCGTCCTTGTCGGCGTTGTAGTAGCCCTCGAGTGGGGTCCCAGAAAGCGCACCCTCGAATGGTGTCAGTGTTGCGCCAATGACACGGATGTTGTGCGCGTGTGCCAACGCGATGAGCTGCCCGTAGCTCTCGATCATAGCCTCAACGCTCGGTCGCTTGGAGTTCGGAGCAAAGGCAGTGCCTGGCCACGAAATATCGTTGATGCCGATGAATACGATGAGCGCCTTCACGTTGGGCTTGGACAGTACATCGCTCTCCAAACGGGCAACTGCGTTAACACCCATTTTGTCCTCGAGCAGGCGGGCGCCGGAAATACCCGCGTTAAGGACGGCGATGCGTCGGGGCGCAAGCCGCTTTGCAAGAAAATCGGGCCAGCGCGAGTCTGCATCCACTGTCGCTCCGTTACCATCGGTAATGGAATCGCCGATGATGGCGACTGCACCTTCGTTAGGGGTATCGACCAGAACGTCTGTTAAAAGAATGCGTGCATCGGTCGTGTCAAATGCCGTGAAGTCGCCCGCCGCAGTAAGGTTACCATGGCCGAACCATGCTGTCTGACGGCCATCCCAATGAAAGGTGTCCAGAGCCGTTTCATCCGGCAGAAAAATGGAAACCGCGAGCCGCGATTGCGCATCGGTTTGCAAATCCACCGGATCACTAACCACCGGTGCGCCGGGCAGCATGACGACGCTCGATTTACCGCCAAAAGTGAGCTTTCGGATAGTCGACGGGGCTACTGCCGCCTGCTGACCAGCGGGGGCAACGCTGGCTGCGCCAATTTTCAAAGGCTGTTTTCCATAGATGTTTGAGAAAACGAACCTCAGTCTCATGCCTCCAAGACTAATTCGAACAATCTGGCGGAAAGTACGATCTTTCACCCTTGCAGGGATTTTTGTCGGGAAGGCGAAATCCCCTCCCCAGACCGGTTGTGGACTGGCCGTCCACGTGCCGACCCACTGCCCATCATCGGCGATCGCGGGCGCTGGGCCGAGAAGGATGGCTCCCATAGCCAGGGCGCTTGCAATCCAGCCAGTAAATAGGAATTTCCGACCAGCTCGACGGCCAGTGCGCGCGCTGTTTAGTCGAAGCGACATTATCTTCTTATCCTCTCGTTACGAGCGCATCGCTTGGGCGATGCATTTTGCTCGCGATGTTTCGTTCGCGAGAGAATAGATCGTGTTACGATAGTGATATAGATTGCTCATTGTAATATCATTTGTGAATTCAAAGACCAATTCCAGCACCACCGTCGTCGCGCTTCCCTCATCAGCTAGTCGACGTATCTAAGGAAAGAAAATGGCGCGCGCTGAAATCAATCGCTCGGGTGAAATGGAAGTGTTTGTCTGCGTGGTCGAGCGGGGCGGATTTTCGGCGGCGGCACGCGCCTGTCGCATGACACCGTCCGCAGTCAGCAAGTTGATAACACGGTTAGAGACCCGCCTTGGCGCACGATTGGTGAACCGCTCCACACGAGCGTTCCAACTCACCCCGGAGGGATGCGTGTTCTACGAACGCGCCATGCGAATTCTCGCAGATATCGCCGACGCCGAGAGGGGCGCAGGCACAGGCGAAGAGCCCGTCGGTCGCATCCGCCTCAACACCAGCGCATCCTATGCCACCCATATCCTCGCTCCTATTCTTCCGGAGTTTCTGGCGCAATTTCCCGGCGTCTCGCTTGATCTTATACAAACTGATACCGTCGTGGATTTGCTTGCCGAAAGAACGGATGTAGCGGTGCGTGCGGGACCGCTGAAGAGTTCCAGCCTTGTTGCGCGAAAACTGGGCGACTCCGCCATGCTGATTGTTGCCGCCCCAGCCTATCTCGACCAATTGGGCGAACCGAAAACAATCGAAGACCTTGAAGGCTACAACAGGCTCGGCTTTGGCTATGTGCGCTCTGGAGATGGCTGGCCGCTCATGAGGAATGGCGAGACCGTCGTGGTGCCGGTCGTTGGACGTGTTCAAGCCAGCGACGGCGAAGCTCTGCGGCGACTGGCGCTGAGCGGCGTGGGCCTTGTCCGCGCGCCGAACTTCACCGTACGGGAGGACATTGCAAGTGGACGTCTCGTACCGGTTTTGGAGGAATTTAATCCCGGGGATCGGGAATCCTTCCACGCCATACATATCGGTCAGGGCGGCCCAGTGCCCTCCCGCGTGAGGGCACTTCTCGACTTTCTGGCCCTCCGAGGAAGAGTTTCGTAGCATCAACGCGCCTGAACACCTTATTTAGTGATGCTGGACCAATATGTCTTGTTACAGCTTCTCAGCAGTCATCATTCGAGCGAGAAAACCGCGGATGATCGGCAGCGCTTCGTCAAAATAGGTTTCCAACAACCAGTGGCCTGCTTGTTCCAGAAAATTAACCTCAGTGTCCGGCAGATCGCTTCGATAGGCGCGCGCAGAGTCTGCAGGCATATAGCCATCCTGCGGCCCCCACAAGATCAGGGTCGACGGCTGATCTGCACCAAACACCGCCCCCTCACATGCAGCAACAGAGAACTTTCCTCGATTCACGCTTCACGTTGATGCATTTCATCTTCCATACTAGTCTACCATCTGCTAGTTAAAGGATAAACTATGGAGGCAAAACGTGCGACAGACTTGGAGATGGTTCGGTCCAAAGGATCTGACGTCAATTGACGATATGCGGCAGGCCGGCGTGGAAGGTGTCGTTTCGGCCCTGCACCACATGCCGACCGGCGAGGTATGGACTGCGGACGAAATTGCGCTGCGGCAGGCTCAGATCGGACGCATGAATGACGGCGCACCCTCCCGCCTGGCATGGGAAGTGGTGGAAAGCCTGCCCGTATCTGAAGATATCAAACGGCAGACTGGTGACTGGAAGACCCATATCGCCAACTGGAAAACCAGCATGACCAATCTCAGCCGCGCTGGCATAGAGGTCATCTGCTATAATTTCATGCCAGTGCTGGACTGGACGCGCACGGATCTCGCCTTCCGTCTGGACAGCGGCGCGACATGCATGCGCTTCGATCTCGTCGATTTTGCCGCTTTCGACATTTACATATTGCAACGCAAAGGCGCAGCGGAAAGCTTCCCTGCCGATGTGGCGCTTGCCGCAAAAGAGCGCTTTACAACGATGAGCGATGCGCGGCGCGAGGAACTCGCCGCCAATACCGTTTACGGTCTGCCGGGTGCAGCCGAAAACTTTACCCTTGCCGATGTGCGCGACCAACTGGAAAAATATGACAATATCAGCGCGGACAGGCTGCGTCGTCATCTTATTGATTTTCTATCGGAAGTGTCTCCGCTTGCCGAGGAACTCGGTATGCGTCTGTGCTGCCACCCGGACGACCCCCCTTTCCCACTGTTGGGCCTGCCCCGCATCATGTCCACCGAGGACGACTACCGTCAGATCATCGAGGCAGTCGATGTTCCAGCCAACGGCATCACGCTTTGCACCGGCTCGCTTGGCACACGGCGCGATAACGACCTGCCCGGAATGATGCAGCGTCTGGGCGACCGCGTCCATTTCCTGCATCTGCGCAATGTCACTATTGAAGATGCGGGCCAGTATGGCTCTTTCCACGAGGCAGGACATCTGGAAGGCGGCACCGATATGGTCGCCATGGTCGCGGCCATTCTGGCCGAAGAACGCCGCCGCAAGGCAGCAGGTCGCAAAGACTGGCAAATTCCGTTCCGCCCCGACCATGGGCAGGATATTCTGGATGATCTTGGACGACGCGGACAACCGGGTTATCCGTCCATCGGTCGCCTGAAAGGTCTGGCGGAACTGCGGGGAATCATGACCGCGCTGGAGCATCCGTTGACGACAGGAAACGCGTGATGAGACTGTCGGCCAAAAGCAGCCCAACGGATGGAGCCACATGGCCCGCTTATGATCCACAGGCTCTTGATGCAGGTATCCTGCATCTGGGTCTGGGCGCTTTTGCCCGTGCTCATCTGGCCGCCTATACCGACGCAGCCCTGACACAAACACCGTCTGACTGGCGGATCGTCGGCGTCTCGCTGCGTGGAACCGACGTGGCCGAGGCGCTTAATCCGCAGGATGGCTATTACACACTGATCGTGCGTGACGAGGAAAGCCGCGCCCACGTCATCGGCTCAGTAAGACAGGCGCTTGCCGGGCCGACGGCTGGCGCTGAAGCGCTGTCTTTTATGACAGAACCCAACTGCCGGATTGTCAGCATCACCGTGACGGAAAAAGGCTATGGCCTTTTGCGCAGCGGTGGTTGCGATCCCGCACATCCCGCGGTCATGGCCGATTTGCAAACGCCGGACCAGCCACGAGGCGTACTCGGCCTCATCGCATTGGGTCTCAAACGACGCTTCGAATTGGGCTTGCCTGCATTTACCGTCTTAAGCTGCGATAACCTGCCGGACAATGGCGCGTTGTTACGCGCTGCGGTCATCGATTTTGCGGCGCGCGCGCATGGCCCTGAACTGGCGAAACGCATCGCGCAAGAGGTCGCGTTTCCGGCAACCATGGTGGACCGGATCACACCGCAACCAACCGACCAGACCCGCGCCGACGCCGCGCGCGTTATCGGCTGCGAAGACGAAGCTGCAATCGAGACAGAACCGTTTTCGCAATGGGTGATCGAGGATCACTTTCCTGCCGGGCGTCCGGCATGGGAGGCGATGCGTGCCACCTTTACGAAAGACGTCCGCCCCTTTGAAAAAATGAAACTGCGCATGCTCAATGGCAGTCATTCAATGCTGGCCTATGCCGGGTTTCTCTCGAGCAAGACCTATGTACGCGATGTAATGGCGGACGCGGCGCTCAACAGGCTGGTGCAGCGCCATTTGCACGCCGCAGCACAGACCTTGACCGCGATGGAAACCGATCTCGACGCTTATGCGCAGGCACTGGCCATTCGTTTTGCGAATCCGGCCATTGCGCACGAAACCCGCCAGATTGCCATGGACGGCACCGAAAAAATGCCACAGCGCATCTTTGCGCCAGCCGTCGAATTGATTGAACAAGGCGGTGACACGAAAGCCTTCGCCTTCGCCACAGCGGCGTGGATGCGTTATGGTCTGGGCCAGCATGAGAACGGCCAGCCATATCCGCTGAATGATCCCCGTGATGAGGAAATCACCGCAGCACTGGCCAATACAAAGTCCGCATCGGATATATTTGCCGCTTTTGCCGCGTTGCCGGGTCTTATGCCGCCCAAGCTGAAAGAAGGGCCATTTGCCGAACAGGTGGTTTCACGTCTCAATCGAATGCTTGCCGATAGCATAGTCGCAGCCATACATCATGAAGCGGAGAGCTGTTGATCGAGCCGTTCAAAGATCGTTGACGATGAGATCGGAATAACGCTGGGCCAGATGTTCGGTGACTTTCAAAACTTCCGAAAGGTGAACATGCACGGCGGCTTCCGCCGCAATCGGATCGCGACGCTTAACCGCTGATAGCATGGCCTTGTGCTGCTCGATGAGCAATTCGACGGGGGTAACATTGGGCAGGCTCAGAAAGCGCAAGCGATCAAACTGGGCTTTTTCCCGTTCCAACAGGCTCCATATGTCGCCCATCCGGATTCCATTGGCGACAGTGCGATGAAAGGCATCGTCGGCGATGGTAAAATTCTCAGGAGAGTCCTTTGAGCCTTCCTGCATCGCGATAATGGCGTCGAGTTCATCCGATATAGACGCAGCAAGCCCTTCTTCGGCGGCACGTTTGAAAACCGCAACTTCCACCGCATTGCGCACGAAACGCGCGCGCTGTACTGCGGCCAGTGAAATCGGCATGATGAAGGTGCCGCGCTGCGGCCAGACCTCGACAAGCCCCTGATCGACCAGCCGCAACAGGGCCTCACGCACCGGCGTGCGGCTCGTACCGAAATGTCGGGCGAGTTCGTTTTCCGAAACCCGTTTGCCCGGCATGAGACGCAGGGTGATGATATCGTTACGAATGGCGTCGAGAATGCTCCCTACTGTGGGAGGAGCGCCCGCGCCAGGCACCGGCTTTTCGGGATTATGGGTCGATCCGGGAAGCACTGCCATGCGTCAGCCGTCCCAGCCGAGATGGCTCAGGAAATCCTTCGTGCGCGCAGTTTTCGGATTTTCGAAAATCTGCTCCGGCGGCCCCTGTTCGATGATCTGCCCATCGGCAAAGACCACGACCTGATCGGCAACGCGCCGGGCGAAGGTCATTTCGTGGGTCACGACAATCATGGTCATTCCGTCATCCGCCAGCCGTTTCATGACATTGAGCACCTCGCCGATGGTTTCGGGATCGAGCGCCGATGTCGGTTCGTCAAAGAGCATGACTTCCGGTTCCATTGCAAGGGCTCTGGCGATGGCGACCCGCTGCTGCTGCCCACCGGACAGGTTGGACGGGAAATTTTCCGCCTTGTCCGAAAGCCCCACCTTGGCAAGCAAAGCCAGAGCGCGTTCCTTTGCCTGACGTTCCGAGAGGCCCAAAACGGTGGTCGGCCCCATCATGATGTTGCCGAGCGCATTCTTATGCGGAAACAGCTCGAAATTCTGAAACACCATGCCCATGCGCTGGCGCATGGCACGAACCTGTTTGGGGTCATGCGTTAGCACGGTGCCATCGATCCTGATCTCGCCGCTATTGATTGCTTCCAGACCATTGGTGCAGCGAAGCAGTGTGGATTTACCGGAGCCGGACGGGCCGATGAGACACACGACCTGTCCGCGATGCACTTTCAGGCTGACATTCTTGAGAGCTTCAAATGTGCCATAGGATTTGCAGACATTGCGATATTCAATGACGACATCGCCGGTCTTTACGGGTGCTGTGTTGGAAGATGTCATTCGGTAACCCCGTATTTGCGGTGAATCCAGTCAACAATTTTGGCCTGCGGATAGCCCAGCAGCCAGTAAATCGCGGCCATTGCGGTCAGAAGTTCGATTACGCGGAAAGTCTGCGAGCGGATTTGCAGCGCCGTATGCGCCAGATCACCAACCGCAATCACCGACACCAGCGAGGTGTCCTTGAACAGCGTGACCCATGTGGTTGCCAGCACCGGTAAAACACGGCGCGAAGCCTGCGGCAGCACGATCTTGCGGAAAGCCGTCCATTCGCTCATTCCGAGCGCCAGCCCTGCCTCGGTCTGTCCCTTGCGGATTGAACGGATGCCAGAGCGGAACGTTTCCGAATTATAGG
This sequence comes from Ochrobactrum soli, assembly GCF_003664555.1. Lineage (NCBI taxonomy): Bacteria > Pseudomonadati > Pseudomonadota > Alphaproteobacteria > Hyphomicrobiales > Brucellaceae > Ochrobactrum > Ochrobactrum soli. Next base: position 142,339 of record NZ_RCHH01000004.1, on the reverse strand, counting down.
CGGCATTGTTGGCCACCAGCGCGAGAAGCCCAGTCAGAAATGGCGAAAGTGCAAGACCGCTCATCATGGGCAGCACATAGAACGCCCAATAGACGACCAGTATGATCGGCAAATTGCGCAACAGTTCCACATAACAGGTCGCAATCAGCGCGACGATTTTGAAGCGCGATTCCCGCATGACCGCGATCAGGATACCCAGCGGCGTGGCAAACAGCATTGTCAGCACGGTCAGCGCGATGGTGATCAAAGCACCATGCCCCAATGCGGGCAGGCTTTTCCAGATGATAGACCAGTCGAAACTCATGAGCGCCCCAGGAAGGAAATGCGGCGATAGAGCATGTCGACGCCTCGGGTGAGCGGGAAGATGATGATGAAGTAGAGGATCATGACGGTGGTGTAGGCCTCGACAGGCGCATATTTCTGCCCGGCGATAGCTTCGGCGCGGCGCATGAGTTCTGGTACGGCGATCACGGTGGCAATAGCCGTGTCCTTTACCGCGAGCGACAGCAGCGAGCCGAAGGATGGCAGCATGCGCACGAAAGCCTGCGGCAGCACGATCTTGCGCAGAACCTGCGCCTGCGACATGCCGAGCGCCAGACCGGCGCGAATCTGACCGGGGCGCACGGACTGAATGCCAGCGCGCATCACTTCGGCAACATAGGCGGCGAGATGCAGCGACAGCGAGAACAGCGCCGACCAGAATGGCGGCAGATTGATCCCCGTTGCGATTGGCAGCGCAAAATAAACCCAGACAAGAACCACCAGAACCGGAATGGCGCGCATGGTATCGATATAGAAGATCGTGATGCGGCTCAGCCAGTTGGGACCATAAAGGCGGGCGACGGTGAGCAGCAGCCCCAGGAAGAAGCTCAACGCGCTCACACTGGCAGCCAGCAAAAGCGTCACCACCAAGCCGCTGAGCAGGAACTGCCAGCTATCAAAAATAGCGCTGAAATTGAATTCCATGTGTCAATATCCAGAGATCCGGGACCCTGAAAGTTCTGCCTGAACAGAACATGATCTGCGCGCGCCGGGATCCGGCGCGCGCAAAGTCCATAATGGCTTACATTTTGGAGACTTCGGCTTCTTCTTCCTTGAGAAGTTCTGGAAGCATTGGCTCAGCCACGGCTTTCAGCCATGCGAGATATTCAGGCTGGTTCTTGTCGATAGCCAGACCAATTTCGTTGACGGCCTCGGTGCTGTCCTGACAGTTATTTTCACGCGGCAACGCTTCAAGGCCCTTCACATTGCGGCTGAGAGCCACGAAGGGAATGCGATTGATCGGCGCCACGTCCGCGCGCCCCGCCATGATTTCTTCCATCGGAGCCGCCGTTCCAGCGCTCGTCACACCGCGCAGCGTGGCCTTGGGGAAACGTTCCTTGACCCAGTTTTCCTCGCCGCCACCCGTGAAATAGGCAATGGTCACTTCCGGCTTGTCGAAATCGTCAACCGACTTGGCACCCGAAACCTTGGGGTTGGACGCCTTTCCGAACACGCACAAAGCCGTGCGCGAATAGGTGACGAAATCAACAACTTCCTGCCGCTGCTTGGTCATGGAGAGTGGCGAAATCGTCATATCCACCTGATTGGCGGCCAGAACGGGCACTTTGGTTTCGTGGGAAACGAGCACCGGAACCAGTTTGACGCCAAGCTTTTCGGCATAGGTCTGCGCAAGCGTCCAGGCCGGTCCGCGCCATGGCTGGCCGGAACCGGTGGTATCTTCCACAAGCCATGGCGGATTGGCCAGAACACCGGCACGCAATTCACCCGACTTCTTGATGGCGTCGATACGCGCACTCTTACCGGGTGCTGGAACTTCCTGCGCCTGCGCCATGCCAGCCAGAGGCACCATATTCATAGCTGTGGCGGCCACCACTGCCCATAGCAACTTTTTCATTGAAATCACTCCTCCCATACAACGGCCAGCACTCCCTCCGGCCTGATATATTCTAGTATACAAGTTGCGATACACTTGCAAGGACTACGTGAAAATATCTCTGAGCCCCGTTGAGGGTTCGCCGCAATTCTTTGATTAGATGCCGGGAAGTCCGGTTATTGGCAGTCCGGCGAGAAGGTCGCAGAACTCAATTGACAATGACCACGATAAGAAACGGAGCAGGCGTTTGTGGCGTGTTTTAGCCGTCGCATTTCGACATCAAACGCATGGAGCGCCTCTAACCGCGTTCCATGCGTCGGGGTGAGTTATCAACTCCAGGCATGAAGCGGCGGCTTTTCGTCGTTCAGGAAATAATTGCCAAGTATCGCATATTTCCACCGCACCGGATCATGCAGCGTATGAGTCCGGGCATTGCGCCAATGGCGGTCGAGCTGATGTTCGGCGAGCGTCGAGCGCGTACCCGCAAGTTCGAACAGTTTGTTGGTCGCAGCGATCGCGATTTCCGTCGACAATATTTTCGCCTCAGCCGTCACAATCTGCGCTTCTGCTACGGTCTCTGCGTTGGGGTTCTCAATGGCGCGATCGATGGCATAACCCGCCTTTTCGAGCAGCGCCTGAGCCGCATGAAGGCGAAGCGTGAGATCGCCGATAGCGTGGATCGTATAAGGATCGTCCGAAGCGCGTTCGAGACCGCTATCCACCCATGCACGGCTTTTGGTTCGCACGAAAGAGATCGTTTCGGCGATAGCCGCACTGGCGATACCCGTATCCACGGCGACCTGAATGATCTGGAAAATGGCCCCATCGGCAGTCGGCACTTCATAACCCTTATAACCCGGCACCAGATGGGTTTTCGGGACCTTCACATCATTGAGGATGACGGTTCCCGACAGGGTTGTGCGCTGGCCGAAGGATGACCAATCGTCGATGACAGTGAGACCTGGAGCGTCCCGCTCGGCAATTGCATACCAGGCTCGGCCCTGTTCATCGAGCGCGACGATAGGCACCAGATGCGCCAGCAAAGCACCAGACGAATAGAACTTCTGGCCGTTGACCACAACATGATCCCCGGCATCGACGAATTTCGTTTCAAAATCGGCGGCACGCTTGGACCCGAACTCGGAAAACGCGTTGCCAAAGCGGGTGCCGCGCAGTGCTTCGCCGAAGAGCAATTTCTGCTGCGCCTCGTCAGAAACCGTACGCACGGCTGCGAGAACACCAAGATGGTTTTGCGCAATCTGCCCGATGGAGGAATCGGCAGCGGAGACGATTTCGATCACCTTGGCGAGCGTCGCGTAAGAGACTTCCGGACCGCCAAATTTCTTCGGCACGTTAATCGACCACAGACCGCTTTGCGAAAAGGAATCCAGTTCCTTGACCGGCCATATGCGGTCGCGGTCGCGGATGGCTGCACCCGGAGCGATTTCTGCCGCGAGTTTCTTCGCAACCTCAATTGCCTCCGCATCGCTTTTAATGACATAGGCGGGTTTGCCCGGTCGTGGTACAGCGGGCACGCCCCGGCTCACGTCCTTCGTATTCACATTGGAAATGGTCATCGCATGTCTCCTCGTTTTCGTTGAATTTCAATGGGCGAGCGCCACAGAACCCGAGACCGGTTTCTGTCCGAGATAAAAAGCCTTCACGTCGTCACGCGCTTTGAGATCGGCGGCACTGCCGGAGAGTACGCTGACACCGTTTTCAAGAATGACGGCCTTGTCGGCGTAGGTAAGCGCCACTGCCGAATTCTGTTCCGCGACAAGAATGGAAAGCCCGTCTTCGCGATTAAGCTTGCGCAATGTGCGGAAAATATCCTGTACGACAAGCGGCGCCAGCCCCATCGACGGCTCGTCGAGCACCAGCAATCGGGGGCGTGACATCAAGGCGCGTCCGATGGCGGTCATCTGCTGTTCCCCGCCGGAAGTGAGACCGGAAAGCGCCCGGCGCTTATCACGCAGCCGTGGAAAATAGGTATAGACTCTCTCAAGGTCCGTCGCGATTTCAGACCGGGAACCGCTGCGCCCGATCCCGCCGGTGACAAGGTTTTCCTCGACGCTCAAGCTTTTGAAGCAATGGCGCCCTTCGAGCACCTGCACCAGACCGAGCCGTACGAGACCTGCCGGCGTTTCGCGGGTGACGTCCCGCCCCTCGAAGAAAATGCGCCCCGCGTTAACCTGCCCTCGTTCCGCCGGAAGTAGGTTAGAGATGGCTTTCAATGTGGTCGTCTTGCCCGCGCCGTTGGCGCCGAGAATGGCGAGGATTTCCCCCCGACCTATCGAAAGATCGACCCCATGCAGCGCCGTGATAGAATGATTATAGGTCGCGTGGAGGCCCTCAACGGACAGAAGCCCGTTTTCTCCCGAGTTTGCTTTGAGCCTGTGGGTTTCCAATGTCATGCCAAACTCCTCTGGCGGGCCAACCCCGCATAGCCGTCACTGGGCGGGCGACATCGTTGCCGCCCGCTCCACCCATGGCTTCAGTTGGTCGCAACATCCGCATCGGCAGCGGTGCGAAGCTTGATACCTTTTTCTTTCGCATAGGCTTCCGAAGACTTTTCGATGATCGGGCGTAGCAAGGCCCAGTCAGGCGCGATCCAATCAGAAACGACTTTCCACTTCTTGCCGTCCCACTGCTGGAAGGTCACGTAGCCGTTGCCCTCGTGGTTATCCCAAGTGACATTGATAGAGTGGAACAGGTCTTTAGCACCCAAAGCTTCGACACGCGCTGGATCGAGTCGCAGATGTTCAAAACCCCAGCGCACTTCATCGCCGGTCAACGTTCTCTTTCCGAATTTCTCCTGCGCAATGCGTATAGCTTCGACGTTTAAGATGCCATTGACAATGCCAAGATTGTGGTAGACGGAACCGATACGGTTCTTGTCTTCCAGATTACCCTTACCCGCATCATAGACGGTCTTGACGATTTCCTTGACCACTGGGTAGTCTGCGCCCGATGCCTGTGTGGTGATGGCGGTATAACCCTTGGCCGCATCGCCTGCAGGAATGACGTCTTCTTCCGAGTTGGACCACACATTGCCGATGATGCGATCGACCGGAAAACCTGTTTTCGCTGCTGTTTTCAGAGCCACGGGATTCATCACACCCCAGCCGCGCAGCACGACATAATCCGGCTTGGCGCGGCGGATCGTAAGCCATTGTGATTGCTGCTCGTTACCCGGATGAGGAACCTCGATCTGCTGCAACTCGAAACCATATTTCTCCGCAAGCAGTTCATAAATCGGGATGGTTTCCTTGCCATAAGGCGAGCCGTGGTAGAGTACCACAATCTTTTTACCTTTGAGACTATCAAGACCACCTTCCTTGGAGGCGATGTAGTTCACGATACCGGACGTTTCAGAATAGGGATTGAGCAATAGTGAAAAGACATAAGGGAACACACGTCCATCGGTGGAATCCGTGCGCCCGTGATTAATGGTGATCAATGGCACCTTGTCCTGCGTGATACGGTCGATCATCGCATAGGCGATGCCCACAGAAAGCGGGTTCCACGCGGCAATGCCGGGATTGCTTTTCAGACGCTCATAGGCTTCCACACCACGTTCAACCTCATATTGCGTTTCGGCTTCCGACCACGTCAACTTGACCCCATTAACTCCACCATCGCGGGTGTTGATCAGATTGAGGTAATCGATGAAACCACCAAAGAATCCGGTGCCTCCTGCAGCGTAAGGGCCGACGCGATAGCTCTGAAGCGGGAAATACTGCTCGTCTGCCTGCGCCGGAAGCGCAAAAGTAGCAAGGCCTATACCAGCAGCGAGAGCCGCGGTTTTGATTTTCGTATATAGGGTCATTTCTGGACGCACTCCATCTATCGGATGGAATAATCACCACCCGGTTTCGTTCAGGATTTATGGACTTTGTTGGAAGCCTTCTGAGGCGCTTCCGGATATCACGACCGTCGGATAACTGCCGTAAAGTTCGCTTTCAGTCGGTCCCAGAGCGACACAAGCCCGTCGGGCTCAAGGACCAGAAACAGGATGATGAAGACGCCGACGACAATGCGCTGCGTCATATCCAGCACGCCGGAATCGAACACGTCGCCGAGCAACAGTCCCCCAACCCTCGACAAGATCAGCGGGAAAACGACGATCAGTGCTGCGCCAAAAAAGGCGCCCCGTATCGATGCGAGGCCACCAATGATGATGATGAACAATATCTGGAACGAGCGGTCGAGATTGAAACCCGCCGGTTCCACCGTGCGCAGATAGGCAAAGGCCCATAGCACACCCGCCACCCCGATGATGAAAGAGGAAACCGCAAAGGCAAGCAGCTTGGTCCGCAACACCGGCACACCGATGATCCGCGCTGCCGTTTCATTGTCGCGCACGGCAATGAAATTCCGTCCGGTCTGCGACGACACCAGGCGATAGGCGAGGAACGTGACCGCCACCACAATTGTCAGTGCGAATAGATAGCGTCCGACTGCTCCCTCAAAGGCAATACCGCCGATGGACAACGCCGGAGCATCGATGACGCCGGAGGCGGAATTGTTGGAAAACCATCCGAACTTGGTCAGCGCCCATTGCACGAAGAACTGCGCGGCGAGCGTCGAAACCGCAAGGTAAAAGCCGCGCAGACGCAGGCTCGGCAGGCCGAAGACAACGCCAATCGCCGCTGCCGAAAGCCCCGCCAGCACGATGGAAGCCAGCAACGGCAAACCATCGACGCGCAGATTGAAATTATAGGCGGCGAAGGCCCCCACAGCCATGAAGGCCGCCGACCCCAGCGACACCTGCCCGGCATAGCCCGTGAGAAGATTGAGCCCGACGCCTGCAAGGCTCAAGGCCAAAAACGGCAGAAGAATGGCCTCAAAGAGATAGCTCGTGCCGATAAACGGTATAATGAGATAGGCAACCACCAGCACCGCAAGCGGAGCGGCGTAACGCGGCGGTGCAACAGGACTGGAGGAACTGGCTGCTATGACGGACATGGTCAGACCCTTTCCACAAGCTTCTGGCCGAACAGGCCTGACGGGCGAATGAGCAGGAAAGCGAGTGCCACCACATAGGCAAACCAGCTCTCAATGCCTCCACCGAGATATTCTCCGATATAAACCTCCGCTAACTTCTCCGATGCGCCCACCAGTAATCCGCCGACAATCGCACCAAGAATGGAATCGAAGCCACCGAGTACCAGAACCGGTAAAGCCTTCAGCACGACCAGCGACAGCGAGAATTGCACGCCAAGGCGCGCACCCCATAGCAGGCCTGCGACCAGCGCGACCAGACCGGCAGCGGCCCATACGCTGGCCCATATCCATGGCAGTTTGAGCCCAATGGCCAAGGCTGCGAACTGGTCGTCAGCAACAGCACGGAAGCCGAGGCCGATCCGCGTATAGCGAAAGAATGCTGATAGTAGCGCCACCATGCCAGCCGCGACCACGGCGGCAAAAATATCAAACTGGCTGATGAAAATGCCTCCAACATCGAAGGGCACATCTTCGATCCCGAGGTCAAGAGCGTGAACCTGCGTGCCCCATAGGAGCTGGGCTGCGCCCTCAATGATGTAGGACAGGCCGAGTGTCGCCATAAAGAGCGTGATCGGCGGCTTGTTGGTAAGAGGCCGCAGTACGCTGCGTTCAATGGCGATACCGATGATCACCATGGCGGCAAACATAACGACAAAGGCTGCCCAGAACGGCACGCCCCGCTCCGTGAGGCTGACGAAAGTCAGCGCCGCGAAAAGCAGCAGCGCCCCTTGCGAGAAATTCAGCACACCGGACGTTTTATAAATCAGCACAAACCCGATGGCGACAAGGGAATACATGACTCCGGACAACAGCCCGCCAATCAGCACTTCCGTGAAGAACATCCAATCAAAATCAGCCATCAAATACCCTCCCCATCTTCATTTTCCGGCGCCACACCAAGATATGCATCAATGACATGCTGATCGGATGCGATCTCCTGCGGCGTGCCATCGGCAATCTTGCGCCCGTAATCGAGTACTGCAATGCGGTCTGAGAGGCCCATCACAACGCCGATGTCATGCTCGATCAGCACGACGGTAATGTCATATTCGTCCCTCGCCAGGCGGATATAATCGGCAAGCTCGTTCTTTTCGGTGGCGGTCATACCGGCCATCGGCTCATCAAGAAGCAGGATACGCGGCGCGGCGGTCAAAGCACGGGCAAGTTCAACCCGCTTTTGCAGACCATAGGGCAAAGTGCCTGCCAGCCGGTCGGCATAGGACGACAGATGCAGAAAATCGATGACGCGACTTGCCCGTTCGCAGGCATCCGCCTGCGCGCGGCGAGCCTGTGGCAACCCCACGATCTGGCTCAGAAAATTCGAACGATTGGCAAAGGCGCGTCCCGACGCGACATTGTCGAGAACACTCAGGCCCTTGAACAAAGCGAGGTTTTGAAAGGTACGCGCAACGCCAAGATGCGCCAGCTTCTGGATCGGCACCGGATCATAGCTCTTACCACCAATGGCGATCTGCCCACGACTGGGCCGGTAGACGCCTGAAATGACATTGATGAGCGAACTTTTTCCAGCACCGTTCGGTCCGATGATCGCACGAATTTCTCCCTGTCGGACCTTGAGGTCAACATCTTGCAAGGCAACAACGCCCCCGAACGACAGGCCGATGCCGCGCAGCTCCAGTGCAAGATCGCGTCGCAGCGATGCGGGGGCAGCTTCAGCCGCCGCCCGCGTTTCTGCGCTCGCTTCCGCATCAGTATCTGCAATCAGGAAATGCAATGCCGACATTGTTCGTTCCGTGTTTTACTCGAATTCAATCAGGGCATTCTGGCGGATAAACGGACGTAACCGTCCGTTCGCGAACACGATTGCGTCCGCGTTAAGCTGGAGCGACGGCGATAACCGTCGCCTCCATCATTCGGTTTGGTCTATTCGGCGGCGAGGGCCGCGTTGTCTTCCGCTTCTTCCAGCGCGCGCACCAGCGGAATGACGTGCTTGCCGAAATATTCGACTTCTTCCTGGAAATGCAGGAAACCGAGCAGGATAAGATCGGCACCGGCGCGTTTCAGCTTGACCACGCGTTCAGCCACCTGCTGCGGCGTGCCGATCAGGTTGGAGCGGAAACCGTCATTATACTGGACAAGATCATCAAAGCTGGACTTTGCCCAATTGCCTTCGCCTTCGGGCGAGGACTTGCCAGCATTCTTGACCTCGTGACCGAAAGCATTGACCGCTTCGGGATTGGCCTTTTCAATGATCTCGGCGAGAACGGCCTTTGCCTCTTCCTCCGTGTCACGAACGATGGCAAAGGCATTGACGCCGACGCGAACCGAATGGTTGTTTTCCGCCGCCTTGGTTTGAATGTCATCGACCTGCTTGGCGATTTCCTCCGGCGTATTGCCATTGGTAAAATACCAGTCGGAAACCCGTGATGCCATATCGCGCGCAGCACGCGACGAGCCGCCCTGAAAGATCTCAGGTTGTGGATCAATGGGCTTTGGCTTCAGCGAATAGTTGTTGAAGCGATAGAAATCACCATGGAATGAATAGCTGTCTTCGGTCCAGATGCCGCGCAGCGCTCGAATGAATTCCTCCGAGCGGCGGTAACGCTCATCGTGGTCATACCATGGCTCGCCAATGGCGTGGAACTCGCCACGGAACCAACCGCTGACGACATTCACCGCAACGCGACCATTGGTGAGGTGGTTGATCGTCGCGATCTGCTTGGCAGCAAGCGCCGGATTCCATGGTCCGGGCAGAATGGCTGCAATCACCTTCAGCGTTTTGGTGGATTCAAGAAGTGCGTGGCTGAATGATACGGATTCATGCTGGAATTCCGCACCATAGCCCGCCGTGAAGCGAATCTGGCTCAACGCATATTCGAAGCCATTTGCTTCGGCGATCTGCGCCAGCTTGCGGTTATAATCAATCGTCCAGCTGGTGCGCTGTTCAATATTCGAAATGACAAGGCCGCCAGAGACATTCGGCACCCAATAGGCAAATTTCACGGGATTTCTGCTGCGTTCTGTCATGGTTTAACTCCTTAGGTGATCATCAATTCGCAATGGCTTCGCCCGGCACGACGCGAAGCGTCCGGTCGCCCGTTTCCGACGACGCAACGGTGCGGGGTATGGCAGGTGAAAGATCGAATAGTTCCGAAACAGCCCGCTCAATGCGCGCTTCAACGGCTGGATTGGAAAGAGTATATTCAGTGAAATCCGCTTCGACGGCATAGACCGTTGTTGGAATGGTGACGGCACCGAAAAACCCAAACAACGGGCGAAACTGATGTTCCAACATCAGCCCGTGCAGCGGTGAGCCGCCCGTCGCGGCAAGAACAACGCGCCGTCCCTGCAAGGCACGAAAATCAACAAGATCAAAGAGATGCTTCAGCGCACCGGTATAGGATGCGCGATAGACGGGCGAGCCGACCACAAGCACATCCGCAGCCTCGACAGCGTCGATGATAGCACGGCCAGCAGCATCCAGCTGATCGGCGCGCAATGCACGGAACAGAACCGGCGCGGCGTCGACCAGATCAATTCTGTCTATCTCGACACTCGCGCCGCGGGCGATGCCCGCGAGAATATCGTCAACCAGTCGTGCCGTCCGCGACGGTCGCTTGACGCTGCCATAGATGCCTAAAACCTTCATACAATCACTCCTTGGAGAGCCTATTGTCTATGGATTTAGTAAAGTATCAAAGGCAGCTATTCCAAAGTCACGGGCGTCCGTGGAATGGAATCCCTCTATATGTGAGAAGATGAACAACGGAAATGGCCCGCGGCCAACCTCATCTATACTGATGCGTTCATGATGTTTCGGGCTCTGCGGCTCTGAATGCCACCGCAAATACGCGGTGGCGCACGAACGTCTTCCGCAACAGACCTCGCAACCGGATTAGCTTTCATACGCGTCTTATAACGGCCGAGACCACGGCAAGTAAAAAATCATGGCCAGCGTATGATAGGTGACCACGGAACCGCCTAGGCTCCGGCGGTCTATCGTGGCGAGCCAATCGCCTTTATTAGATCAGCATTGAAGCGTTCTGGATCCTGCATCTGTGGGGTATGCCCATAATCAGGATAGGTGATCAGTTGCGAATTGGGTATGCGCGCCTGAGCCTCCTCTGCCAATACCGGATAATTGCCAAGCGTCGCTGCAAGCTTCGCATCCGCGCGGTTCTTGCCCATGGCCGTATTGTCTTTCAGGCCGATCATCAGCACTGTCGGCACACGCAGCTTGTCGAATTCATGGACAACAGGCTGGTTGAACACCATGTCAGCAGTCAAAGCCTGATGCCAGGCTACGATATTTCCGCCCGGCCCTTCATACATGGACGCCAGCATATCGACGGGCCGGTCGAATTCGGGTTTCCACGTGCCAGCATAATAAGTCGATTGCTGATAGGCCTTGATGCTTGCCCGCGTCACCTTCAGTTCAGTGGCGTATAGTTGATCGATGGTCGCATTCGGAACGCCCTTGGCACGCCAATCTTCCATCCCCAACGGATTGACCACGACCAGCTTCTGGAGTTCATCCGGATATTGCAGCGCGTAGCGTATGGCCAGCATACCGCCCATCGAATGCCCGACCAGAACTGGCTTTTCGATGTTAAGTGCAGTCAGAAGCTGGTGCGTGTTGTCAGCAAGCGCGTGCAGACCATATTGATAACGCGCTGGCTTCGTTGATTTGCAGAACCCAATCTGATCGGGGACAATCACTCGGTACCCCTCACCGGTCAGGGCTTTGATGGTTGTTTCCCATGTGCCGCCGCAGAAGTTCTTGCCATGCAGAAGAACGGCCGTCTGGCCGTTGGCATTTTCCGGGCGGGCGTCGATATAGGCCATCGTCATGGCCTCGTTCTGACTGAGAATGGTTTGGTGCTGGACCGGCCAACCATAATCGAAATCACCAAGCAAAGGGTCCGCCATGGCAGGTGTTGCAATTCCCAATGCGATTGCCATCATCATCGGGATTGTGGGTGATACAGTCATTTGGGTCTCCAATTGCTCGTTTCAACAGCCAAAGTCACGATATTCGCCATTTGCAATACCAACATGGTTTCGTGACCGCTGCATGGGCTGCCGCAATCACGAAACCGTTGGTGAGGATTACCTTGGCTTACTGGTCGATAAAGTCGGCAAGCAGCGCGTTGACTTCAGTTGCCGATTCTTCAAGCAGCCAATGGCCGGTGTCTGGGAGAATGGTCGAACCAAGCTTGCTGGGGTCCTTTACGAAGCGGGCTGCCAGTTGCTTCGGCAGAACGTCGTTTACGCCCTTGGCACCGCTGATCGAATAGACCGGGATGGTCAGTTGTTTGCCGGCGGCAAGCAGCGCTTCGTTCTGGCGGGCGCTGTCCGAATGTGACTGATAATAGCCAAAGGCGGCGCGCAGATTGGCGCGGGTCGAATAGGGTTCGATCAGCTCATCCAGTAGTTCCGGTGTGAAGACGTCCCTCTTGCCCGCATATTCCTTGATGAAGTAGCTCATGAACAGCACCGGATCTGTGGAGACCATTTTCTCGGCAATATCGCCGAACGAGAAATAGCCGAAATGCCAGCCGAGGCCCGGACCATTTGGCGTCAAACCTGGATAGGTCCACATCGCCTTGTCGGGGATCGGCGAATCCATGAACACGACCTTCTTGATGATATCCTGATTGTTAGCGACCATCGGATAGGATGCCGAGTTACACAGGTCGTGGCAGACATAGGTGAAAGGTTGATTGTCGGTCAGGCTTTTGATCGCGCCCAGAAGATAGGCGCTCATCTGCTCTGCGTCATATCGCTTGGCCGATGGCTCCGACTGACCTAAACCCGGCAGGTCGATCGCGATAACCTGATGGTTGGCAGAGAATTTCTCCAGAGCCGGTTGCCACATTTTCCAGGTAGAGCCGAAGCCGTGCACGAAGATGATTGGATCGCCCTTGCCTTCGCCGCCGCGCACATAGTGGAGGCGGATACCGTCGGTTTCCACCATGCCGCTTTCGAACCCCTCAGGAACGGCATATTGACCGCGCTTTTCGGCTTTGACTTTGGCCAGGTTCGCCTTGGAAACTTCCGGCGGCGTGTTGATGGAAGGCAATACGTTTTCTTGCGCCAGAACTGGCGATGAAAATAGCATCGTGGCGCTCAGCAAAGCACCAGCAGACAGGATTTTTGAAAACACGGTTTCGTCCTTTCTTGAAAAAGCCCGACACGAATGATCTCGGGCAGGATGACCCGGTGCGCCTACAGTTGCTTCATGAGTGCGACGCCGAAGCCAAAGGGAGGGAACCTGACGATCAGGCGACCAGCGAACGTCCAGCATAGGGCGGATAATCGACATAGCCCGCGCGTCCGCCACCGTAATATGTTGCGCGATCAGGCTCTGCCAGAGGCCAGTTGTTGCGCAGCCGCTCGACCAGATCAGGATTGGCGATGAATGGCTGGCCGAACGCCGCAAGGTCAATCAATCCGGCATCAAGCAGACGCTGAGCACGCGCCTGATCCAGACCGCCAGCCAGGATGAGCGCCGTATTCGGCAACAACGGACGCCATTGTTCCATCAAGCCGTGAATGGCATCACTGACAGGGCGTTCGCCATAAGGCAGCTTGACCTGCCCAGATTGATCCATGACATGAACATAGGCCACGCCGCGCTTGCCCAGTTCCGCTGCCAGTGCGACATAAGTCTCTTCGAGGTCCGGGAACAGTGGATTGTCGTGAATGGTGCCATATGGCGACAGGCGAATGGCGACGCGGCTGGCGCCAATGGCTTCCGATACCGCATCGACGGTTTCGAGCACAAAGCGCAGGCGCCCTTCGATGGTTTTGGCGGAATAGATATCGTCGCGGTCATTGACCAGAGGGTTAATGAACTGTTCCAGCAGATAGCCATTGGCACCATGCAGTTCCACGCCGTCGAAGCCCGCATCGACTGCATTGCGTGCTGCCTGCACAAAGTCGCCGATCACCCGTTTCACTTCTTCAGTCGTCAGAGCGCGCGGCTCCGAGACCGGCACGAAATCGGGCTCACCATTCGCATTACGAACAAAAGACATCGCGCCTGACGCCACTCGGCCTGTTGAACTGACGGGTGCCTTGCCGTCTTCCTGAATGGACCGGTTGGAAATGCGGCCAACATGCCAGAGCTGGGCAAAAATACGACCGCCTGCGCTGTGAACAGACTGGGTAACCAGACGCCAGCCCTTGATTTGTTCTTCGCTGAAAATTCCAGGATTGAAAAGATATCCCTGCCCTTCACGCGAAATCGGCGTACCTTCGGTGACGATCAGCCCCGCTGTCGCGCGCTGGCTGTAATAGAGCGCAACCAGCTCGTCAGCCGCGCCACTAAAACTCCGCGAGCGAGTCATCGGCGCCATGACAATGCGATTGGGTAGTGCAAGACCCGAAAGGTTAAACGGCTTGAAAAGGCTGCTCATGTTCTGGTTCTCCTGAACTGGCATTCATCAATTTTCTGACAGCCTTTGTATCGGCGTTGACGAGATAGCTTAATAGCGCTTGAATTCGGATCATTGTGGAAGGATTTTCCGGAATGAAATTGAAATTGGATAATATCGGCGCACTCCAGACATTCGTACATGCTGCCGAAAAGAGAAGTTTTCGTGAGGCGGGCCAAATTGTAGGCCTGTCGGCTTCTGCTGTTGGTAAATCGGTGCAAAAGCTTGAAGAGCAACTCGGTGTGCGACTGTTTCATCGCTCGACGCGCTCAATCGCACTTACCACCGAAGGAAAACTGTTTCTTGAACGGTGCCGCCGCGTTCTAGGCGAACTGGAAGTGGCGCAGGCAGAGTTATCCCAGTCATCTCAGGGCATCCGCGGACGCCTGAAAATCGGCTTGCCCATTTCATCCACGCTGCTGGTGTCAGCCGTCAGCGCTTTTATGAAGGCCTATCCGGAAGTTGATCTCGAGTTGGATATCAGCGACCGCTTTGCCGATGTCATTGACGAAGGGTTCGATGTGGTGATCCGCACCGGAAAACCGAAGGATAGTCGCCTGCTTTACCGGAAGGTCGGGGAGTTTTCGTGGTGCCTCGTCGCCTCACCGGATTATATCGCACGATGCGGCGCGCCTAAGTCCGTTGCAGATCTCCAAAACCATCGCTGCCTCAGGCACCGTTATTCGGAAACCGGTAAGATTGCTCCCTGGGAACTGGCCGGTCAGGACGACGAGAACTCGAGGGCGCCGGAAACATTCACTGTAACCACCGTCGATTCCATTATACAATTGGTTTTGGACGGAAACGGCATCGCCATGCTGCCAAGCTTTTCCGCTAAAAGCAGAATACGAGATGGCTCATTTGTCGATGTTCTACCGGGCGCGACCAACAATACCGGGATATTTTATCTTCTTTGGCCTGCAAGCCGCTATCCACTGGCGCGAGTACGGGCGTTTGTGGATTTCGTTTCAAAATACCTTACAGAGCAACTCGCCTGACAGCCAATTTCTGGCACCACCGCTCATTAGGGGCGAGAGCGAGCGCCGCATCGGCGCGAGCCGACGCGCGCTGCACAAAGCCATCGAACGGGACAAATTCGACACTAAATCCCGGCGCGCTCAAATATCCGCCCACCATCGTTTACGCTCTGCTCGGTATCTCCTGCGAATATTTGGCCCTGCCCATCACAAGAGTGTAGACCACAGGCACCACGAAGAGGGTCAACAAGGTGCCGAAGGACATACCACCAACAATCACCCAGCCGATGGCCTGACGGCTTTGCGCACCGGCCCCGGTCGCGATGGCAAGCGGGATAGCGCCAAGCACCATTGCCCCTGTGGTCATGAGGATCGGGCGCAGACGCATCACCGCCGCTTCCACCACCGCTTCGGCAGCGTTGCGTCCCTGGTCACGCATATGATTTGCGAACTCGACAATCAGAATACCATGTTTGGTAATCAGTCCGACGAGTGTGACCAGACCAATCTGACTATAGACGTTCATACTCGCGCCTGCGAGCCACAGCGCCAGCAAAGCGCCCGCAATCGACAGCGGAACCGTGAGCAGAATGATGAATGGGCTGACAAAGCTTTCAAACTGCGCTGCCAGAACCAGATAGATAAACAGGATAGCCAGGCCGAACACGAACAGAATGCTTGAATTGGAGCTGGTGAATTCACGAGACTCCCCTTCCAGATCGTACTGCGCATAGGTTGGAAAGGTCTCATTCGCGGTATTTTGCAGATAAGTCAGCGCCTCGCCCAGTGAATAATCGGGAGCCAGACCCGCACTGATCGTTGCCGAGCGCAGCCGGTTGAAACGATAGAGATTAGCTGGTTCGACGCTTTCCTTGACGGTCACGAGATTGGACAACGGAATAAGCTGGCCGGACGAGCCACGCACATTGACGATATTGATGGAATCCGGTGTAGCACGGTCGCTGGCGTCAAGCTGGACAAGAACATCCGATTGCTCGCCATCCCGGTCGATGCGTGTTACCTGACGGCTGCCGAACATCGTTTCCAGCGTACGCCCGACATCGGAAACCTGTAGACCCGCCTCGCGGATTTTCTCGCGGTTCATGTTGATTTCCATACGAGGCTTGTTGAGATCGAGGTTCGATTCAACGTTCACCAGTCCTGGATTCTCCTTGATCCTATCGACAAATGCGTTCGCAAGCGTATTGAGATCCTCGTAGCTTGAGGAAGACTGGATCACAAACTGGACCGGATTATTGGCGCCTGCCCCGCTGCCACGTGCGGTCGAAAGCGATGGCATATTAAAGGCAAAGCCACGAACGCCCGGGATCGCCGTCATTTGCGGACCGATGGACTGAATGATTTCCTGCTGACTGCGATCACGCTCGTCCCAGTCCTTCAGCAGCCCAAAGGCGCTGAAATTGGTCACCTGCGGAAAACCGTAAATGGCAAAATAGGTACTGATCTCGGGTATGTTGGAAAGGATCTCCTCGCTGACCTGACCATAACGCTGCGTAAACTGAAGCGTTGAACCTTCCGGAGCAGTGCCCGCCATGCGGATGACACCTCTATCCTCCACCGGAGCAAGTTCGCTTGGCAGATTGACATAAAGGAAACCCGCCAAGGCAGCCGTTGCCGCAGCGCTCGTGAGCACAATTAGCTTGTGTCGCATGGCAAGGCCGAGCGCGCGCCGATAATACTCGTTGAGACGGTCGAGAAACCCCTCCAAGGCGCGTGAAATCCGACCCTGATTTTCATTGTGACGCAACAGCTTGCCGCACATCATGGGTGTCAGCGTCAGAGCCACGAAACCGGAGACCAGCACTGCACCCGCGAGTGTCAGGGCAAACTCGATGAACAATTGCCCGGTCCGGCCCTCCGTGAACGCAATCGGCACATAGACAGCAGCCAGTGTAAGCGTCATCGCGATGACCGCGAAGGCGATTTCTCCCGTACCGGCAATGGCTGCCTGTACCGGGGTTTCCCCTTCTTCGATACGCCTGTGCACGTTTTCCAGAACGACGATAGCGTCATCCACCACCAGACCAATAGCCAGTACCATGGCGAGCAAGGTCAGTGTGTTGATACTGAAGCCGAAGGCAAACATGATTGCCAGCGTCGTTATGAGCGAAACCGGTATTGTCACGATGGGAATAAGGCTCGCGCGCACTGAACGCAGGAAGAAGAAGATCACCATGATGACGAGGACTATCGCCTCCCCAATCGTAGTGAACACTGCTGCAATGGAACGGTCGATAAAGATCGACGTATCATAGGTAATTTCGGCTTGCATCCCATCCGGCAGACTCTCCTGGATGCCGGGGAGAACAGCGCGCAGGCTATTCGCGACATCAAGCGGGTTCGCTGTCGCCTGCTTGACAACGCCGATGGATATCGCCGTTTGCCCCTGTTTGGTGGTGGCGCGCCGTTCGTCGGCGGCGCCCAATTCGGTCCTTCCGACATCACGCAGACGCACCGGATAACCATTCACGACATTGATGATGATATCCGCGAATTCTTCAGGCGTCGTCAGCGCCGTATTGGCGAGAAGCGTGAACTCCCGGTCCTTGCTTTCAATACGCCCGGCGGGCACTTCGACATTCTGGTTTTCAAGAGCCGTTTCGACATCCTGAACCGTCAAGCCATAACCCGCCAGCTTGCGAGCATCGATCCAGACGCGCATCGCATATTCGCGCGCGCCCAAAACACGGGCTTCCGAGACGCCGGGCAAATTTTGGATGCGATCAACAATCGAGCGGTTGAGAAGATCGGTGATTTCAAGACCGGAATGGCGGTCGCTTGTAAAAGCTACATAGACGATGGGCTGGGCATCCGCCTCCACCTTAGCCACGATAGGCTCGTCAATCTCATCCGGGAGATTGCGCCTTGCGCGGGACACGCGGTCGCGGACTTCTGCAGCAGCGACTTCGGGGTCGGTCCCCAGGGTAAAGCGCACCGTGATAGCGCTGGTTTCGGCGCGACTTGTCGATGACACCACGTCGATACCGGCAATGCCGGAAAGCTGCGTTTCCAGAACCTGCGTCACCTGACTTTCCACGATTTCGGCATTGGCGCCGGAATAGGTCGTGGAAACCGAAACCGTCGGTTCTTCAACATCGGGGTATTCGCGGGTGCTCAACCGCTCATAGGATACGATGCCGAGCAGCACGAGAACAAGGCTCAGAACAGTCGCGAAGACTGGCCGGCGGACACACATTTCCCATATGGACATTAGACCGAGCCCTCCGCCAGCGCTTCCTGAACGCTGACCTTGCTGCCATTCTGCAGTTTTTGCTGCCCAGCCGTGATCACCCGCGCCGTGTTATCAAGCCCGGATACAATCTCCACTTTCCCATCCAGACGCTGGCCCAAAGTTACCGTAACGATCTCGATCGTATCGTCATCCTTGATCCGATAGACGGTCTGTGTTTCGCCGCTTGGCACAATGGCGCTTTCCGGCACCAGCATGGCATCTGCCTTGGTGCCAGTCGTGACATTGACGCGCACGAAAAGGCCCGGTCGCAACTTCAGATCAGGATTGGCGATAAGCGCACGCATACGAATGGAACGACCGGTTTCGTCGATGGACGGTTCGATGGCATAGACCTGACCTTGAAACCGCTGGTCTGGCAGCGCGTCCGCAACCACCGAAACCTGCTGCTGGGGCGTAATATCCGCCAGCGCCACTTCCGGTAGGGTGAACTCAGCCACCAGCGGATCGATCTGATCCAGCTTGGCCAGATTGGTGGATCCAGCCGTAACATAAGCGCCAACGCTGACGGAGCGCAGACCGACCACGCCATCGAAGGGCGCCTTGATCGAAGTCTGCGCTAGCTGCGCTTCGGCCAGTGCCAGAGCAGCTTCGGTGTTGCGCAGATTTGCCTGCGCTTCCTCCAGAGCCTGCGTCGCGCTGATACCGCGCTTCGATAGGGCTTCCGTCCTGTCAAAGGTGGATTTGGCAAGCACATTTGCCGCCCGGGCTGACTGTACGGAAGCGCTCAGGATCGAGGTATCTAGCTGGAAGAGGACGCTGCCCGCTTGAACACGCTGGCCTTCTTCGAACAGAATCTTGTCCACGCGCCCGCCGATTTCCGATGCCAGCGTAACGGATTCTTTGGCGCGAAGGCTGCCGACTGCCGAGATGATGCTGTCCAGATCCCGTGTTTCCACGGTTGCAGCTTCGACAGCTGTCGCTCTTGCTGGAGTTGGTGCAGCCGCTGCCGTTGTCGCCTCAGCTGAGGTCTTTTGCATGCCCTGCCATGCGAAATAAGCTCCGACGAGGAACAGCCCCAATATAAATAGCAGTAAACCGCGTTTCCCAGATTTCATATGTCGGTGCCTTTTCATCCGTCGAGGCCGTAAGATCCGACCCCGACTTGATAGGGGACGATAGCCAAATATACGCTTCCAACATATTTTACTTTACTGTAAAGTAAAATTAATCTTCCGTAATGTCCGCTCGTTTCCGCTCAGCGACCTTGAGGCAAACCTCTCCTCCAGCCCGACGCGCCGCGCTTTTGAATGGCCAATTGGCAACGTTGTGGAAAATCTTTGATCACGCGTAGTTGAACAACGATCCGGGATGCTTATTTCTGTGCGACCGAGTTTTTCGCAAAGGGTCGTCTACATGGAATTGCTTACTGAGCATCTGGCGTTTCTATCCAGCCCGGGCGGCTGGGCTGCACTGATAACGCTGGTGACGATGGAAATCGTCCTCGGCATCGACAATCTGATATTCATTTCGATCCTTACGAACAAACTCCCCGCTCATTTACAATCAAAAGCAAGACGGATCGGCATTGGTGCCGCGCTTATATTGCGTCTGGCGCTACTTTTCACGATCTCGATCATCGTGCAGCTCAAAGAACCGATCTTCGAAGCGTTTGGCCACGGCTTTTCGTGGCGCGACATCATCCTCATTGCGGGTGGTCTTTTCCTTGTCTGGAAGGCGACCAAGGAAATCCATCACACGGTCGATCCGAATGACGGTAAGGAAAATATCGGTGGTAAAGTCGCGGAACTGACGATGGGCGCTGCCGTCGTGCAGATACTCATTCTCGATCTGGTTTTCTCAGTCGACTCGATTATTACCGCCGTTGGCATGACCGACGAAATCGCCATCATGGTCATCGCCGTTCTCTCCGCTGTGGCGGTAATGCTGCTGGCTGCCGATCCGCTATCGCGCTTCATCGCCGCCAATCCGACCATTGTAATGTTGGCGCTGAGCTTCCTGCTGATGATCGGCATGACGCTGATCGCCGACGGTTTTGGCTTCCATGTGCCGAAAGGCTACATCTATGCCGCCATGGGTTTCTCGGCGCTCGTCGAGGCACTCAACATGCTCGCACGGCGAAAGCGATTAGATAAATAACGCATAATCAATCGAAAAGGCCGCCGTTGAATGAAGGCGGCGGCCTTACAGTGCTTATCACCGTCGCGGGATCAGACGCACCAGATTCCCAACCACTTTATACAGAGGCGGATTTCAATCCCGAATTGATGCCAGCACCCTGTCGAAATGTGCGATCTCTTCCACCGTATTGTAGTGCACCAGGGTTGCCCGGAGCGCACCGCTTTCCATGCTGAGCCCCAGCCGTGCCATCAGCCGCGGCGCAAACAGGTGACCATCGCGGATCATGATACCCGTATCCGCCATGGCCTGAGCAATATCGGCTGGCTGCTTGCCCGGAAGGTTGAAGCAGAAAGTGGGTACACGTTCGGCAATGCGCGCTTCGTCCGCAATGCCGTAGACGATGGCGTCATGTGATTTCAGAACCTTCAGGACAGAAAGCGACAGCGTCGTTTCATAGGCCCTGATAGCCGCCATGCCAGCCACCAGATTGGCGCGGCGCGATTTTTCAGACGACGCCTCGAAGTTGCGGCCAAGCGATTCCAGATAATCAACTGCAGCGCCCATGCCGACAGCATTTTCATAGGTGAAGGTGCCGACTTCGATCTTGTGTGGAGGCACGTCGGGGATGAAGTCTTCCTTGAATGTCGGCAAGGCCTTGAGAAGGTCGAACCGGCCCCAGAGAAAGCCCATATGCGGTGAGAAATTCTTGTACCCCGAGCAGACCAAATAGTCGCAATCCCAAGCCTGAACGTCGATCAGACCATGCGGTCCATAATGGACGGCATCCAGAAAAACTTCCGCACCCGCAGCGTGCGCCAGTTCCGCGACGCTGCGAACATCGACAAGCGAGCCGATGGAATGTGAGGCGACCGTGACGGCCACCAAACGTGTACGCCTGTTGAGCAGCGGCTTCAGATCATCGACATGCAGGTTACCGTCCTCGCGCATCCGCCACCAGACGCATTTCACCCCCTGGCTTTCGAGCGCCAGCCAGGTCAAGATATTGGCGTCATGATCCATGTCGGTAACGACAATCTCGTTGCGTTCATCGATCATCCTGGCGATGCCGAGGCTGACGAGCCGGATAAAGGAGGTCGCATTCATACCGAAGGAAATTTCAGCCGGATCATAGGCATTGACGAGAATGGCAACACTTTGGCGCGCCTCGTCTATCGCCTGATCCACCGCCCGGCTCGATGCATAGCGCCCTCCGCGCTGCACCATGCGGTGCAGCATGTGGTGGCTAACAGCGTCGATAACGCCCTGAGGCACCTGCGCACCAGCACCATTGTCGAAGAAGACCGGATTGCCCGGCAGGGATAAAGCCGGAAAATGGGCGCGCACGCGGTCCACCGGAAACGCTCCGGCGCTTTCAAAAGCTGTGGGCATCGAGATACTCCCAAACGAATGTCTGTACCGCTTTCGCGGCAAGAGCACATCCCGAAAAGTGCAAAGCGGTTTTCGGATAAGATGTGCATATAAACAAAAGGTCAGAGCGGTTACAACGACTCAACTTTCACTGAAACCGCTCTAGTGCATGATCTGTCGAAGGAAGGCGGCGGCCCGCTCGCTCTTCGGCGCGGTGAAGAAATCTTGCGGCTTGGCTTCCTCGCAAATCGCGCCGTGATCCATGAAGATCACCCGGTCGGCAACCCGACGGGCAAAGCCCATTTCATGGGTCACGACCAGCATTGTCATACCGTCTTCGGCCAGCGAGATCATTGTATCGAGCACTTCGCCCACGGTTTCGGGGTCGAGCGCCGAGGTCGGCTCGTCGAACAGCATCACCTTAGGCTGCATGCAAAGCGACCGCGAAATTGCTGCGCGCTGCTGTTGTCCTCCCGAAAGCTGCGAAGGATAGCGATCCGCCAGATGGCCAATGCGTACGCGCTCAAGATACTTGCGGGCGAGGTCTTCGGCTTCCTTTTGTTGAATCTTCTTCACCGTCATCGGGGCGATGGTGCAGTTCTCAAGGATCGTCAGATGCGGAAATAGGTTGAAATGCTGGAACACCATGCCGACCTCGCGGCGGATGGCATCCAGCTGCGGACCCTTTCCGTTAAGCTCTATGCCGTCGACGACGATCGAGCCGCTTTCATGCTTTTCCAGTTGATTGATGCAGCGGATGGTTGTCGATTTTCCCGAGCCCGATGGCCCGCAGATCACGATGCGCTCGCCTTTCGCAACGGAGAGGGTGACATCGCGTAGCGCGTGATAATTACCGTACCACTTGTTGATGCCACGCATAATGATGGCCGGGCGGTCGGACGTGTTTACGGAGATACTATCGGTCATCGGGGGAAACCAGTTCTGGCGAGGTCAGCGGGCGGTCTTTGCGGTGGCGCTGCGCTTTTCGAGATAGCCTACCAGACGAACCATCGGCCAGAGGAACGCGAAATAGATGATTGCGGCGCCAATCAAAGGCGTGGGATTGGCCATCAGCGCTTGCGTGTCGTTGGCCTGCTTGAGCAGATCTGGCATGGCAACTACCGAGGCGAGCGCTGTATCCTTGAACGTCGAGATACAATTGGAGGTCAGTGGGGGCACCATGACCTTGAGTGCCTGCGGCAGAATGATTTTGCGCATCGCTTGCCAGAAAGGCAGGCCCAGCGAGACCGCTGCTTCGAACTGCCCCTTAGGCACATTCTCGATGCCCGCGCGGCAAACTTCAGCCGTAAAAGCGGCGAGCACCATGGAAAGCGCCAGCGTCGCCGAGGTGAAAGAGGAAAACGAAATGCCGACGAAAGGCAGTGCGTAATAGATCAGGATCAGCACCACCAGAACCGGCAACGCCCGAAAGATATCGATGTAGCCGATGGCGATATACTGAAACGGTTTGGGCGCATAGAGGCGCACAAAGCAAAGAAGCAGACCGAAAAGACTGCCGAAGAAAATGGCGGTCACGCCCAGAAGCAGGGTATTCCCGAGCCCGAGCAGCAGAATTGGAAAGGACCGGACGAGAATGTCCCAATTGAAAAACGTTTCGATCAGACCCATGGCATCAATCCGGAAATCCTGAGATGGTTTGAGAGGCGGCTGCGTCAGACACTCCGACGCAGCTGCTCGCGTTTACTGCGCGGATGGAACCGGCATCGGTTTGACGGTCGAAGTACCGGCATCCGGTTCAACACCGAACCACTTCTTGTGGATGGCGGCGAGAGTGCCATCTTCCTTCATCTTGGAAATCGCATCATTGACCTTCGGCAGGATTTCGAGATCCTTCTTGGCCATCATGGCAAAGCGTTCACCAGTCGGGATACGAACGAGAACCTTCAAGGCCGGCATTTTCTGGATCGCGTACTGGAAGCCGGCCAGTTCACCGGCGCCACCGACAATTCGACCCGTCTGCACGTCGAGCAGCAGATCCTGTTGAGCCGCATAGCTCTTGACCTCGGCAACGCCAAGCTTCTCGGCGTTTTCCTTTGCCCAGCTCTCGCCGGTGGTGCCAGCGACGACGCCGATCACCTTGCCCTTGAGGTCTTCCAGCGTCTTGACCGGGGCATCGGCCTTGCCGACGATTGTGCCGTCGCTGTCGTAATAAGGCTGCGTGAAAGACTGCGTCTTCAGGCGTTCGTTCGTGACCGAAATGGACGAAATGGCGAAATCGATACGGCCCGAACTGGTGGCGGCAAACAGCGCCTGGAAACCGAGAGGCTGGAATTCAACGTCCATGCCGAGCCGCTTTGCGGCTTCGGTCGCGACATCGACTTCAAAGCCCTCGAAGACACCCTTCTCGTTCTTGAATTCCCATGGCGGGTTGGCCGCATAGGAGCCGACAACAATCTTGCCGTCCGCAAAGGCGGACGAAACCATAAACGACAGCGCTGCAGCTGTCAGAATAGCGACTTTTTTAAACATGGTTCCTCTCTGGACTTCGTGTCTCTGATTATGATCGATAATTTATCGTGCCTGTAATCTGCATCAGGCATTTCGTTTCGGCACAATGCGTTCAAGCGCGGTGAATAGGTGGTCGACCGCATCGGTGGACGTGACGTAACCTGGCGATAGCCGCATCGTGCTGCCGCGCGCATCGCAATAGATTTTCTGCTCGCGCAGCGCCGATACAACCGCTGCCGGAACGACATCGGATGGCAGGGTCAGCATCACGCTGCCGCCGCGCCGTGCATCGTCGACCGGGGAAACAAGTTTCCAACCCAGATTCTGTGCGCGCGCAATGATTGCATGGGCGCTAGCGAGATTGTTCGCGCGGATATTGTCGACACCCTGCTCCATCGCCCATTGGATACCTGGCAGAGACGCGACCGAAGCCAGAATCGCTGGCGTACCATGATCCATGCGCCGCGCATCACCTGCAAAGGAAAACCCGTCGAGATCCCAGGAAAAGGGGTTTTCCTGACTGAACCAACCCCGAAGCTCGGGCCGCAAATCGGCCAACAACGATGGTGTGACCTGTATGATCCCGGCGCCTGAAGCGCCGCACAGCCATTTCAGCGAGGTGGAAACGACGAAATCAGCCCCGGTCGCCTTGACAGAGAATGGCAGAACGCCGACGCCCTGCGTGATATCGACACCAACGAGTGTTCCCATCGCTCGGCCATGGGCACAAAGGGCTTCAACATCCACCTTATGCGAGGTGGTGGATGAAACGAATGTCAGCAGTGCCACGCCCACATCGTCCTGCCAGCGCGCAATGAAATCCTCATCACGCACCCATGCCTCGCCGGGACGCATCGGCACAGTGTCCAGCGTAAAACCAAAGCGCTGCGCGATGCCTGCCAGCATGAAATGCAGGCTCGGGAAACAATCGGCGGCCACAAGCAGCCGCTTACCGCGCAGACGCTCTGCTGGCAGGCCGCCTATGATGCTGTAAAGCGCGGTTGTAACATTCTCGGCTGTCGTCAGCGAACCCGCTGGCGCATCAATCACATTCCGCCAGGCATCGATGAAAGTCTGACGTGCAGCGAGTGCGGCTGGCCATTGACCATCATCCTCAGCAGACCAAACGGCTGAGAAAGCGGACAAAGCTTCCGCCATCTTTTCCGCCTTACCGGGGAAAGTGCCGATCGAATGATAGAGGAAATAGTCAGACATTTCAGACCTCGAATATTTTGATCAAAAGATCACAGTATTCGGATAACGTCAATCCGGTGAGCGGGCAGACCGCACAATTGTATGCGGCTCAGCACTGAAAACCTATCAAGCCATTGATTTAAATTAATTTTTTTTAGACGCAGAATGGAGATAACGCTCATGCGGAAGCAGCGGGTGGTTACTATTCCACGATCAGCGTGCGCAAAAGATCCTGCGTATCGCGTATATCGGACACCATGGCTTCGCGGGCACGGCCAGCGTCACGGGACTTCATCGCCGCGACGATGCGGCGGTGATTCCGCGTATAGGCCTTGTCGCCTTCCGCCTTCATGCGCGGCTGCACATAGGCCGATAACATTCGCATATATGGACCATACCGCAACCACAGCGTGTCTATCAGCTGCATAAGAACTTCGGAATGGGAAGCTTTATAGATCAGATAGTGAAATTCGCGATTGCGATCGAGCATGGCGTAAACCTGCTCCTCGCCAGCGCAAGCTTCATGCAGCACGATATTGGCTTCGAGTGCGTCGATTTCATCCGCAGTAATCGCCTGCGCCGCCAATTCCGTTGCAAGACCCTCAACAGTGGCCCTTGCCTGGCACAAATCATCCAGCCGCGCGACACTGACGGGCGGCACTCGCGCCGAACCGTTGCGCGCCACCTCCAGCGCGTTCTCCGCCGCAAGCCGCCGCAACGCCTCGCGCACGGGCATATGGCTGGTATCGAATGTCTGCGACAAAGACGCGATGGTCAGCACCTGACCGGGATCGAAACGGCCGATCAGCAGCGCCTCACGCAACTGCAGGTAGACGGCATCCTGTACGGTCACTCGGCCGGAAACGGGACCAAATCCTTCATCGAGTGACAACAATCGGACTCCTTGCTTGGTTGGCGAACAATACTCCACTCAACTTTTGCATTTCGCAAGACCGAAAACAAGCCGATATATCATTTGATCAAACGCTCAAAATTCAGTAAAGAATCTGCATCACGGCCCTGAAACGATAATCCGGGCTTATAGAGACCAGCACAGGAATGATCAGATGGCACGTTTTGCGCGGCGGATTACGCAAACCTCTCCCAAGAGCTTCGGCATGTTCCAGAAGGCCGCGGCACTGGCTTCCTCCGGCGTTGACCTCATTCATCTCGAACTCGGTCGGCCCTTCCACGACACGCCAGCGCATATTAAGGACGCCACGATCAAGGCCTTGCGTGACGGTCACGTGCATTACAGCGACATGCGCGGCGAAGCGGAACTACGCCAAGCCCTGAAGACAAAACTCGCCGACTACAACAAGATCGACGTGAGCGCCGACGAAATTCTCATGGTCAATGGCCTGACCCAGGCATCATTTGTCGCTTTCATGGCTCTCCTTGATGAGGGCGACGAGGCGATCCTGCTGGAACCCTATTATCCGCAGCATATCAACAAGATCGAGATGACCGGCGCTCGCGTAATATTGGCGCCGCTCGATCCCAAGACGAATTTCAGCATCAGCCGCGAGCTGATCGAACCGTTGATTACCACGCGGACACGCATGATCGTGCTGGTCAATCCCTCCAACCCGACTGGCCGTGTCTATAGCCGCGCCGAACTTGAAATTCTGGCGGATCTGGCCATCAAACACGATCTCGTCATCGTCTCCGATGAGGTCTATGAGCAAATTTTGTTCGATGGCGCGGAACATATCTCTATCGCCGCACTGCCGGGCATGAAGGAACGCACGATTTCGATGTTCGCCTTCACCAAAGCCTATGCGATGGATGGATGGCGGCTTGGCTACGTCGTCGCCGATGCGTCCATGATGCCTGCTTTCCTCAAGCTCACGGCAAACGAGATCACCCACGTCAACACTTTCATTCAGTACGGCGCCCTGGCTGCTGTGACCGGCCCGGCTGCTATTCTTGATGAGATGGTCGCCGACGACCGCCGCAAGCGTGACCTCGTTGTCAGCCGCCTCAACCAAATGCCGGGCGTGACCTGCGAGAGTCCGCAGGGCACGATCTACGCTTTTCCAGACATCAGTGGCACTGGCCTTACCTCCCAAAAGGCGGCGGACATGATCCTTGAACAAGTCGGCGTCGTTGTGGAAGCTGGTGGCTTCTACGGCAAATCGGGTGACAACCACCTGCGGGTGTGCTTCGGCTCTGAAAGCTACGAAAGGCTCGAACAGGCGATGGACCGGCTCAGCACATTCTTCAACGGACTCTGAGTGAACTGATCTTCCGGCTTGTCGTTCCTTTGCCGGTTGATGGCCGAAGTACTTATTGCCAGTCAAGATTCTCGTGCTTGCCTGACCAGCAGCAGGGCCCTCATCCCAAGCGAGCATAGTGCTGGGCGAATAAGTATTTTGGCATAAGCCCGTCTATTAAATTAGACGGGCTTTGATCTTAAAGGGCTCGAAAACACCCCGAGAACTTGAATGATCAGCGCCATCGAAGCCAACAAAAGGCGCTTGCAAGGATTCTGCCTGAAGCGTAAGCAATTGCGGACATTATAGGCAATGCGGGTGCTTTTGACGGAATTTCTGTATCCGTCAAGCAGACTTCCAAATCGGGCGGACGTCCAAAATTATGAATAACAAAATCGCCGTTGCCGTGAGCGGCAATGCAATCCTTGCCGGCATTCTTCTGATGTTGCTCGGCGACTTCATGTTCGCCATGAACGACGCCATGGGAAAATGGCTGGTAGAGAGCTTTTCTGTCGGCCAGGTTCTGTTCATCCGCTCGGTTGGCGCGTTTCTCGTTCTCGGCCCCATGCTTTCCCGGCGGCCAAAAACATCGCTTTTTCAGGTGGAAAAGCCAAGCCTGCAACTGGCTCGCGTCATTTTGGCAACTGCCGACACCGGGCTTTTCTATGCCGCTGTTGCTTATCTGCCGCTCGCCGATGTTATGACCTTTTATATGGCAGGCCCGATCTATATTGCGGCCCTTTCGCATTTCCTGCTCGGTGAGAAGATCGGCTGGCGTCGCTGGCTCGCGGTTCTTATCGGGTTCGCCGGTGTCGTCATCGCCTTGCGCCCATCTTCAGCAATGTTGTCGTGGCCTTCGATCTTCGGCCTGTTGGGTAGTATAGCATTCGCACTCACGCTGGTTCTGGGTCGCGTGCTTCGTTCCACGCCCGACGCGACACTGGTAACCTGGCAGACAATAGGCTGTCTCGTGATCGGCATGGTTCTCAGCATCGGCAACTGGAATCCTATGGACACCAATCAATTGCTTGCACTGCTGCTATTGGGCGTCGTCTCGTGTACAGCGCATCTCTTGATCACGCGCGCGCTCAAACTCGCTCCGGCATCCGTGCTGGCGCCATTGCAATATACTCTGCTGCTCTGGGCAATTGTGCTCGGATGGTTATTCTTTAACGATCTTCCCGATGCGATGATGCTGGTTGGCGCTTCAGTCATTGTTTTGGCAGGATTGTTCATTTTCCATCGAGGCAAAGTCCGGAACAATTCAGAACCGGTTGTGCCAAACGATTCCAGCCACGGATAGTCAAGGCGCGAAAACCATTGCATATCCGTTGAAGACTGCACGCACCGTTCGCGGTAGTTGCAGTCTTCAACCAAACGCCACCCAATCAGACCAGCAGTGACATCGGATCTTCGATGGCCATCTTGAATGCTGCAAGCAATTGCGCACCCAAGGCACCGTCCACCGCACGATGATCGACGGAAAGTGTCAGGCTCATCATCGTTGCGAATGCAAGTTGTCCCTCGCGTTCAACCGGGCGACGTTCACCCGCGCCGACAGCCAAAATGGCACTTTGTGGTGGGTTGATGATGGCTGAGAACGATTTGACGCCGTACATGCCAAGATTGGAGATCGAGAACCCGCCCCCCTGAAACTCCTCCGGTTTCAATCGGTTGTCTCTGGCCCGGGCTGCCAGAGATTTCATCTCCGCAGAGATCGCGCCAATGCTGATTTGGTCAGCATTGCGGATGATGGGCGTGATGAGGCCTCCGTCCGTCGCAACAGCCACGGCGATATCCACACTTTTGAGCTTTAACAATGCGTCGTCCGTCCAAATGACATTGGCATCGGGCACCCGGCGCAAGGCGACAGCCGCAGCCTTAATAACGAAATCATTGACGGAAATTCGTGACGCACTGTCGCGCTTCTCGTTAATCTGGCCGCGCAGCTTAAGAAGTGCATCGATATCGCAATCAGCATTGAGATAGAAATGCGGTACTGTTGTTTTCGCCTCGAGCAGCCGACGTGCAATGGTACGACGCATCGATGTGTGCGGAATGGTTTCATATTCGCCGATACCTGCCGGGAGACCCTTCGGTGATAACGATGCAACTGTTGCGACCGGTTGAGGTGTGGGGGCAACCGTTAGGGACGCCATCTGGCGCTCTACGTCGATGCGCACAATGCGGCCTTTAGGGCCACTGCCGAGAACGCCATCGAGTGAGATGCCGTGCTCCATTGCCAGACGTCGTGCAAGAGGTGAGGCCTTATGGCGAGTGCCATTCGAAAGCTGCGCGAGGGACGCCACTGCAGCATTGTCGGAAGACAAACGAATACTATGAGCTGCCACTTCCACTGGGGCTGTGACAACCTGTTCCGTTACAAGAGGGTCAGCAATCGCGGATTGGTCTTCTCCAGTTGTCAACAGGACGGCAATGACCTGATTGACGTTTGCCCGTTCGCCGTTCTGGACGAATAGCTTACCGATACGCCCATCAGTTTCAGCTTCGAGTTCCATCGTCGCCTTGTCGGTTTCGACTTCGGCAATCAGATCGCCCTTGTTGACCGTGTCACCTTCCGCTCTGAGCCAACGCGCAATGACAGCATCTTCCATTCCTGCCGAAAGGGCAGGCAATACAACTTCAATCGGCATTGTCTGTTTCCTTCCTTCAGTCTTCGATCGGCAGACCCTGGGCTGCCATGACCGCACGCAGACCTGCATCGATATCCTGCGGTCGCGCCGCAGCGGCGGCTTCCAGAACCTTCGAGATGGATGGCGACGCTTCGGCACCATGAACACGGGCTATCGGTTGATCCAGCCAGTCGAAGCAACGGCGCTGTAATTCATCCGCTAGCCAGCCGCCATAGGATGTGCCCGACGCGCCCTGCTCCACAATCAGGACATTCCCCGTTTTGCGGATCGAGGCTTCGATAGTCTCCCAGTCAAGCCCTGCCCGGTCGAGTGAACGCAGATCGATGATTTCAGCGTCAATACCCAACGCATCGACCACCGCTTGCGTCTTGGCTACCATGGCCAGATACGTCAGGACCGTAACCTTCGAACCGGAACGCACCACCTTCGCCTTACCCAGCGGAATGAAGTAATCGAGATCGTCTGCCGGTGCAGCGCCCTTCGAGGCGTAAAGATCGACATGTTCGAGAACCAGAACCGGGTCGCGACAAAGCAACGCCGAATTCATCAGGCCGACATAGTCGAATGGCGTCGAGGGAGCAACAATGCGCCAGCCGGGCGCGGTCGCGAAAATGCCCGCCGGGTCCATAGAGTGCTGCGAGCCATATCCTGTGCCCATCGCAACTTTCGTGCGCAACACCACTGGCATATCGCTATCACCACCAAACATATGGCGAGCCTTGCCGATCTGGTTGAATACCTGATCGGCGGCAACCCACATGAAGTCGGGATACATGAATTCGATCACCGGAAGCACCCGGCCATCGGCGGCCATACCGCCTGCAACGCCGGTGAAGGCGTTTTCGGAAATCGGCGTTCCCAGCACACGATCTGGAAACTCTGCCGACAGCCCGCGCGTTGCGCCGTTGGTTCCGCCTTTGAGACGGTGCACGTCTTCGCCCAGAACAACGATGCGCTCGTCTGTCTGCATGCGGCGTGTCATGACATCGGCAACAGCATCGATGAAACGCGCATCGTCGGTCAGCTTGCCGGAGAATTGCTCCTTCTCTTCAAAGCGCACGCCGCTGAATTCCGACAGGTCTCCACGCAGTCCGAAATCGCGGAAGCTTTCTTCAGGCCAAAGCGCAGGAATGATACGACGCTTGCCCTCATGCATTTCGATCAGTTCGCCTGCGACATCATTCATGAGAGACACGCAACGCTCACGCAATGCCTTGATTGCGTCATCGCCCAAAGCCTGACGTTTGAGCAGCGTTTCAGCCAATGCGTCGAGTGGATCGCGACCGCGCCATTCCGCTTCTTCTTCCTTGGAACGATAGCCGAAGGCGCTTCCCGGCAGCGGACCATTCTGGTGGAAATAACGATAGACGTCGGCTTCGATAATCGTCGGACCATCGCCTGCCCGCATGATTGCGTTGGCTTCCTCCGAGGCCAGCCAGACGGCGATAGGGTCCATGCCGTCAACCTTGAAGGATGGAATATTGAATGCGAGACCACGCGAGGAAAGCCGCGTTTCGGCGGTCACTTCGTCCACATGCGTGGAGACCGCATAGCGATTATTTTCGATAAAGAAGCAAATCGGCAGTTTCCAGGCGGCGGCGAGGTTCATGGTTTCCAGAACCGAACCGATATTGGTCGCTCCATCGCCGAAATAGGTGTAGACGACATCACCGGAACCGGCCCGCTTATGCGCCCATGCCGCGCCAGCCGCCATCGGCACACCACCGCCGACAATGGCATTGGTGCCAAGATTGCCGGATTCGGCCCAACGCAAATGCATCGAACCGCCGCGACCACGACAAAAGCCCTGCGACAAGCCCAAAATTTCCGCGAGTGTGCGTTGTGCGAGTTCGCGAACATCCTGATTGAACGCGCTCTTGGGATCGATGCCGCTTTGGGCGACATAACCAAGCGCCTTGGCAAGAAACTGATGGTGGGCGCGGTGGGAGCCATTTATCTGATCGCTGGCTCTCAACGCTACTGCAGAACCTACGGCACCGCCTTCCTGTCCAATCGCCGAATGCGCTGGACCGTGCACGAGACCCTGACCCGCAAGTTCAAGAACCTTTTCTTCAAAGGCGCGGATCAAATGCATTTGGGAAAGCATTGTCCCGCCAAGCGTGAGATCGAAGGCGGCACGATCGGCATCCGTTGGGATGACTTCCCGCCAGAAGCTGTGCGGAACAAGATCTTTATACTCGGGCATCAAAAATCTCCGGAGCTATGCTCTGTAATGACAATCAAGCAGCCAGGAAGCCACCATCGACCGGCAAGATCGTGCCGGTGATGTAGCTCGCCATGGCGGAGGCCAGGAAAACGACAGGATCGACGACTTCGTTGGTTTCACCGATGCGCTTCAACAAAACGCGGTTCATGAACCAATCCGCACCGCCGGGGCGGTTGAGCTGGGCGACGGCCATCTCGCTCATCATGATCCCGGGCGCGACCGCATTGACGCGGATGCCGTAAGGGGCGAGATCGCGTGCCATGACTTGTGTCAGTGAGCGGATCGCGCCTTTGGAAACGACGTAACCGGCTGTCGACCCACCGGCCACGAATCCTGCCACGGAACAAAGGTGAACCACATTGCCCTTCGCGACTTTCAACGCAGGCACGAAGGCATGCGAAACATTGAACGCACCTTCAAGATTGACCCCGATGACGCGATCCCACACCTCGGCGGCTTCCGGCTGATCAAAGGCTGCACGACCAGCAACACCGGCATTGTTGACCAGCACATCAAGGCCGCCCAGTCGCTCCAGAATATCGGCGGCAAGGTTTTTGACGGCGATACGGTCGGTGACATCCAAAGGCTGACCCTCGGCGGCATAACCTTGCGCTACCAGATGTGCGGCCTGCGCCTTTGCTGCGTCACCATCGATATCCACCAAAATAAGCCGTGCACCCTGCGCCGCCATGCCCGCCGCAATTGCGGCGCCAAGACCGCGCCCCGCCCCTGTGACGAGTACAAGCTTGTCCTTCAAGAGTTCCATTTTGCGTCCATTCCCTTACGCAAGGCGCTTACGCCATATAAATTCCGCCATTCACCTGAATGGTTTCGCCAGTGATGAAGCTGGCTGCCGGTGAACAGAGGAAAGCGACAACTGACGCGATTTCGGATGGCTTGCCGAGACGTTTGAGCGGTGTCTGCGACATGGTCTCATCCATACGTGTCTTGAGCAGATCGATGATCATCGGCGTTTCTATGATGCCCGGCGCCACACCATTGACCCGCGTTTTGGGCGCAAGCTCGCGCGACAGGGCGCGGGTCATGGAAACCATCGCGCCCTTGGTGGCACCATAATGGGCGTTCACAAATGCGCCGCGATAGGCGGCCAGTGATGCCAATGTTACTATGGACGAGCCTTCGTTCAGAGCGGGAAGCGCTCGTTTGCAGAGGTAGAAGACGCCGTCGAGATTGATCGAGATCGTGCGGTGCCAATCAACATCGCTCATCTCAGCAAACGGCTTGGCCTGATAGATACCGGCAGATGGCACAAGAAAATCGATCCCGCCAAATCGCTCGCCCGCCAGCGCTATCGTCTTTTCGGCATCCTCCGCGCTTGCAGCATCCGCCTGTAGGGTCGCAATACGCTCGTCGTTACCCAATGAAGCTGCAAAACTGTCCAATGCGCTCTTGTCAATGTCCGTCAGAACCAGATTAGCGCCCGAGGCATAAAACAGCGCGGCAATAGAACGACCGATCCCGCCATTCGCGCCGGACAGTACAAGGGTCCGGTTGTTAAAATCAAACATCATTGTCGGGTCCTTTAAGCCAGATCGGCGCGGTAAACGGAAACATCGTCATACTGAACGATTTCCACGATATGCCCCTCGGGATCGCTCAGAAAAGCGAGCCATACTCCGGGACGCACCTCAACCGGCTCGCTGCCGGTCAACAGTTCAGCACCATGTCTGATGAGATCACCGACAAGCGCCTTCAAATCGTCAACGATGAATGTCAGATAGCTGGCACCCGCACGCTCCAGAATAAAGCCTTGGCCGGGTGCGTCACCCGCCGCTGGCAGACGGTCGGGCTGAAGCAACTTGATACGTTCACCCTTTTGCGACTGCAGACGAACCACGGTGTAGCCGTCCAGGCTCAAGGCAGCCCGCGCTGCCTTCGCACTGCCGACATATATTTCGGAAACAAAACTCAGCCCCAGAGCGCCTTCATAGAAAGCGCGCATCCGCGTCATGTCTCTGACGGCAAGCCCGACTTCAAGCGGCGCTGTCATAGTCATCATAGTCATCCTCCCGATCTCTCCCCGATCGGCATCCGACAGTCACAAGAACTGTCACCCTATCTTTCAGTTCCAGATTCGTAACTCAAACTGGTAAGACCAGTCAATAGACAAGTAAGGCCAGTCGATACAAAAAATATCATGCTGTTTTCGTTATATTTTTTTAACTTACCGTCCTCGAAATTTGCTATTTCACGTCATTGCCGTCGGGCGCTTCAGGGAGGGCCGTTGACTTGTTAGACCAGTTACGGCATTTTGATATCTGTGCTTGAAGCCTGATGATTCAGAAACGAAACAGAATTGTGCGAGGGGTGCGATGAAAGAAACGACCGGCAATGCGCCGCCCCCACGCTTATTAGGCCATTTACCCCATGAGCTCGCCCGACAAATCGAGAAGCGCATCGGCAATGGCGAATTTCCTGTCGGCACGAAACTGCCAAGCGAGCGCGAGCTATCAGCGGAATATGCGGTCAGCCGGCCGGTGGTCCGTGAAGCATTGTCGCAATTGAAACTGGATGGACTGGTCGAAGCCCGCGCAGGCAGCGGGGTCTTTGTCATCGACAAAAGCAGCGAAAAAGCATTCCGGATCCAACCACTCGCCATTGAGGAAACGCAGTCTTTAGAGCAGCTGATGGAGCTTCTGGTTGCCGTCGAAGTTGCGGCCACCCGAATTGCGGCGGCCAAACGCACGGACGAAGACCTCAAACGGATCAAGCGGGCGCTTATCGGTCTGGAATATGCGATCATCAGCGATCAATTGGGTGATGAAGAAGACTATGCTTTCCATGACGCCATCGTGATGGCCACCCATAACCAGCACTTTATTGCGTTGTGCAAGCATCTTGAATATGGGGCCCGCCACGTTATCCGTCAGGCCCGCACCAATACACGTGCCAATCTCACCGGCATGCTGGATGCAGTGCAGGACGAACACAAGGCCATCTATCAGGCAATCGAAAAAGGTCTGGCAGACGACGCTGGAATTGCGGCAGAGCTACATTTGAGAAATGCCGCGAAGCGCATGACAACGTATCTGTCGGGTAAGAACGACCTCTGACATCTTTGCTATCTGGCACAACATCTCTTGAAAAGCCCCACCCATGGCAGGGCTTTTCGTGCTCGGGGCTTACGATTTCAGACCAACATCGTCGTGACGGTCATCGTCGTCAGATAGGCTTCAATACCTTCCAGACCACCTTCAGAACCGAAGCCGGAATCGCGGACACCACCGAAAGGTGTTTCAGGCAAGGCGAGCGCGAAATGATTGACGCCAAGCATGCCGCTCTTCAGCCTGTTTTGCACCTTGTGTGCCGTCGTCATGCTAGAGGTGAAAAGATAGGCACCCAGACCAACCGGGAGCCGATTGCCCTCGGCGATGGCCTCATCGAGCGAACTCACGCGCATGACGAGGGCGAGCGGGCCGAAGGGCTCTTCGTTCATTGCCAGCATATCGGATTTCATGCCTGACAGGATTGTTGGCGCATAGAAATTCCCGCTTTCGCCAATCCGTTCACCGCCGGTCTCAACCTTGGCTCCCTTGGTAACGGCATCAGCGACCATATCGACAACCGTTTCAAGCTGGCTCGCCGACGTCAGCGGCCCCATCTGCGTGTCTGCCTCAACACCCTTGCCCACCTTCAGTTCCTGCGCCTTTTCAGCGAAACGGCGTACGAATTCATCGTGGATGGAAGCATCGACGATGAAGCGCGTTGGCGAAACGCAAACCTGTCCGCAATTGCGGAACTTCCATTGCACGGCGAGCGG
Organism: Ochrobactrum soli; assembly: GCF_003664555.1. NCBI lineage: Bacteria > Pseudomonadati > Pseudomonadota > Alphaproteobacteria > Hyphomicrobiales > Brucellaceae > Ochrobactrum > Ochrobactrum soli. The sequence continues at coordinate 105,817 of NZ_RCHH01000004.1, read as the reverse complement.
AATCAGGTGATCGAGATCAGCATCCGCCGCCACAATGACCGGACCGTGCCCACCAAGTTCCATTGTAACTTTCTTGAGCTGTTCACCCGCTTGTGCGGCAACGATACGCCCCACACGCGTTGAACCGGTCAGCGAGACCTTCCGAATTTCAGGTGCCTTGATAAGCGTATCGGAAAGCTCGGACGTCGCCCCCCAGATGACGGAAATAGCCTTGGGCGGCAATCCAGCCGCGAGCAGGCATTTGCCGATCAGCCATGCGGTGCCAGGCGTATCCGACGCTGGCTTGATGACGACCGGACAGCCAGCGCCCAATGCGGGGGCCACCTTTTGCATCGTATTCCATGCCGGAAAATTCCAGGGCGTGAAGGCCGCCACGGGTCCGACCGGATGCTTCAGCACCTGTATCTGAATGTTTGGCGCACGCGAAGGCACGATACGACCGTAAACACGCCGACCTTCTTCGGCAAACCAGTCAAGAAGATCAGCTGAACCCAGCCACTCGCCCCGCGCCTCGACCAGAGGCTTACCCTGTTCCATCGACATGACAAGGGCGGCCTCATCTGCACGCTCGCGCATGATGTCGGCTGCCCGGCGCATGATCTTGGACCGCTCCAGTGCCGAAAGCGCAGCCCACTGGACACCACCCTGCTCGGCAGAACTGGCAGCTTCTTCTGCCTCCGCACGACCCGCACGCGGAGCAACTGTCAGTTCGCGTCCGTCCGAAGGGTCTGTCAGACGCAGCGTTCCAGCGGAACCTTCGTTACGCTCTTCGCCACCTACGATCAGGGTCAGTTTAGGATACATCGATATCTCCTGCATAATTCAATTGCGCCGCAAGCGGTGCGCCCGACAGCGACTTAATGTTTATTGCCCAAAACGAGATCGGCCCCTTTGGCCGCCAGCATCATAACGGCCGCCTGCGTATTGCCGGACACCATTTCCGGCATGACCGAGGCGTCGATTACCCTTAGTCCCGATATCCCGTGGACACGCAGCGAAGGGTCAACCACCGCACCGGAATCTTCACCCATCCTGCAGGTTCCCGCCGCATGATAGATCGTCTGACCATTGGCCCGTGCAAAGGCCAGCCAATCCTCGTCGCGTGCGCAATTTTCACCCGGGCTGAGTTCTGCCACGCGAAAGGCGTCCATTGGCTTCTGGTCGATGATCCGACGCGCGAGCTTCATACCGTCCACCATCGCGCGGCGGTCTTCTTCGTGGTCCAGGAAGTTCGGCACGATAGCGGGCTGCACATTGATATCCGCCGACACGGCATGGATCGAACCGCGAGACCGGGGCCTCAACTGCGTTACCCCCAGCGTCATACCGGGAAAATGGTGGAGCTTGCGCTCGGCAGCATTGGCGTAACTTGCATGCATAAAGAAAAACTGTACGTCTGGCCGATCAAGCTCTGGGCGCGACCGCAGAAACGCATGGTTCAAACCCGTGCCATAGGTTAGCACGCCACGCCGTTTCAGCGCATATTTCAAAACCTCACCCACAAGGCGCGGTCCGCGTGTATATTCGTTCAACGTTACGGGTTGCGAAACACGCCAGTTCATTCTTGTGCAGAAATGATCGAGGTAGTTTTCCCCCACACCCGGCAATGCGTGAACCGGTTCTATGCCGATCAATTTCAGCCGATCCGGATCGCCAATGCCTGATAGCTCCAGAAGCTGGGGGGTCTGGATTGCGCCTGCCGTCATGATGACTTCGTTCGCCAACACGTTGCAGCTTTCTCCACCATCGGTCAAAGCCACGCCAACAGCTTTCTTGCCCTCAAGGAGAATACGCGTCACGCGGGTGTTGGTCAGGACGGTCAGGTTCGAGCGTTTGCGCGCCTGCGCAAGCCAGGCACGATCCGCCGAATAACGTTCACCGCCCGATTGATTGACCTGATACCAGCCCACACCTTCCTGGGATGCACCATTATAATCAGGATTGAATTTCTGGCCTTGCGCTTGCGCGGCAGCAATGAATGCCTCGCCAATGGCATTTTTTTCGACCACTTCATTTACGGGTAACGGTCCGGAATGACCGCGCAAACCGTCTGGATCTGGAAGCTGCCAGCGCTCAATGGCCTTGAAATATGGTAGGACACCTTGCCAGTCCCAACCAGCGGCGCCCCGCTCTTGCCAGTGTTCATAATCCTGCGGCTGACCGCGGACATAAATCATGCCATTGATGAGTGTTGAACCACCGAGACCCTTTCCGCGTGGGATGGCGATGCGACGAAAATCCGTCGCTGCCTCTTCCGTGCTCCAAAAACCCCAGTTGTAACGCTTATTGATCAGAAGCTTGTAGAAACCAGCCGGGATGCGAATCCAGGGTGACCTTGCTTCGCCACCGGCCTCGCAAAGCAGAACCTTGTTTCGGCCCGAGCGGGTGAGCGCCTCGGCGAGAATGCAGCCAGCAGTACCACCGCCTACGATAATGAAATCGAAGCGCGCGTTTTGCGGAAGAGCCTGTGCCATCTAAATTTGACTCCGTGGCATTTTAAGCTGCCGCTGCCTTGACGCCCATATGCTGCGCCATGAGGCGAATTTGCTGTCGCAGCATCGGACGACCAAAATGGATACGTGCACCCTTTTCTCGGGCGGCAGCCAGCAATGGTGTAATTTCGGGTTCCATGATCACTTCAGCCACAATCTGACCGTCATGGAAGGAAAGATCGTCGAGCGGCAAGCCGTCACCGGGACGCAAGCCGAGGGATGTAGCATTTACGACAAGATCGCGTTTGGAAGTTTCTGGTGCCCCAGCGATAACCTTCACGGAAGGGTAGCGGCTGCTCACGCGCGCTGCCAGATCGCGTGACTTTTCTTCAGAACGATTGACAATGGTCAGCTTCGCGATACCAGCTTCGGCAAGTGCGAAAGCAATCGCCGCTCCAGCACCGCCCGCACCGAGAAGGCAGGCATCCATGCCCGCCACATCGATACCGTTGAATTCAAGACCGTTTACGAACCCTTTTCCGTCCAGCATCGCGCCAACCAGACTACCATCGGCCTCGCGACGAATGGTATTGACAGCACCGATCAGCGCGGCATCGCCGACAACCCGGTCGCACATCTCCAGAACGGACGTCTTGTGCGGAACTGTAACAATCAGACCGCCAAAGTTCTCGATCCCGCGCAGATTGTCGATGAAACGCCCGAGATTTTCAGGCACGACATGGAATGGCACCAAAACGCCGTCATAGCCCAACGCTTCGAAGTGATTGTTCATCTCTTCGGGTGTTTTGACGTGAGCGATTGGGTTGGCGACGATGCCGTAAAGCTTGGTATGTCCGGTTATCACTTCTGACACCTCACGTCATATAGAGCCCACCAGCCACATCGATTGTCTGGCCGGTAACGAAGCTGGATTCAGTTGAAGTGAGCCAAAGAGCGACATCCGCCACTTCTGCCGGTTCACCAAGACGCGCCATCGGCGTCAGCTTGACCTGTTCGGCATTGACCTCCGGAGCCACGCCCGCGACCATCGGCGTTGCGATGCGCCCGGGAGCAAGTGCGTTCACGCGGATTGAAAATGGCCCAAGTTCGGCGGCCAGATGTTTGGTAAAGCCAATAATAGCCGACTTCGTCGCGGCATAATGGCAGGCTACAATCGGCGAATAGGTCTTCCCCGCTACCGACGACGTGTTCACGATCCAACCACGGCGGGCTTCCACCATCGCTGGGGTTAGGGCGCGAATAGTGTTGAAGGTTCCCGTCAGATTAACATCGACAACCCGCCGCCACTCGTCGGGCGCCATCTGCCAGACCTTGTGCGCAACGCCATCGTGCTTGGGAGAAATACCGGCATTGTTGATCACGGTATCGAAAGCCAATCCCGTCGCGTCGATTGCTGCGACGAGCGCATCATAGTCCGACACATCGCAGGCGACCGCAACCGCACGTCCCAAACCGAGTGCATTCAGTTCATCGCAGGCGCGAGCAACATCTTGCGGATTGAGATCGCAGATACCGACCGTCGCATGACGCTCGACAAAGGCCTGGGCGATTGCGCGACCAATGCCGCGCGCGGCTCCCGTCACCAAGACGTTGCGACCTTCATGCGATGGACGGCGGCGGATCGTTTCGGGCGTAATTTCAGTGAGTTGCATTTTTAGATTCCAAGATAAGCGCGACGAACGTGATCGTTATTCAGAAGTGCTTCCGAGCTATCGGCCAGAACCACCTGTCCGTTTTCGAGCACGTAACCGCGATTCGCGACTTTCAGCGTCGTGAAGACGTTTTGTTCGACAATCAGCACGGTGGTTCCTGTCGCCGCGATCTGGCGCACCACATCGAAAACCTGCGACACGACAATCGGCGCCAGTCCGAGCGATGGTTCGTCGAACATCAAGATGCGCGGATTTGCCATCATGCCGCGCGCAATAGCCACCATTTGCTGCTCGCCGCCGGAAAGCGACGACGCGGTCTGGTCCAGACGCTCCTGAACACGGGGGAAAAGTTCCAGAACTTCCTCCAGACGGCTTTGCTGCGAGGCGCGGGCAGCCTTGCGATAGGTTCCCATCTGGAGATTTTCGCGCACCGTCATATCAGGAAAAAGCTGACGCCCTTCCGGCACGAGAATGATGCCACGATCCACAACCTCATGCGCCGGTAGCCGCGTTATATCCTCGCCCATGAAAGTAATCTTGCCAGCGCGGGGTTGGATCTGGCCGACGATTGTGCGCAGCGTCGTCGTCTTGCCGGCGCCATTCGCGCCGACAATCGTTACAATCTCACCTTCCTTCACATCAAGGCTGACATCTTGCAGGATGGTGGTCGGGCCGTAACCGGCATCAACATGTTCAAGCGTGAGCATGTGCAAACTCCTTGCCCAGATAGGCTTCCACAACTTGAGGATCGCGCACGACATCCTGCGGACGTCCCTGTGCGATGACCTCGCCCGAGGCAAGAACGATCACCCGATCCGACAACGACATGACAGCCTGCATCACGTGTTCGATTGCGATGATCGAAACGCCGGAGTCGCGGATGGACAACATCAGATCAATGGCGCGACGCACGTCGGTCTGATTGATGCCAGCCATCACTTCGTCCAGCAGAAGAACGCGCGGTTCCATTGCCATGACGCGGGCGACTTCCAGTCGTTTCAAACCACCGATCGTCAGGCCACGCGCTTCTGCGTTAAGCAACGGGCCAAGTCCCATACGCCAAGCAGTCTGGCGGGCCGCTTCGCGGGCGTCTTTTTCTTCATGATGACGATAGAACGCGCCGACCATGATGTTTTCCTCAACGGTCATCGCCGCAAAGGGCTGGACAATCTGGAACGTACGGCCAAGACCAAGCGCTGCAAAATCGGCGGGATTGTTGGGCGTATGGAACTCGCCATCGGGACCCCGCATACTCACCTTGCCCTCATCCGGGCTCATGAAGCCGGAAATCATATTGAAGAGCGTGGTTTTGCCTGCGCCATTCGGGCCGATCAGACCAAGAACCTCGCCTTCACGCAATGTGAAGCTGACATTGCGCGTAACATGAAGGCCACCGAAATGCTTGTTGAGGTTTTCGACGCGCAGAATGTCCTGTCCGATGCCGGAACGGTCGGGAGACGGCGCTGCAGTTGCGGTTGCGGGCGCGATGATGGGTCCCGTTTCGGTCGCAGGCGCTGCATCCTTGCTGTCAGTCGCTGTCGGTTTGCGGGTGAAACGCTTGAGCGCGCCCATGATGCCATTCGGCATGAAGAGAACGACAAGGATCAACACCAGACCATAGACGAAGCCGTGCAGTCCGAGCGCAGAAGCACCGAGCGACGCACGCGCCCATTCAGTGATTGGCACCAGAAGCGCTGCGCCAAGCAGCGGACCTGCGACAGTGCCAAGACCGCCGATAAGGGCGAACATGGCAATCTGGATCGAGAAGGCGAGCGAGAACATGGCCGCCGGTTCGATGAAGGTCAGATACATTGCATGGAATGTACCGAGCATCGCGCAAAGAGCCGACGAGATCGCAACTGCAATCAGGCGTACACGAACGGTACGAACACCTGCCGCACGCGCGGCAGATTCACGCTCACGGGTTGCGACAAGGTAAAAGCCCAGACGCGAACGGCGCACGGCCCAGGTAACGAGCAGCGTTACCAGAAGCATGCCGAAGACGATCAGCAGTGACGGCCAGCGTTCGCGGAACACCATCCATGTCCAGCCGAGACGCAGTTCGATCATCAGACCTGTTGCACCGCCTGTCAGCGAACCGAAATGCAGGGAAAGCACGCGGAACACTTCAAGAAACGCGATAGAGGCCAGAGAATAGAACGGACCCTTGAGACGGAAACACGGATAGGAAATCAGCATGCCGACCAGCGCTGCAATCAGCGCGCCCACAAACATGCTGAACCAGGGGCTGATCCCCAGATTGAACAGGATTACGCCCGTATAGCCGCCGATACCATAGAAGACGGCATGGCCGAGCGACATCTGACCGGCGAAGCCGCCGACGAGATTCCATGCGGTGGACAGCGCGGCAAACAGGCAGATCGTGATGAAGATATGCGAGACGAAGGCGTTGTTGATCGCCAGCGGCAGAAGCAGCAGCAGGGCCAGAACGCCGAAGAAGGCGATTGGGCCCCAGCCCAATCTGGTTTTTTTCGTGCCAGTCCCGCTTAGAGTTTCACTGATGCTCATGAATTTTCCTCAGGACAGGTGCGAAAGGCTAAGCCGCTTGCCGAACAGGCCGGATGGCTTGAGAATGAGGATCAGCAGGAATATGCCGAATACGACGGCCTCCCGCAGATCGGAACCGATGTAGTAACCCGACATCGCATCGATAACGCCGATAATCAGCGCGCCGAAAAACGCACCCGGAATTGAACCAAGACCGCCGAGCACGACAACCACAAAGGCCGTCAGCACGAAATAGGTGCCGATGTTGGATGAGGTCGGATAAAGGGGCGCAATCAACACAGCAGCGAAGCCGACACAGGCTGCCCCCAGGCCGAAACTGAGAATGTAGATGCGTGATACATTGACACCCATCAACTCAGCAGCGACGCGATGCTGGGCGACGGCGCGAATGGCGCGACCGGTCTGACTTTTCTTGAGAAACAGTTGCAGAACGATCACCAGCGCTATGGCCGCCAGGAAAATGTAAACCTGCCCCGTCAAAATGCGTAAGGAACCGATCTCGATTGGTGCACGCAGGCCGAAATTGGGTGTGTTGGCGATGTCCGCGCCGAAAATCAGCAGCGCGAGATTGATCATTGCCGTGGAGAGACCGACGGTGGCGAAAATCTGGACATGGTCGTCCTCGGCCGACATCAGCGGCTGTATCAGCAGCCTCTGGGTCAACGCACCCAATAGAAACATCATGGGTACAACAATGATCACTGCGGCATAGGGATGGAGTCCCAGCCTCGTTGTGATCATCCAAGTCACGAACATGCCTGCCATGAGGAATTCCCCATGGGCAAAGTTCACGACTTTGACGATGCCGAAAATCAGCGTCAGGCCGATGGCGACAATTGCGAACAGTCCACCAAGCATGAGGCCGTTCAATAGGATTTGTAGAAAGGTCGTCATAGCATGCTCCACGAGCGGGGGCGATCACAGGTTCAGCACCTGTGGTCGCCCTTGCACGATCATTTGTTAAAGCGCATCTTCGCGACGGCGGCATTTTCCGGATAGACAGTGACGAGCTTGCCGTCCTGCCACTGCATGCCCATCATGCTGGCACGCTCGTTCTGGTTATTCTTGCCGAACTTCACGCCGTAGCCAGCAGCCGTCTGACCATCGGGAATATCCAGTGCCTTGGCCGCACTGACGATCTGGTCCGGTTCAAGACCTTCGCCCGCATTGAGCGCCTGGAAGACTGCCTTCGCACCGACGTAGTTGTTGAGCGAATGACCCGAACGCGGTTCCGAACCATACTTGGCCTTGTAAGCCTCAACAAACTTGGTCAGGCCCGGCGTCGCCTCGGTATTGACCGCATATTGCGTGAAGTCGACGTCGTAAACGCCTTCGATCACGTCATGCCCCACTGCATCGGCGGTCGGCTGCATGGAATAACCGCCACCGCCACCGATAACGGCCAGCGGCTTGTAGCCCGTCTCATTGGCCTGCTGAAGAAATAGAACAGAGTCGTTCTGATAGGAGGTCTGCATGACAACATCGACGCCCTTTTCACGCAGTTCCAGAACCAGAGAGGACATGTCGACAGTATTGGACGGGTAACCCGACTTCAGCACGACATTCAGACCGGCAGCCTTGGAGTTTGCTTCCTGATGGCCCGCAACCGAGGTGCCGTAAGACGAATCTTCGTAAATGATGCCGATCTTCAGATCCTTCGCATCCTTGCCGAGACCCGGCGCGATGCTCTTGACCAGCATATCGACCGAATCCTTACCCATGTTTTCAGCGGTCGGATTGGTGCGGAACAGATATTGCAGGCCACGTCCCGTCACTTCATCGGCAACGGCGCCGAGTTCAAAATAAGGAACGCCTGCAAGTTCGCTGACCTGCGAAGCGGCAATAACGCGAGCCGACGAATAGGTGCCGAAGATAGCCTTGACGCCTGAAAGCGAAATCAGGCGGCGCGCTTCGCCAGTGGCCTGGTTGTTATCAACAGCATCACCGCGCTCCAGCACAATCTTTTCGCCCTTGATGCCACCAGCTGCGTTGACTTCCTCAACGGCAAGCTCAAGACCACGCGCGCTTTCTTCGCCCAGAAGAGCGAGAGGGCCGCTGATCGGATAGAGTGAACCGATCTTCACATCGGCGAAAGCCGCAGACAGCGCGGTCGAGGAAAGTGCGATGCCGAGCGACGCACTCATAAGCAGTTTGGATAGTTTCATTCTCTCTCTCCCTGAAGAATTAATAGTCGAGTGCTTGTTTTCCGGTGAAACTGGTGACTGGCGGGTAAGCGCGTTCGTCGGTGACGACATCAATGACAGTCAGAACATTGGAGCGAAGAGCCGTCTCAAGTGCAGCGGCAAGTTGATCAGCGCGCTCTACCCGGATGCCATTGACACCGCAGGCTTGCGCAATTGCCGCATGGTCGACCGGCTGGAAATGCACGACATCGGTATATGCACCAAAGAGGCTGAGTTCCGCATGTTTCTGGTAACCCAGAATCTGATTGTTGAGCACAACAACCACGACTGGCAGGTTCATCCGCTTGGAGGTTTCGATCTCGGCCCAGACATGCGCGAAACCACCGTCGCCCGTCAGGCAAATAACCGGCGACTGCGGGCGAGCTGCCTTTGCGCCCAGCGCAAACGGTAGTCCCCAGCCCAAACCGGCCAGGCCCCGTGGCGTGATGACCCGTTGTCCGCCGGAGCGGATGGTCACACCATCGGCAACCCAGATCGAGGAATAGGACGCGTCCGCCACGACAATGGAATCGGGCGTAAGCAGACGGTCGATTTCCGCGACAATCCGTTCGGGCCGCAGTGGTGTCGCATCCGAACCCGCCTTGGTCTCGCGCAGTTTTGCGCCATCCTTCAAGCCATCGCGAATGCGTGTCTCAGTGGCCGGGCGCTGCGCCTCGCGAACAGACAGGTCCTGCAGCTTCAGCGCTGCAACAAGGGCTTCCAGCCCAAGACGCGCATCGCCGACAAGGCGCAGTGCCTCGTAGTTGCGGCCAACCTCTGTGCCATCAATATCGATCTGGATATAGCGCGCGTCTTTCGGATAAAGCTGCCAGCTGTCGGTGCCGTTCTGATTGGTGCGATTGCCGACCAGCAATATGACATCTGCGTCCTGCACCATCGGCGCGAGCTGACCCGCACGCGCGCCAGGCCCCATGAAATAGCCCACCACGCCAAGCGAAAGCGGATTGGTTTCGTCGATTGCACCCTTGCCCATCACCGTGGTCGCGACAGGGAAACCGAGAGCCTGCAGCGCAGACAGAGCTTCATAGCCGCGCGCACTGTGCACGCCGCCGCCAGCAATAACCAAAGGGTGACGTGCGGACGCAAGCAGCGCCGCAGCTTCGCTGACACGTGCCGGATCTGGCGCAACCGGATCAAGAGGGTAATGGCCAAGAGAAGCCTGACGTGCAGTCTTTAATGCACCGTCGTCCAGTTCATCGAGAACATCGAGCGGAACCAGAAGAACAGCCGGGCCTGCACGACCGGTCGTCGCAGCCGTAAAGGCCATATCGACATAGTCTTCGATACGCGAAATCTCGCTGACGCGACGAACCCATTTGGCTGCTCCGTCAAAGAGCGCCAGATGATCCAGCTCCTGAAAAGCGTTCTTGTCGGTAAACTGGCGATGGACATCCTGAACAATTGCCACAACCGGAATAGAAGCCTTGAGTGCTTCGGCGAGGCCCGGAACCAGCAAGGTTGCTGCCGGACCGTTCTGTGCGGTTACGACCGCAACTTGCCCAGAGACGCGGGCATAAGCATCGGCCATGGCCGCACCCGCATTTTCCGTACGGTAGCCGACCTGCGTAATGCCGAAATCAGGCGCGGCAAGAAAGAACGCTGAAGGGATCGACTGTCCGAAGACACGGGTAACACCGTGGCGCTGCAACGCGCCTGCCAAGATATGAGCGCCGGTACGATTGGAACGTCGTTGAACATCTAGCATCTGCGCTTACTCCTCGCCGCAGGCGGTCGTTTTAAGAACAATCTTGCCGGTATGCGCTGAGGCTTCGAGATGGGCATGGGCTTCACGCACATCGGCAAGGTTGAATACGGAATCGATGACGGGACGAGCCCCCTTGTCGAGGATCAACGGCAAGACCTCGGTCTCCACCGCGCGGGTCAATGCCGCCTTCATCGCTAACGGGCGCGCGCGGAGCGTCGAACCGCTCAGCGTGAGGCGCTTGAAGAGCAAAGGTCCCATGTCCATCTGGGCCTGCGATCCTTGCTGGAAGGCGATTTGCGCAATGCGTCCGTCTTCGGCTACCAATTGCAGATTGCGCTGCATGTAGCTGCCCCCGACCATATCGACGATCACTTCTGGTCCACGCCCCTCAGTCAATGCCCGACCGGCCTCAACGAAATCGGTTGTGCGATAATTGATTGAGGCCACCGCGCCCAGAGCTTCGGATGCACGGCACTTGTCGTCCGAACCGCATGTGGTGATCATGCGTGCGCCGATGGCCTTGGCCAGCAATGTCGCGGTCACGCCGATACCGGACGTGCCGCCATGCAGGAGCACCGTTTCGCCGGGCTGGAGGCGAGCACGCTGGAAAAGGTTGCTCCAAACCGTGAAGTAGGTTTCGGGAATACCTGCCGCCTCAATCATCGACAGACCGGCTGGCACCGGTAGGCAGACATCCGCCTGCACCACGGCTTCTTCAGCATAAGCGCCACCGGCCACCAGCGCCATGATGCGGTCACCCACGCGGAAACGCGTGACGTCATTCGCCGTCTCAAGGACCACGCCCGACAGTTCCAGCCCCAAAACGTCAGTCACACCGGGCGGTGGTGGATAGTTACCGGCACGCTGCATGGCATCGGGCCGATTGACGCCTGCCGCATGCACTTGTACGCGCATTTCGCCGGGCTTCAGGGCGGGCAACTCACGCGCAACAAGTTCGAGAACTTCAGGGCCACCCGGACGGGCAGCTATAACGGAAAGCGTCGTCATATCAGACATTGGGATTTCCTTCGGGAAACAGCATCACTTTGAGCGCGGCCCGCTTTCGGGCGAGCGCAAATCCTTCTTCGGCGTCAGCCAAAGGCAAACGATGGGTGATCATGCGGGTATAAAGCTCAGGCTCCGCAGCGAGACGCTCAACGGCTTCAGCGAAGGCTTCCGGTGTGGCGTCGTGGCTGCCGCGCAATTGCTTTTTGCCGCGCACCAGCACATTGAGATCAAGAGTAAGTGGTTCGGCATGGATACCGACAACCACCAGAACGCCGCCAGAACGAAGCTGGGTCAATCCGGAAGCCACGCTTTCAGCGCGCCCGGTTGCTTCGAAAACGATATCGAGCCCGCCCTCGAAGTGGCTCGTCACAGCATCCGCCAAATTCACATGCTTCAGGTCCACACAAGCTTCGATGCCCATGGCGCGCGCCAGCTCGAGGCGTGCATCATCATCATAGCCAGCAACCATCACCTTCGCGCCGCGCGCTTTGGCGACAATCGCGACGCCCATACCGATCGGGCCGGGTCCCAATACCAGCACTCGATCTCCAGACAGGACTTCGCCGACATTGACGGCATTGATCGATACCGCCAGTGGTTCTGTAAGTGCGGCCACGTCCAGCGGCATTGCATTGGGCAGCAACAGCGCATTTTTAGCGGGGATACGCACCTCCTCCGCGAAGCCACCATCCCGATGGAGACCAATCACGCGGCGCGTTTCACAACTGCCCGGAAGGCTATTGCGGCAGGATTTGCATTTTCCGCAAGCAACGGTTGGACAGCACACAACGGCATCGCCGATAGCAATCTGGCTCACGCCAGCGCCGAGGCCAGTCACGATCCCCGTAAATTCATGTCCAAGGGTAAGCGGCAGAAAAGATTCCATGAAGCCGTAAGAAGGCTCCCACGCATGCGCATGGAGATCGCTGCCGCAGATGCCCGCAGCATGAACTTTAACGGCAATCTCTCCAGTGGAGAGGGCCTCAATTCGATCGCATTCTACCAACTCAGCACCCGGAGCGGGTAGACGCTTGCGCAAGGCTAGCATTAAATCCTCCTCCGGCGCACCGGCTCCTCAACCGTATCGCGCCACGTCTATATATGTTATAAGCCACATGTTATAACACTGAGTCAATTGAGAACCGCAAGATTGCCGATCAAAGGGGTGATGAATGGTAGAAGCTACAGCGACCGAATGGATAAAACCCATTCAAAGACAAAACCTTAGCGAGCTTGCCTATACCAATCTGCGTGAGGCACTTATGGAGGGCCGACTCAAGCCGGGCGAAGACCTGCCGTTGCGTCCCATCTCCAGAAGCTTCGGAATCAGCGCCACGCCGATGCGCGAAGCGCTGTTTCGGCTTGTCGCCGAACATGCGCTTGAGATCGATGGACGTGGCCGTATCTCCGTGCCTCACCTCACCCGTGCGACGCTGATTGAAGTTCGTAAAGTGCGCGGTTTTCTCGAAGGAAACGCTGCGCGTGAAGCCGCGCTCAATGCCAGCCCAGAGGCAGTCGATGCGCTTGAGGCTATTCATAATAAGCTGAGTGCAGCCCAGGATGCCGATGACTTTCCTGCCGCCATCGGGCTGAACACCAAATTTCACCTGAAACTTTGTGAGATTGCGGGCCTGCCGGTCACGCATGAAATGGTATCCAATCTTTGGGTCCGCTGCGGGCCCCTGCTCTCTCATCTCTATGACGGCGGCGTACCGCTGAACTGGGATCCGCATCCGCATGTGCGCATTGTGAAAGCCATCCGCGCCAGAGATCCCGACGCCGCCTATGAAGCGCTGAACATGGATATTGAAGGCGGTGGCGCCGGACTGTTGGCACATGTGAAAGACTGATACTCTCGCCACGTCCTGTGCGGCTTTATGGGGAGCAGGCATGTCCATTGCTCTCTCAGGCTGCCGTATAACGGGACTCGACCCACCGTATTGACGCCTCAAGCCCATCCGCATCCAACGGACGCGGCAGATGGCCGATATGCGGCGCAGTCATCGTTCTGCTGACGATTTCTCCGATCTCGTCGTCAGCCGCAGCGCGTCCACCGAGTTCGATCAAGGTGGCTGGCAGGCCAACACGACGGGAAAAGGCAACAAAGGCATCGATTTCAGGCGTCTGCGCCCCTTGGGCGTGCATCTGAACGACATTTGCATAGGCAACCTGAAGGCCATGCATTTTTTCCGCGAAAGGCGATACTGCGGTCAGCCCACGCGTCATCGAATGCGCGACAGACAAGCCCCCGCTTTCAAAAGCAAGGCCACTCATCAGGATTGTCGCTTCCACGACGCGCTCCAGCGCGGGCGTCGGTGTTTTCCTGTCTAATGCGGCGAGTGCGGCCTCGGCATGTTCCAGCAATATTGCGTGACACGCTTCGGCCAGAACCACAGCTGTCCAGGCGGAACTGCCACCGAAAATGTTCTTGCCCTGCGCATTGGCGCAGCATCGTACTTCATGAATTTTCCCGATCGCGTCGCCTATTCCAGCCAGGAAAAATTGCTTCGGAGCTTTCGCGATAACCGCCGTATCGGCCAGAACAAGCTCGGGATTACGCGGGAGTTTGCTGACGCCCACCATGCGATGGGCATCGTCATACAAGACATAATTGTGCGAGGTCGGCGCATCCGTCGATGCGATGCTTGGCACTGTTACGACTTTGGCGTTCAAGCGATGCGCCAAGGCTTTGCCCGCATCGATGCATTTGCCACCGCCAGCTGCCACAACGACAGAAGGCACGCCGGCGAGCGCATCATGTAACCTGATGATTTCGGCCTCGGTGCAATCACCGCCGAACATCAATACCGCGACTGTGATCTGCTGGTTGCGAAACGATTGCTCGATCATGTCTCCGTACTGTTCCCACAGCACGGGGTCGGCGACCAGAACTGCATCTCCGCCCAGTCGAACAAGTTCGGGACCAAGCTCTTTCAGAGCGCCTGCACCCTGCACATAGCGCGATGGTGATCCAAAAATTATCATTTGCGTTCCTCCCCGACGTTTCGAGCGAATGCCCACCCCGTCGAATTTTTTGCGATTGCATATCATATATGATGCTTGATGTATCCTCCAAGAGTCAATATACATATTTTCGTCTGGTCGGAAGGAGCCGCCTTGACGCAAACATGACGCCCGCTTTCAGGATTGGCCCTTGCGGCGCATATGCCACCCATGGAGAAGAATATGACCCTGCCATCGCCCGTCGGAATGCCATCCGCTGGAGCATCGCCCGGCGCGAACAGCTATATGCCCGATGAGAAAACGGTTTCATTTCTGCGCGAGCGCGCGCAATTCATTCGACTGGAAACCATCCGACTGATCGATATTGCAAAGACCGGGCACTACACCTCTGTCTTCTCGGCGGCAGAAGCCTTCGCAGCGCTTTATTACGACGTGATGAACCTGCGTCATGGCGAGCCGCATTGGGACGAACGCGACCGGTTCACGATTGGCAAGGGCCACGCAGCCGTTGGCCTGTTTCCGATTTATGCGGATCTCGGCTTTTTCCCCAAAGAATGGCTCGATGATTACACGCGGCTCGGCAGTCCGCTCGGCGATCACCCGGACATGCGCAAGGTTCCAGGCGTGGACTTTTCGTCCGGCTCTATCGGTCACGCGCTATCGAATGCTATCGGCATCGCCCTCGCGCAGCGCTGGACCGGCAAATCCTACAAGGTCTTCTGCATGATGGGCGATGGCGAAATGCAGGAAGGTCAGGTCTGGGAGGCGGCACTCTTTGCAGCCCAGAACCGGATGAGCAATCTTATCGCCATTGTCGATCGCAACGGCTACCAGCTCGACGGCAAAGTGGACGACGTGATGAACATCGAGCCGCTTGACCAGAAATGGTCGGCTTTTGGTTGGGAAGTCCATGAAGTCGACGGTCATGACGTGACCGCTGTCACGGAATTGTTGCGCCGCTTGCGCGCAGACGACACCCGCGAGCGCCCCGTCGTGGTGATTTCCAAAACAGTGAAAGGCAAAGGCGTTTCCTACATGGAAACCGAACCGGGCTGGCATTTGGGCTGGCTGGACACCGAGGACGCAGACGCCGCCGTCGCCGAAATCAAATCGAAGGTAATCTGATATGAGCAGCCCAAAATCCCCTAATTCCTGGCAGTATCGCGGCCTGAATATGGTCAATCCCGGCCTCGACCACCTTTCAAATGGCCTGATGCAACTCGCCGAAGCGGGGCATAATGTGGTCGCCGGCTCCGCCGACCTTCAATATTCCAATGGTTTGAATCGCTTTGCCGCTGCTCATCCCGACCGATATATTTCGTTCGGCATCTCCGAGCAGAACATGGTCTCTGTCGCAGCAGGGATCGCCACCTGCGGCGTTACGCCCTTCGTGGCGACTTTCGCATCCTTTCTCGGACTTCTGACCTGCGAACAAATCCGCATGGATGTCGCCTATTCCGCGCAGCCGGTGCGGCTGGTCGGCCATCATACGGGTATTTCGCTGGGCTTCTACGGCACCTCGCATCATGCGACGGAAGATATCGGAACGATGCGTTCCATCGCCGATCTGGCCGTGGTTTCGCCGTCCGATGGGGCCCAGCTGGAAGCCGCAATCCGAGCTTCAGCCGATTGGGATCAGCCGATCTATTTCCGCATCGGGCGCGGTCGCGATCCGGTGGTTTATAGTGACGGCGCGAATTTCCAGTTCGGCAAGGCGAATATTCACTCTCTCGGGGACGAACTGACAATCAT
Source organism: Ochrobactrum soli (assembly GCF_003664555.1). NCBI lineage: Bacteria > Pseudomonadati > Pseudomonadota > Alphaproteobacteria > Hyphomicrobiales > Brucellaceae > Ochrobactrum > Ochrobactrum soli. The sequence continues at coordinate 89,550 of NZ_RCHH01000004.1, read as the reverse complement.
CGCCTGCGGCATTACCGTTCATGCTGCGCTGGAAGCAGCAGTCGCACTCAACGCTGCTGGTCATTCGGTCGGTGTCATCGACATGGCTTCGATCAAGCCGCTGGACCGCGATGCCGTTCTTGAAGCAGCAGAACGATCCCGCTGCATCATGACGGTGGAAGAACACAATGTGCTCGGGGGCCTCGGCTCAGCTGTGGCAGAAGTGATTGCCGACGAGGGCAAGGGCGTGCGCCTGAAGCGCCATGGCATTTATGACGAATACGCGTTGATCGCGCCGCCGACGCATCTTTACGCACATTATAAGCTTGATGGGGCCGGTATTCGCGAAGTCGCGGAATCCTTCATTCGCAAAGGTCAAATGGCATGAAAACGGCAGTCATCACAGGCGGCGGCACTGGTATCGGCCTGGCCACAAGCAGATTTCTGCTGTCGCAGGGCTGGCGGGTGATCGCTGGCGGCATGGACAAGGAAGAGCCCCTGCCCGATGGGCTTGAGTTCATCCAAACGGATGTGACCAATACCGATGATCTTGACCGGTTGATGAACAGTGCCGAACGAATTGATGCGCTCATCAATTGCGCTGGTATCATTCGGCAGGCGCGCGAATGGCAGGCAGCTGAATTCCATAAGGTGCTTGAGGTCAATCTCACCGCCTCTCTGGCAGCAGCGACCGCAGCGCGGGAAAAGTTGCTGGCCGCAAAAGGCAGTATCGTCAACATCGCATCCATGTGGAGTTGGTTCGGTTCGGCCAACGCGCCCGCTTATGCCGCATCCAAGGGCGGCATCGTTGCACTGACGCGTTCCCTTGCCGTCGCTTGGGGGCGTGAGGGAATACGCTGCAACGCCATTGCTCCGGGGTGGGTAAACACGCGGATGGGAGCAGGCGCTAAAAACGATCCATCGCGCGAGCCAGCTATCACAGCACGTATTCCGCTTGGACGCTGGGCGGAGCCTGAAGAAATCGCGGAGGTGATTGGTTTTCTGATCTCACCTGCCGCGCGTTATATCAATGGAGCGCTACTCCCGGTGGACGGCGGCTATTCCATCGCATGATAAAGGCCGTGCCTCGTCCATTACGGGGCACGGCACAACACCACTCAACGAGCGTTCTCGCTGTTCTTTTCTTCTATCCGGGCGACGAGTTCATTCGCCCATTGAATATCAGCCTGCATCGCATTGCGTGCTGCGTCAGGATCGTTGCGGCGCAAAGCCTCAATGAAGCGGAAATGCTGATGATCTTCGCCGGACAATTGCCTGACCGGCATTTCCTCGTGAAATGTACGCAGGAACGGCCCCATCAGTGTCCACATGTTTTCGCAAATCGTTTCGACATAGGGCAGCTCGGCGCGGCGCAAAATCAGAAAGTGAAACTCACGATTTGTCTGAGCGGCCTCGCGTGGGTCTTGTGCCGCCGCTGCGGTGAAACTCGCATTGAGCTTCTCGAATTCTTCTACAATCTCACCTGTGGCAGTTTGGCCGACGCGGTAGGCCGCCATTCCTTCCAGATTGTTGCGAATAGCCACAATCTCGCGCAGATCGCGCGGCGTCAAAACAGGCACCGCGACCGAGGTGGCGGCAACAAAATTCAAGGCCTGCTCCGAGGCCAAACGCATGATAGCTTCGCGCACCGGCGTAATCGATGTACCGTAAAGTTCGGCCACACCGCTAATCGTGAGACGCTCCCCCGGACGATATTCACCCTCCATGAGAGAGAGGCGCAGATTGCGATAAATCTGTTCCGACAGGTTCGCTTTAATGACTTGCTTCTGGACCATCCAAATCGCCTTTCATTTGGATATATCGCAGCAAAATCAAGCGATGGCCAGCCATAAAGTGGCATTACAACGCGGCAACCCATCGCGGACCACTGATCGCAAACAAAGCACATTCGTTGAGTCTAAGTGATCCAGTTTGGTTAAGCGCAATCCCCTCTCTTATCATCAGTCTAGAAACCACAACCTCTAACTGCCGCCGCGTCCACGACATGCCTGCACTAAAAATGATGGCTGACGAGAGCCGCACCCAGCCCCACCAGTATCGTGCCACACGCCTTTGGCACCATCCAACCCATCCTGTTACTGTGGAAACGTCCAAAGGCGAGAGCCGCAATAGCGACAGCTGCAACGTCGGCTGTTGAGAAAATCAGGTTAACGACGATGCCCAACACAAGGAACTGAAGCCAGAGCGGAATTTCGGTCGCCGGCTGCACGAATTGCGGCAGAAAAGTTAGGAAGAACAGCGCCGTCTTCGGGTTGAGAACTTCAACCACGATACTGTCGCGAAACGTTTTTGATACCGGACTTCCGGATTGATCGCCTTCTCTATTCCAATTAAAGAATAGGGCTAACCCCGACCAGATCAGATACCCGGCACCGGCAAACCTTATGATCACGTAGATGATCGGTGCGTGTTCCATCAACGATGCGAGGCCTATCGTGGCTGCAACGATATGCACGTAACATCCAAGATGAACACCAAGAGCCGCCATCAGGCCAGCATTGCGGCCGTGCGCAAGGGTTTGCGCGGTCATGTAAAGTATTGCAGGGCCTGGCACGCAAGCAAATGTCAACGTCGCAACAGCAAACGGTATCCATAAGTCCAGCGACGACATAATGGCTCCTCCCCATGGTCCAATGGCAGGAGTATTAGGCTTGGCTGAAACGCAATGATATACGGCAGGTGTCGTATTTAGACGGCAGGAATGCTCGGATAATCTACTTTTGGTTAAAGCTTTTTAACGCGTATCAAGGCACATAAATATCCCGATCAGACCACTAACTTTGTTACCACGACCACTTACGAACCGGTCAATGGGATGACATTAAAATCGTGGGCTCGATTTTAGCAATTCCCTGATATGGATTCGCATGAATCGCCAAGATCCACAGACATAAAGTTGCGCTGACCGTGTATATAAGCAGAGCCACAATTCCGGCTTGAACTCTGTCTGAATGTGTTGAAGAAATCGCAATTACTGTCATGATAGTGAGTGAAATAACCAAATACCATCTGTAGGAATCCACAGACGTCGTTCCGATAGAAAGCCTCATGCTTCTGGCATCTTGCAGAATATCGAGATCGCTTAATAGATACGAAATTACGGGACCTGGAATATTTTCTTTGCTCATTTTCAATATCACGTCGCGGATGTCCTGCAGGGACTTTTCGACCGAGCCAGCCGGCTGCAGGTTTATGTTCTTCACCCATTCATCGTCTACGACAGCGTTCCTGTAGCGGATCAATACCTCTCGCAGAGGAGGTGCATCGATTTCTGGAGAATCGGCAATTCCAATCAATCGAATGATCGCGGAGCGTTCATCGCGTGTGGCTTGATTTGCTTTTGCGGTAATGGCCCATATGTCAGCCGCGACAAATCCGAGTGCAAGCGCCCAAGCCGTCGCCACTGTAGCGACAAATGCTCCGACTGGTATCGATAGAGGGTCACGTTCGGCATATTTTGCAAATATATGCAGCATCAGGCGCCCAAACAGAAAAAACGCTCCCCCTAATGCAGCAAACGCAAGGAGAGACATTTGGACGGAGAGCGCAAATATCGTAACCATCTTAAAGGTGCCCCGTTTCTTTTTGACTTCCAATATTATTGTTACGGTATAGAATTCCAATCGCCAATAAATATTACGATGCTATTAAGTTTGCGACCATAGTGGTATGGGCATCTCTTGGGAGAATAGCTATGCAAAAAAAGATTTCAGTCACAGCAACCAGTGCGGTGTTACTTATCAACTTGGTGCATTCCGCGTCAGGCGCGTCGATAGGCGGAGGTAATCCCCACCCTGTCAGCGATTACGTGTGCAAAGACGGCACTCATCTGGCTGTTCGTCTCCTCGGAGAGAGCGCTTCGGTATCTATCAACGGCAAACCCGCCATCGACCTGCCCTCCCAAGGGACCGATGGAACGACCTATTCCGACGGCCAGCAGACACTGGCGATAGTAGATGGTCGACTCTCATGGACCATAGGCCTGGCTGAGCCGATCGCTTGCACTGGCGGCTGAGCACCTCCCCGGCCAACGGAGAGCACCGTAAGTTGAGAAGACAAATTTTATTTATAAGATGATTAATGTGTCAGTCGAGTTGACAGCTGGCTTCAATTTAAACGCGAACTTATAAGTTTATCTCAGCGCGTCCAATTGCCGCAAACAATCTCGCCCATACAAGCAAGCAGCAAGATGCGTTGATAGGCTCAACGTTTTAAAGCACCCCCAAGTCAGAACTTCCGTATCCGCGCTTAAGTCTGGCAACAAACGCTCAAGACGCCCCTAGCTTCTTCCCGGCTATCTCGCAGCGTTGAATCATGTCCACCGGTGCTTCAAAATCAAAGTCGGCAACAGTCTCGTTCTCCGCAATTGCCTGCCCCAACACCTTGAACTCCTTGCCGCTCGCTCCCGGCTTTAAGCTGAACGCATGGGCTTTGAGATGAACTACTTTTCCGCGTACGAGGCTCTCCCCTTCCCCGCCTTTCGTCCTTATATCCCCATCAACCGTGATGGTACCAAACGGCTTTGACAGCTGGACGCCGATTGCGCCATCACCAAAGGTTGTGATGCTCTGGAATTCGGCATGGTTCAGCGTACCGTCATAAAGGTTGAATCCCCGCGCACCCAGACCATGCGTCTCGATAGGAGCTTGAATCTTGAGCGTGTTGATATCACCGAAATTCACGAGCCCAATGCCGCTTGAACCGTAGGAAGTTATCGGGGCTTTTGCCGCCCAGGAATCGACAGCTCCCCAATTGTCGAGAACCATATCATTAGGACTATAAGTCGTCACCGAATCCTGATTGATAACGCTCAACGCGTTGACGCCGGAACCCACAAACACGCCACCCGTAATCAGATTGCCGGTGCCTTTTGGGATTCCACCGTCCGAATGGATTTCTCCCGTGGTGAGTTCGGTGAGTTCGATCACGCCGCCAGCTTCGGTTGGAGCCGGAGCCTTAGCCATGTCGGCATCAAAAGGAATATACGCTCCACCGAATATGAATATACCACTGCCCCGCAGAGGATTTTCTTTGCTGCCGCCCGAAAGATTATGGGCTTCCAGTGTCCAGCGGCTCGCTTTATTCTTCGAGTTGTTGAGGACCGTCAATCCGCCAAGCAGAACTTCGACTCCGAATCCTGAAGGGCGATGCGCGGCAATTCGGGCGTCCGCCCTTTCAACATGAATGTCATCAAGCTTGATATGCGCTGCTAATGCGCCGGCTGCTTCCAGATGAAAACGGCCGACAGTTCTTATATTGTCAATCGTAATCGTACCGAGATCGGTGTTTTCATCAGCCAGACCGATGGCGATCTGAGTTTCATCCGTCACTATCCGCAAATCAGCGATCCGATGGTTCGCACTCAAGATCAGGCCCGGTTGCCCTTCCTTGAAACGCAATTCGGCTGTGCCATCAACACCACGAAGCAGCGTTCCCGATGACAATTTAAGGCTGGGAAGATTATCGATGACACCTTCAACCTCAATGCTCTTCGCATTTTCGTGAATGGCAAGCTGAATGTCGGCAGCATCTTTCACTCGTCGTGTATTATTAATCATGGAATACTCCTATTATTGTCGATGCCACAATTTTTTCGGACGCATTTCGCCGTTTACTTGCCATTTCAATTGAGGAAATAGACCTGCTGCCTAGATTTTCAAGTATTCAGGCGACAAATCCTTGACGGATTTCGCCCCCGCCAACAGCATGACGAGCTTCAACTCTTGGTGCACGTGCTCAAGCACACTCTGCACGCCCGCAGCTCCACCCACTGCTGATCCGTAGAGAACGGGACGCCCAACGGCCACAGCAGAAGCTCCAAGGCAAAGGGCGCGGAATACATCAATACCACGGCGGATCCCGCTGTCGAAAAGCACCGGCACGCGGTTGCCTACCGCATCGCTGACTTCCTTCAGCACACTGATGGCACCTGGAACGCCGTCGAGCTGGCGTCCACCGTGATTGGAGACCTGAATGGCGTCCGCACCCGCTTTGATCGCCATATCCGCATCTGTTCCGCGCATAATCCCTTTGACGATGACCGGCAGTTTGGACACTGATTTGACCATACGAATGTCATCGGGAGTAAGATCGATCTTCTGATTTCTGAAATTACCAATTCCGCCGTAACGCGGATCATGATTGCCAAAGCTGAATCCGGGTGGGAAAGGCTTTCCCAATTCAATGAACGCATCGCTCGCGCCGGGCCCAAGAGCATCTGCTGTGATGATAATCGCGGAATAGCCAGCGTTTCGTGCACGCTCAAGCAGGCTTTGCGTCACATTGATGTCTGCGTTGAAGTAAAGCTGGAACCATTTGGGTCCTGTGGTCGCCTTAGCGATTTCTTCGAGCGGCCGGTTGGATGCACCCGACGATTGGTAAAGCGTACCAGCCGCTCCCGTGCCAGCGGCAGCCGCGATCTCGGCTTCAGGATTGGCAAACATTTGCGCGCCCATCGGGGCCACCACGATCGGAAAGGGCAATTTCTGGCCCAGAAGCTCCACACCAAGATCAACATTATCAGCCGCGACACCGGCGAGACGGTGCGTTCGAATTGGGTAGTCGTTAAAGGCACGACGGTTTTCGCGCAGTGTCCATTCATCGCCCGATCCATGGGCGATGAATGCATAAGCAGGCTCACTCATGATGGCTTTTGCGCGCTGCTCAAGCAGGTCGAAGTTCACGATATCGATTTTCTTGTCCGTCGACCGTTTTGTTCCGCTCGCAGTGGCTGCAGCTTTGCGGGTTTTCCCGGTCGCATGGGCAGCGCCGGACAGGGCAGCCAGCGCAAAACCCGCGCCGGCTCCTTGCAAGAGATTGCGTCTTGAGTGATTCATATGTTCTGTATCCTGTGTTTGGACCAACGGCTTGCCACCGCAGCCTTGAAAGACTGCTACCAGGCACCACGGCGGTGATTGCTAACCCAGCGATACATGCCGAGAATATTCAACGTCTTCATCGTGCTGAATGCAGTCCAGCTCTGAACCTCCGGACTGAATTTGACGTTGCGATAAAGTTCATCCCAGGACTGTCCAGCCCGCACGAGGTCGAGAACCTGCCGATGAAGATCGACGATGTAATTGCGTTCTGCAACGATGTCTTCTTTCTTCGCCGGGCTGTAATGACCGACATCGATTACATCGACGTCCTGCTTGATGACCCAATCAAGGGTCTCCACCCATCCATCATAATAGAAATCGAGGAAGTCATTATATGGCATGGACTTGCTTTCGCAGACATCCGTGCATTGCAGAGCTTTGTAGCCAGGGAAATAGACCATCACCATGCTGTTGGAATGGCTTGGCGCGACGCGGTGCAAACGCACCTCCTCCCCGCCCAATGTGATCGTCATATTCTCATCGAAAACTTTGTCAGGCACCGCCGTCGGAAGCTTTTCGCCAACGATGGGCTCGACTGCCCGTTGGTTGGCGATAACCGTGGCTCCGTCCTGCTGAAAAATCTGTCCACCACTGACGTGATCGGCATGGGCGTGGGTGTAGACCACATACTTCACCGGCACATTGAATCGCTTCTTGATTTCGTCTTTGAGCCAGCCAGACGTGCAGCTCATCGCGGGGTCGATAACAAGTGCGCCTTCCGTGGTAACCAAAACCAAGCCACTATGGACAGCCAGTCCTGCACCGGTCGTATGACGGTAGAGATTACCCTTGACCTGTTTCAGGCTACGAGGAGTATCGGGGCAGGCTGCGCCGGTGAAATCGGGAAGAACCGCGCGATTGGCATAGGGCGTTTGATCGAGAACGACAGCATCATCGCTGGCCGCCAGCGCAGCCGTGCCGGGCATAACAGCCAAGAGCAGCGCCACAAGTTTAGTCAAAGAAGGTTTCATCAATTGTCCCCTTGAGGTGTTCGGCGAAGGGTATCTGCGGATACTGAATTGTCCTGAGTTTGATTGCTGCCCAACTTGAACAGCGGTTGTCGGCCCGACATTGCTAGGCCGGAAGCTACCGCCCGTTTGATCTATCTGACAATTCGGATAATATTGATGATTATGAACAGTCCATTCGATAGAACCAAAAAACAGCCCACCCTGGATCAGATCAATGTGTTCCTGGCCGTTGTCGAAGCGGGCGGTTTTTCTGCGGCGGCACGGCGGCTGCATCGGCAGCAATCGTCTGTCAGCTATACGATTGCTGCATTTGAGGCCCAATTGGGCGGCGTCGCGCTGTTCGATCGGACAGTCCGCCGTCCCGTACTGACGGAAATCGGGCGCGCGGTGCTGATCGATGCGAGGCGCATCGCGCAAGAAGTGGATGGTTTGAATGCCCGGATGGACGGGCTACTGGCCGGTGTGGAGCCAAAGCTTTCCATTGTAGTCGATGCCATGCTTCCCGGACCGGCTCTTGTGGCCACCCTTCGCGATCTGCGCACCGAATTTCCCAAACTTGCTGTGCAGTTGAGGACGGAGGTTCTAGGTGGTGTCCCGGCAGCCGTTCTGGACGGATCAGCGAATATCGGAATCAGTGGACCGCTTTTTTATCGTATCGACCGGCTGGATCAGGTTCGTATCGGTCAGACCAGTCTTATCCCTGTGTGCGCACCGAACCATGAACTTGCAAAAATGCAGGGACCAATTAGCAACAGGCAGGCGCGAGCTTTTACCCAATTGGTTTTGACAGACCGCTCGGAAATGTCCAAAGGCCAGGACTTTGCCGTATTGTCACCAGATACTATCCGGGTTTCGGATCTCCAGGCCAAATACTGGTTGGCGCTGTCTGGCCTTGGATGGGGTAACCTCCCCCTGTGCCTCATCGAGGATGACCTTGCGGCAGGCCGATTGCACGAAGTTAAACTGGCGGAATGGCATAGAAGGCCTTATCCCTTCCACACAGTTCATTCCATCGACGCACCGCCCGGTCCGGCTGCCCGACGCTTTGCAGAATATCTTGAGAGACATTTGACCGAAGAGTAGTCTTCATACTGGCATTTTTGCCTCGCATTAAATTCCAACGCTGAAAAACATGCCGTAAGACGCGACGAGCGTCCTTATCGACAAAAGCCATGCTTTTGTCCTCATGATCGCGATACAGGACGCGGATATCGCCGCAAGCGCATAGCCAAGCTCCAAAAATGGCGAAAGCGAAACAATATTTTCGATGTGAAAAAAATCACCCCGGACGACAGTTTCCTGAAGATTACATTTGCAGCTATATCAAAATTAGCTTGCATATCATTATGTGTTGATATTGTCACAGGTTATATGCGAACTAATACTGTCATAAAACTGATAATTGAAAATGAATGTATTCGATGTTTTTTTGATTTCGCAAATACAACTACTCCAGGTGACGAATCATGAAAATCACTACACTTCTGATTTCTTCCGCAGCGGGGATCATATCTTTGCCAGCATTTGCCGCCGATGCAATTGTTGCTCCAGAGCCGGAAGCCGTTGAATATGTTCGCGTTTGCGATGCTTACGGCGCGGGCTATTTTTACATTCCAGGCACCGAAACCTGCCTGCGCGTCAGCGGCTATGTCCGTTATGACGTGAAGGGTGGCGACGACGCCTATACAGGCTTTGATCGCAAGGGCTGGGACAAGGGCGCCCGCTTCACGCTGCGCACCCACACCGCGACCGAAACCGAACTCGGCACGCTCAAGTCCTATACCGAAACCCGCTTCAACTACACGGCCGACAATTCCGGCTGGGATGGCGAGTATGGCTCCGCGTCGAGCGGTGTCGACAATCGTCGCGCCTATATCGAACTTGGCGGCTTCCGCGTCGGTATCGACGAATCGGCCTTCCACACCTTCACCGGTTACCTCGGCGATATCATCAACGATGACGTGATCGCAGCTGGCAGCTACACCACGGGCCAGATCTCCTACACCTTCAACGCTGGCAATGGTTTCTCGGCCCTTATCGCAGCCGAGCAGGGTGGCAGCAGCTACACGATTGACGGCTACACTCCGCACCTTCTCGGCGGTTTGAAGTACAAGGCTGGCTGGGGCTCGATCGCAGCTGTCGTGGCTTACGATTCCGTTCTCGAAGACTGGAATGCGAAGCTTCGTGGCGATGTGAACATCACCGAAAGGTTCTCGGTCTGGGTACAGGGCGGCTATTCGTCGGAAGAAACCCCATATCAGAATTACGGCCAGTGGGGCGGCGAATGGGTTGTCTGGGGTGGCGCGAAGTTCAAGGCAACCGAGAAGGCCACAATCAATATCCAGGGCGCTTACGAAGATTGGGGCAAGACCGCAATCGCTGCAAACGTGGCTTATCAGCTGGTTCCTGGTTTCACCATCACCCCGGAAATTGCCTACACCAAGTGGGATAGCGATCATCCGCTGCGTGAAGCAGGCCTCGTTGGTTCCGATGGCCTTCAGGGCACAATCCGCTTCCAGCGTTCTTTCTGACTATTTGGCGTGAATCGAAATAATTTCGGAAGTAACATTTGACAAATTCAAGATAAGATTGAATATTGAAGCTGTGATAATCTGACCTCCAATCACGATTACATCACACCAACTAACAGCGGCGGATTACTTCTGTCGCTGTTTTTTTGTTTATATTAAAAATTAGATTCCATATCGCAGCATCACATAAATTCACTAATATTACTATTAGCTGACATAATGTTGGATGTTTCATTGCAACATCGATTGATAGAACAAAATTGAAATCGAATTTGGTAATTGTCCGGAAAGGATATTAATGCTCTTTGGCATCATTGTTCGCATACAATGAAAGGTCAAAGTCATGAAAATAAAGTCGTTCCTGATTGCTTCCGCAGCGGTCGTGACATCAGTTCCGGCATTTGCTGCCGATGCTATCGTTGCTCCAGAACCTGAAGCTGTTGAATATGTTCGCGTCTGCGATGCTTACGGCGCTGGCTACTTCTACATTCCGGGCGCCGAAACCTGCCTGCGCATCAGCGGCTATGTCCGCTACGAAGTAAAGGGCGGCGACAATCCTTATTCCGGCGTTGACCGTGAAGGCTGGGACAAGAGCCTGCGCTTTACGCTGCGCACCTCGACGGCTTCGGAAACTGAACTTGGCACCCTGAAGACCTTCACCGAAACCCGCTTCAATTACTCGGCCGACAATTCCGGCTGGGATGGCCGCTACGGTGAAGCGAGCGATGACGTCGAACTTCGCATGGCCTATATTGAACTTGGTGGTCTCAAGGTTGGTATCGACGAATCGGAATTCCACACCTTCACTGGCTATCTCGGCGACATCATCAACGATGACGTGGTCTCGGCTGGTGCTTACCGTACGGGCAAAATCGCCTACACTTTCGCAGCAGGCAACGGCTTCTCGGCTGTGGTCGCTCTCGAACAGGGCGGCGATGACGATGGCGGTTACTCGAACGGCGTCCACGATTATGCAATCGACGGCTACATGCCGCATGTGGTCGGCGGCCTGAAATATGCAGGCGGCTGGGGCTCGATCGCCGGCGTCGTAGCTTACGACTCCGTTATTGAAGAATGGTCCACGAAGGTTCGTGGCGACGTCAACATCACCGACCGTTTTGGCCTCTGGCTTCAGGGCGCATACTCTTCGGAGGCAAGCCCAGATCAGATGTACGGTCAGTGGGGCGGCGAATGGGCTGTCTGGGGTGGCTTGAAATACGCACTGACGCAGAAGGCAACTTTCAACCTCCAGGGTGCAACCGACGACTGGGGTAAGACGGCTGTTGCAGCCAACGTAGCCTATGAACTCGTCCCTGGCTTCACGATCACGCCTGAAGTCACCTACACCAAGTTCGGCGGCGATTGGAAGCGTTACGAAGCAGTTGTCAATGACAACAACGTAAATGATGCTTGGGGCGGCACGATCCGCTTCCAGCGTTCGTTCTAAGCTGCTTTCTGAGAAAACAGCTACAGGTCATAACAGGCAATCAATAATGACGAAGGCTTAGACGTCATATATTCATCGATGTAGTGACAACCAAAGCAGCGGCGACCACGTCATCCGGTCGCCGCTGTTTTTTTGAGTTGATAGCCAGACAGACGACAGGTGATTGGCAGGACAGAGGCCCGCGGTCGATTCACTTGCGAGCCTACCGATCCGTCCCACGTTCTCGCAGGTCGTCCAATTTTCGCTATGTCAACTGTTCAAGCAAACGCACTATATTCGCATTCGAACAATGCGATTTTTAAGACATGATTTCACTAAATCATGCAGAAAACAACAAATATCAAATTTATATAATCAACATTTGAGATACATTTTCTAAGATAACATAAATACTTTATATATAATTTTTATGAATAATTTCCGTGCTGTATCTTTATTTGTAATAAACTGCACATTTCGCCTCGGCCTTTATTCTCACTGAGGTTCTGATTGTCGAAAACTATGCGATGATCGCCATATTACGAATAGTCGATACGATTACTGGCATGGGAATTCCGTATATTGCCAGCGTCTTTGGCATATTCCTGTTACGTCAGACATTCAAATCTGTACCCGCCGAATTAGAGGATGCAGCGCGGGTCGATGGATGCGCGTGACTGGGCGTCCTTTGGCGCGTCTACGTACCGGCAGCTAAACCCACCTACCTGGCCTATGCTCTGGTCTCGGTTGCACCCACTGGAACAATTTTCTCTGGCCACTGATCATCACCAATACACCCGGAAAAAGACCGCTCACAGTAGGGCTGTTGCTGTTTGGAGCGCCTGAAAGCGGCGTGGACATTTCAACCATCAGCGCCGCGACCATTATGGTCATTGCGCCATTGGTTATAGCCTTTTTGATTTTCCAGCGTCAGTTTGTTCAAGCATTCCTCAGAGCGGGAATTCGATGAATGACCAAGCGAACGTGGTTGACTGCCAAACAGCCATGCATCCCCACTATCGTCTCCAAGGGAACATACCCGCTATTTTTTTGCCTTTTATTTCGACCTAAAAGGTCTCGTACTTAAAGATTATATGTCGGCATCAAACCTATAATTCGATACCGCTACCTCCGTCAAAACATTAAAGCCGCTTCAATGTTCGCTGACAATTTCATAAACCTTCCAATTGCAAATGCTTATCATAATCATTTAACATATTGATATTACTTGACAATTTTTCCAGCTGCAAATAGGAAATCCGCATCGGGGAGTAGCCACCACCGAAGCGCAGCCCATTGGGGCAACGCCAAGATCAAGTGGGGTCACGTCAACACAATCGCTGAAAAGCGTGGCGCGACCAGCCGTTTAACGGCCCGGCAAGACCGTGGTATCAGCCATCCGCCGACGGACGGATGGCCTTTGTTGCCCGGCCAATCCTCCGTCTGAGCAGACATGATGTCCCCCATCACAGTATTTTTTCTTTCCGTCAGTATGTCGGTCGATGCTTTTGCGGTCTCTGTTGGGCGTGGTACTGCCTTGAACCGTCCTCGACTTTCAGAGGCGTTGCGCACCGGCATCGTCTTTGGCGTGGTTGAAGCCATCACCCCGTTTCTCGGCTGGGTAGCCGGTGTACTAGCTAGCGACTGGGTTTCCCATGTCGATCACTGGCTGGCATTCGGGCTTTTGTCGGCAGTTGGTCTGCATATGCTTTACACAGTCATCTGGCCCAAGGATGACGACGGAAAGACACCTCAGGGAGGTTCGTTCCTCGTTTTGCTCGCAACGGCGCTTGGTACGAGCATCGATGCCATGGCTGTCGGTCTGTCGCTGGCCTTTATCGGTATCAACTTGCAGGGCATCATCGTGATTTCAGTGGCCATCGGTCTTGCGACATTCATCATGTCCACGATGGGCCTGATGATCGGCAAGGCAATCGGAGCCAGGTTCGGCAAGTTTGCCGAAGTGGCGGCGGCTGTTGTGCTTTGTGCTTTAGGCACATCCATCCTCGTTGAACATCTTTCGGCATAGGTTTTCAGGGCGCGGAAATTTTCCGCACACGACTGTAATGATGGGGGAGGCGCAGCCCTCCATCATTTGAGAGCGGCCCTTGTGGGATGCTTTCACAAATTTTCCATTCGGAGTTGCCCTTTCCATAAAACATGACTAGAGAACTCATATTTCTGAATGTGTCTTTGGATCAGGTATATGTCTCCGATGAATGCCGTTTTTGAACGTTTCTTTGTACGGGAACGCTCGCGCCTGAAACGGTTTGCCATAAAACTTCTCGGCAATGCCCACGATGCCGACGACATTCTGCAAGAGACCTACATCAAGCTCTCTTCCCGCGAACTTTCAGACGGCGACAGAGGCCTGGTGGTTCGCACTCTGACGACATTGGCCTTCGATCACATTCGCAGTCGCAATGTTCATGACGCAGGCGGCAAGGCAGCGAGCGACGAGGTCTTCGTGGAGCACATTCAGCCTGAACGCATCGTTTCGTCAAAACATGATCTCGCCGTTCTGCTCGAAGCGATCAATCATCTTCCGCGCCGCCGTGCAAAAATCTTCCTGCTCGCACGTGTAGACGGCATGACTTATGGACAAATTGCCCAAACACTTCACGTTTCGCTCAGCACCGTCGAGAAAGAAATGGCTGCGGCCATAGCTTTTTGCCATAAGTGGCAGCAGTCACATGGCTGATTGCGATTCATCTGTTCTAACTTTAAATAGCAAAACTATGTTGGAATCTGGCAACCACGAAAAGTCGAAAGACGTAGCGATTGATGACGCCGCGACGTGGTTTGTCCGTATGAGCAGCCACCCAGTACCGGACGATACAAAGCGCTCGTTTCAATTGTGGCTTCAAGAAAGCCCTGCCAACCGGGACGCTTATGACAGCATTTGCAAACTTTGGGGCGAGTTGAAAGCACCGGCTCAAATTGTAGCCCGATCAAGCCGTCGCGGCTTGGGTTGGGTTGAACGCTTTTTCTCTCAACAGACCTTGAAATGGGCGCTCTCTGCATCTGTAGTGGCACTGGTCATTGGCGCAGGCGTAATCTGGCGCGATGAAGGTTTGATCGCCCGGGGATTTGCCGACTATGCCGCATCGCCCGGAACCCAGAACGAAGTTGTGCTCTCGGATGGGACCAGAGTCTATCTGGACGGCGACAGCGCCATCGACTCGGCGTTTTTGACAGGTGAGCGCCACATTAGATTGATCCGCGGTCGCGCATGGTTTGATGTCGCTCGTGATGAAGATCGACCGTTCTATGTCGAAACACAGAACGCAACAGTTGGCGTTCTTGGGACAGTCTTTACCGTCGACATTGGAAATAATGACTCTACAAAGGTCAGCGTCGAGAGCGGTACGGTATCTGTTCGCTCCGCAGTTGGCGAACAAATCAAGCTTGGAGCGGGCAATGGTACGGCGGTTTCGACCCGTGGTTTTCAAAAGCTGGAAAATGCCGACATAGACACAATGAATGCCTGGCGGCGCGGGCTTATCATTATGAACCAGACCCCTCTTCGAACCGTTTTGTCAGAAGTTTCACGCTATACAACAGGCCGAATAGTCGTCTCGGACGAAACCATCAATGATCTTCAGCTTTCTGGCGTCTTCCGCACGGATGATGCCGATGCAATATTCACGGCACTCCAGTCAATACTTGACCTGAAAGTCAGAAGAATTCCAGGTCTGCTGACGATTATCTACCACTGAAATATTTCCAATAGAAATTGCAGATTATTTTTACGGGTTTTGCCGGTCTCGTCCGTTCTTTGCATGAAGGGCTTCATGCTCATGCAATTGGATAGGGACGGTTCATGGAAAAGACACTCAGAACAGCGCTTGCGATAGGAAGCATTTCACTGATCGCGTTCGTGGTTGCGAGAGCGCCGGGCGTCATGGCGCAGGAGATGGATTTGAAAAGCCATTCGTCTGCGTTCGATTTCAATATTCCGTCGAAACCTCTTCTGGCCGCGCTGGCTGATTTTGCCGAAGTGACAGGCATCCAGATTGTGAGACAGGATAGCAACCCGATCCAGGGATCATCCCATGCCGTTAGCGGTCGCCAGTCTGCCGAAACGGCCCTAACGCAAATGCTGTCAAACTCGAAATTACGCCATCGTTTCATTGATGCGCGCACGGTGAGCGTCTTTGATCGTCAAGGCACCATTGCGCCAACGGATGGGACGACGTTGCTCGAAACAATAGTGGTCGGCAATGCCAGAATGACAGATGCGGCATCGGTTTATTCAGCACCGCGCTCCAGTGTTTATGTCTCCGGTGAGGAACTCGACCGCTATGGCGCTATTTCTGCTGCGGACACTCTCAAAGGGTTACCAGGCATTCAGGTCGCTGATAGCAGGAATGGCGGCGGCGTGGACGTCAATATTCGCGGAATGCAGGGACAAAGCCGCGTGGCAGTGACAGTGGATGGATCACAGCAGGCTTTGAATGTTTACCGCGGTTATGCAGGCACGCAGCAGCGCAGCTATTTCGACCCGGATCTCGTCAGTGACATGGTTATAACCAAGGGGCCGGCACTCGCGCCCGGCGCAGCTGGCGCAATTGGCGGCACTGTCGCGATCACAACCTTGCGTCCCGAAGACATTCTCAGCCCGGGCAAGAATATCGGCATCCGATTAAAGGGCGAATTGTGGGACAACGGCATTAAGCCGCCGCATCGCAACACACAGATAAAGAGCAGCAAGGAGTTGTTCGCGCACCCCCACGAAGGCAAAGAAAATCTGTTTGACTCGGATGCCAGGTCAGGAAGCGCTGCTTTTGCCTTCCAGCAGGACAATTTTGATTTCATCGCAGCCTATGCCCGTCGTAATCAGGGTAACTACGTCGCCGGACGTCACGGCCACGATAAATACCGCATATTCAGCAATTCCGGTTACGAGCAGAATTCGGCGGCGACCTCCTATGCGCCGGGCGAAGAAGTTCTCAATACATCCGCCAAGACAGAATCCATTCTTTTGAAGGCGACAATCCGGCCAACAGACGAACAAGAACTGGAACTTAGCTACCGTCGCTTCGATGGTCGTTTCGGCGAAATCATGCCATCCGATATTTTCCGGTCCGGAACAGCTGGCATTTATCAGTACCCGCAAGGTGAGATGTTGATCAATTCGGCGTCCGCACGGTACGCCTTTGATCCTGAAGACAATGACTGGATAAATCTCAAGGCCAATCTGTGGTGGACCGATGCCCAAAGCAGCCAGATAAATGGCGTCACAGGTCCCAAGTCACAGTATTTCGCAAGCGACCGCAGCTGGGTCAGAATGTCCAATCGCCGTATTGGCGGGGATATTTCCAACAAAACGGATTTTGCATCACGGTTTGGCGATTTCAATCTCACGCTTGGTGGTTCGTTCCAACATGAAGAGATTCAGCCACAGGATGGCGTTGTTATTACCGAGCATGATCTTAACACCAACCGGTTTCTGCGTGATGGTTCCAGAACAGAAATGAGTCTTTCAGGTCAACTACAATATCGACCGGTGGATACGCTCGAATTCTGGGGCGGCGGTCGCTACAGTATATTTCGCTCGAAAGACCGCAACGCTATGTCGAAAGTGCGATGGGAAGACGCTTTTGGGCGCTGGATATATGCATCCAACTCAAAAGAATCTGGCTATATGTTCTGGCGACCGGATTCCAACGGCCTGTTTGGCGATGCGACGGACCCTCGCCTGAACAATGGACTGCTCTTTGGTGACAGCAACAATCCATTCGATGGGGTACCATTCAACGAATTTGGTGCTACCTACACCCATGCTTTTGACCCCCGTTGGTCGGAGACGGTTGTTGGTTTTGACCGGGGCCCGAGCCTGTCAACCAAGGATGGCGGTTTCGCGCCTGCTTTTGGTGTAAATTACGAGATCGCGCCAGACACCTTCCTTTATGCCAGTTATGCCGAAGGCATACGCATGCCTTCGCTTTTCGAAACCACTTTGGGAACGCTTCAGGTGGAACCCACAGGCGGGCTCAAGCCGGAACGCTCGCGCAACTGGGAGATCGGTGCCAGCACCACGCTCGACAATCTGCTAACGGCTGGCGATACGGCATCTTTCAAGATCGCTTACTTCAACACCAATGTTAAAGATTACATCACCCGCTACTATGACCCGAATACGAACGGCGTGATGACCTTCTCCAATGCAGAAAGCTACAAGACCAGCGGCCTTGAGTTTCAGTCGAGATTCGACAATGGCAAACTATTTGCCGATCTGTCGGCAACCTATTATTTCAAGACAGAGACATGCGACCCCACATTCGCGTCCTATTTGCGTGAAACCGCAGGGATTTATCAGCATACCGAGAATACACCCGACTGCACGCCGGGCAGTTTCATGGGCTCCTATACCAATACGCAGAACCCACCCAAATATGCTGTAAACCTGACATTGGGCAGCCGCTTCTTTGAGGAGAAGCTGATCCTGGGAGGGCGAATGACTTATACATCTTGTCCGACAGAGGAAATAACCGAACCTTGGCAAACCGGAGCGACAACGCCGCAACTTGTCTATCAGCCGGTCGCAATTTTCGATGCCTTTATGAGCTACAAGCTGAGAGACGATGCCATTTTAAACGCATCGGTGCAGAACATCACGGACCGCTATTATCTGGATGCGCTGGCACAAAGCTTCATGCCAGCACCAGGCCGCACCTATCGCGCGGGACTGACAGTCAAGTTTTGAACTCGTGAAGCATCAGATATCGCCCACGCCATCTGACTATTATCAGTTGGTGGCGGGGACGCCAGTCAGGACACTCACTTGTGGAAAGGCATTTACGAATGGATTGTTCGACGCAGGCAGAAGCCGCGCAAAATCCGTGAGAATTTGCGCGTAATCCTCCGTGTGAAATTCGTAAGGCAGTTCCAGTCGAAACTCGGAAACTTGCGGCAGTACAGGATCGGTTGCGAGCGCTTCCAGAATTTGGTCAGTCGTGCCCACAATATCGGGCAGAAACAAAGTGCGGCGCGGACCATGGGCGAAACCTGTTCGCTTGTCGCGCTCGGCGGCAAATTCCGCATAGCGACGACGCGCATCGGGACTTGCACTGTCGGTGGGCAGAATCACGCGACCAAGTGCAACACGCGGCACACGTTCATGCCTCCATTCCTGACGGAAGCGTTCAATGAGTGTTTTCTGTGCTGTCAGAAAATCGTCCGTATTCTCACCGCTGACAATGTTTCCCGTCAAAAGGTTGAAACCGGTCTGGCCCGCCCATCGTGCGGAATTTTGCGAGCCGCCGCCATACCACAGGCGGTCGGTCAGCCCTTCGGCAAAAGGTCTCAAACGCGGGATTTGCGCCCCCGCCGCATTGCCCGCTTCGGTTTCGCCGGAAAGCGGTTCAGAGCGCAGCGCCTGCGCCAGTTTTTCAGCACGCGTATGGCTGTAATCAGCAATTGGAACAGCATCGACGAAATCAGCGATCAGATGCGCAAAAGGCGGCGCGCCCACCGAAACACCGACATTGAGCCTGCCATGGGACAGCAAGTCCACAGTTGCCAGATCTTCGGCCAGCCGAAATGGATTTTCATAGCCGAGCTGAATGACCGCAGTGCCAAGCCCGATGCGTTTCGTCCGCTGCGAAGCAGCAGCCAGAAATGTGGCTGCGGATGAAATGCCACGCTCCAGATGGCGCTGGCGCACCCATGCGCTATCATATCCCAGTCGCTCTCCATGCTCGAAAAGCTGAAGCGTATCCTCTAAACCTTGTGCGGGGTCATTCTCCCGGTGACTACCGGGAATGAGGAAGGCAAAATGTTCTATGTGTGAAAGAGGCATGGTCAATTTCCCTTCTCGCGCAGCGGCTTCGCAATAGCTTTGAAGTCGAATTCAATAGGTTTCTCCGCGCAAATGGCTCGCGAGAAACCCCAGATTATCCTGTCCCCAGTAGGTCTCGGCATCATAGATATAGGTTGGAAATCCAAAGACGCCTCTGGCCACGGCGTGTTCACGATCCGACTTCCACTTGGCTTGAACATCGTAATCATTCTCACGCGCAACCAGATAACCGCCGTTGAAGCCGGCCCGATCCGCAACCGCACTGCGGACTTCCGGCTTGCCAATGTCCTTTGCCTCTGACCAGAATGCATTTTGGAAAACACGTGTCAGCTGCAGCCAGTTTTGACCATCAAGATGGGCCGCGATCACACTGAAGGAAGCGGGTGTGGGATCACTCAAAGCTGGACGGCCATCGATAAAAAGCGGCTTGCCACGAAATTTGGCCCAACGCTTGAGATCCTGTGTGCCATAAGCGCGACGTACTTCCGGCCGATTGCGCGAGAGGATGCCGCCATTTTCCTCAATAACGGTTGCGAGGTAAGGCTTGATTTCGACCACATGCTGCTCTGCCAGTTCCTCAAGCGTATCCAGCCCAAGATATGACCAGGGCGAACCGATGGAAAAGAAATAATCGATCGTTTTTGGCACATTATGTCCTTCGATAATGACTGTACTGGAAGTTTATTTGAACTGCGGCAATCCGGGCGGATTGGTCTCCGATTGTTTCAAAGCTTCTTCGTCCAGATGCCAGCGGTCGAGAATGCGGGCATAGTCTCCGCTTGCGATCAGGCTAT
This sequence comes from Ochrobactrum soli, assembly GCF_003664555.1. Taxonomy (NCBI): domain Bacteria; kingdom Pseudomonadati; phylum Pseudomonadota; class Alphaproteobacteria; order Hyphomicrobiales; family Brucellaceae; genus Ochrobactrum; species Ochrobactrum soli. The sequence goes on along the minus strand of NZ_RCHH01000004.1, from coordinate 69,146 downwards.
TGGTGGCGATCGTCAGCGCCTCGGCAATTCCGCTGCCCTTACGGGTTGTAATTGCCACATCCGAACGATCCGGCCAGCCCGCGCTGAGCGTGCCGACACGTTTGATATTCTTGTCACGTGAGGCAATGAATACGAGCTGTGCATGGGGTTGAACAATCACATCGGCCCGACCCGATTGCAGAGCCAGAAGGCTGGCGGCCTCATCATCATAATATTGCAGTTCCAGCGGTTTCAGTCCCGCCTTCTCATTCTCCTCGCTCCACTTGACGAGAATGCGTTCCTGATTGGTCCCGGCACCCACGATGATGCGGAGGCCTGCAGCATCCTTTGGCTCCTTGATGGAGGTAACGCCACTGTCGGCCTTTACGAAGAAGCCGTGCAGGCCCTGCCGATAGGTCGAAAAGTCGAACTTTTCCTTGCGCTCTTCCGTAACGCCAACATTGGATATCACGGCATCATATTTGCCGGATGCGAGACCCAGCGGCCAATCGATCCATGCAACCGGAACGCTTTCAAGTTGAAGCCCTAGGCTTTCCGCAATCGCCGACGCATAGTCCGCATCCGCACCCACAACGGTCTTGGCATCTGTGGCATAGGCCGCCAGTGGCGGTCCGCCCGGCGCGACGGCCACAGTCAGCTTGCCCGGCGTGACGAATTTGAAATCGGCGGGAATGGCGGCGATTGCCTTGGCATCTTTCTGCACATGAATGCGGCCCGTCTGTTCGGGCGACAAATCAAAATCATCTTCAGATAGCGCTGGCAGGATTGAAGCGCCAACCAACGCCCATGCAGCTATTAACAGAGCACCTGCTCTCATGAACCATTCTCCATTTATGTAGAATAAAGCGGGCTGGGCACACGCATCCCCTCATGTGCCAGCCCGGCCCTCACGAACCGCTTTTCGGCAGGCCCCGTGGATTTGTCTTGGCTTCGGTGATGGCTTCCGGTCCGAGATTCCAGGTATCCAGAACCTTGGTATAGGCGCCGCTCGCGATTAGATCGTTGAGAACATTGGTCAACGGGCCTGCAAGCCCGCTGCCCTTACGCGTTGTAACCGCAATCTCGGCGGTGATCGGCCAGCCACCACTGACCGTGCCAACCAGCTTGGTCTTGCCATTGATGCCAGCGGAATAGGCCTGTGTCGCGTTCACGCTGAACACCGCATCTGCACGACCACTTTGAATGGCGAGGTCCTTGACCGCGTCATCATCGTAATATTGCACCTCGATCGGTTTCAAACCCGCAGCAACATTCTGCCGATCCCATTCCAGCAGCACCTTTTCCTGATTGGTGCCGGCATCGGTGATGATCTTGAGGCCCTCAATATCCTTTGGCTGTTTCAATTCCTTGATCGCGCTGTCTGCCTTAACGTAGAAGCCAAGCTCATCCTTGCGATAGGTGGAGAAATCGAACTTCTCCTTGCGTTCTTCCGTTACGGTGACATTGGAAATCACCGCATCGAATTTGCCCGAAGCAAGCCCAAGTGGCCAATCGGCCCACGCAACAGAAACCAGTTCCAGATCGCGTCCGAGAGCGTCGGCAATGATCTGTGCCAGATCGACATCGTAGCCGATGACGGTCTTGGAATCTGACGCATAGTCATGCAGCGGCAGATGCCCGCTGGTGCTGATGCCGATAGTCAGAACACCATCTTTGACGAATTTGAAGCCCTTGACTTCCTCGATACGTTTATCGAGTTTTTCAACCCGCAAGCGGTTCGGCTGTTCTGGGCTGAGATCAAATTTACCCTCACTCCGTGCCGCATTCGTCATCAGCAGAGCCGTTGAAATCAGGCCCGCAGTGAAATATCCCGCTTTTCTGATATAAGTCATATGCCCATCTCCTTAAGTGTAAAACACTGTGTAATGACCTGATTTCTCTACATTTCGCTTTGTTACGAGCGGAACTTACGATCCGCTTTTAGGCAATCCGGCAGGGTTGGTTTTAGCTTCGTCAACGGCTTCTGAACTCAGGCTCCAGCGTTCCAGAACCTGTCCATATTTGCCGTTCTTGATAAGCTCATTGAGCGAGAGCGTCAGTGCGTCAGCCAGACCGCTTCCCTTGCGCGTAGTGATTGCCACTTCAGCCGTCTGCGGCCAGCCACCGCTCACCGTCCCGACAAGCTTGGTCTTGCCGTGCTGCGCTGCGGCATAGGCTTGCACTGCATTGACGCTGAAGACCGCATCCGCACGACCGGATTCAATCGCGAGACCCTTGACTGCATCATCGTCATAATACTGTACTTCGATGGGTTTCAGTCCGGCTGCGACATTCTGCTTGTCCCACTGCAGAAGGATGTTTTCCTGATTGGTGCCGGGATCGGTAATGACCTTCAGGCCCGCAATGTCCTTGGGCTCTTTCAGCGATGTGATTGCACTGTCCGCCTTGACGTAAAATCCAAGTTCGTCCTTGCGATAGGTGGAGAAATCGAACTTTTCCTTGCGTTCCTCGGTCACGGTCACATTGGAAATCACGGCGTCGAACTTACCGGATTCCAGCGAAAGCGGCCAGTCGGCCCAGGCGATCGGCACCAGCACAAGCTCGCGCCCTAATGTATCAGAAACCAGCTGAATCAGATCGGGATCGAAGGCCACCACGGTCTTTGCATCCGTAGCATAAGTGCTGATTGGGGGCACCCAAGGATTGATACCAACGACAAACTTGCCATCCTGCACGAACTTGAAATCCTTGGGGACAGCATTGATAACGGCATCGCTTTTCTCCGTGCGCAGACGGTTTGGCTGCTCCGGGCTCAAATCGAGTTCTGCGGAAATAGCTGGCGCGCTGAACAGTGTTGCTACTGCCAGAAGGCCGCCGAATATTGCGCTTTTGTAGTTACCTGTTTTCATTGAATAACTCCTGAGAATGTTCTGAATTTTGAACAAACAATCCCCGCCGATTGCCCCGTCAGGGCAATCGTGGTTGTCGGGGTTGTGGTGTTAAACGGGCGTTCTGGCGTCAGAGGACTTTTGCTAGAAACTCCCGGGTTCGGGGATGCGTTGCCGCATTGAAAAGCTGCTCCGGCCTGCCGGTTTCGAGAATGCGGCCCTCTTCCATGAAGACCACCGTATCCGCCACTTCACGGGCAAAGCCGATCTCATGGGTTACGATGACAAGCGTGGTGCCAGAGCGTGCGAGCTCCTTGATTACATCCAGCACTTCACCCACCAGTTCGGGGTCGAGCGCAGAGGTCGGCTCGTCGAACAGGATCACTTTGGGATTAAGTGCCAGTGTGCGGGCGATGGCGACACGCTGTTGCTGACCACCGGAAAGCTGACGCGGATACGCATTGATTTTTTCGCTGAGGCCAACACGCGCCAGCAGACGTTTTGCAATCACGGTCGCGGCATCCCTGCTCAGGCCACGGACAATCATCGGTGCTTCGATGATGTTTTCCAGCACGGTCAGATGCGGGAAGAGATTGAAGTTCTGAAACACCATGCCGACATCGACGCGCTTTTTCAGAATGTCTTTTTCCTTCAACTCATAGAGGGTTTTGCCGCTCTGACGATAGCCCAACAGTTCGTCATCAATCGAGATAAAGCCGTCATCCACACGCTCCAGATGATTGATGGATCGCAGCAATGTCGACTTGCCCGAACCCGATGGGCCGAGGATCGCTGTCACGCTCCCGGGCTTGATGTGCAGACTTACATTATCAAGAACGAGATTGCTGCCGAAGCTCTTCGATACACCGTGAATGTCCACCGCACCGCGTCGCACACCGGTAAAACCGCTGACAGCAAGTTTTTCAGTAATCCGTGCATCAGGCTCGGTCGGCGCGACAGGCTCGGCCCTGGTCGAAACCGGAGTTTCTGCTGGAATGAAACGAGCGAAAAGACGTGTCAGAATAGCTGGCGGTGGATTGCGCAACGCACCGCGCGAAAAATGGCGCTCGATGTAATATTGGGCGATCGACAGCACCGTCATGATGATCAGATACCAGACGGTTGCGACCATCAGCAGGGGAATGACTTCGAGATTGCGGCGGTAGATGACTTGCACCGTGTAGAAGAGTTCCGGCAGCGCAAGGACATAGACCATCGATGTGCCTTTAGCGAGACCGATGATCTCGTTGAAGCCCGTCGGAAGGATCGTGCGCATGGCTTGCGGAAGCACGATGCGGAAGGCTTGTCTGCGCCGTGGCAGGCCGAGTGCGGCGGCAGCTTCGAGCTGCCCCTGATCGACAGACAGAATGCCGCCACGGATGATCTCGGAAGAAAATGCAGCCTGATTGAGGCTCAACCCTAAGAGAGCAGCAGCAAACGGACTGAGTATCTGAACAGTAGGATACTCGGCAAAGGTGATATCCGTATATGGAACACCTAATCTGACTGTTTCATAGAGATAGCCGAGATTGTTCAAAACAAGAAGCAGGACGATCAGTGGAATGGATCGCAGCAGCCAGATATAGGCCCAGGAAAGACCGGATAACAGCGGCGAGCGTGAAACGCGAGCCAGCGCGAGTGCGGTGCCCAATGCAAATCCAAGCACTGTTGCAAGCGCTGTCAACCACAGTGTCCGCATCAAACCGACGAGAACAGGCTCCGAGAAGAACCATTCTGCGAAGACTGGCCAACCCCATTTCGGATTGGTCAGAACCGATTGCAACACAGCGATAATCAGGCCTGCGGCGATGACTGTGCCAACGACGCGTGCCGGATAACGGGCCGGAACGATGCGATAATGTTTGAAATCGCCGGGACTTACGCGAGAGCTTGTCTCTCTGTCCGTACCCGCAAACTCTGTAGCGATAGCCATGATCAACACTGCTCCGAATAGCCGTTCAACTTATGACTCACTGCAGGTATTCCTGCTTTTGAAGTCACCGGACTTCAGTTTCGGAGATGAAGCGTCGAGTTTCAAAACAAATAAGTCTATTTAAACAGGCCGTGGCGGATGTTTTTTTCATAACACCCACCAAAACGCCCAAGCATCTACTTAGCCAAACACAACCTGTTTTAAAGCGGCGTCGGAAGGATGAAATTCAACTTGTCCGATATTCTCGATGTTTTTCTCGAATGGCAACGTCCCGTAAATTTCGGGATCGGCCGCGACATCAAAAAGCGCCGTATATCCGTTTCTCAAATAGAGTTCCCTGGCTTCCGGCTGCCGGAAACCAGTGGTCAGATAGACGCGGCTATAACCCTGCCGACGCGCCTGCGCTTCCAGTTCATCCAGCACTTTTTTGGCCAATCCCTGTCGACGGAAATCACTATGTGTCCAGATGCGCTTGAACTCGGCGGTCACATCGTTATAGCGCATGAATGCGCCACCAGCGATTGTTTGGCCATCACGAAGCAACAACAGGAAATTGCCGTGCGGAGGCGCAAAAGCTTCCGGCGGATATCTGTTCATTTCGGCGGCTGCACCCTCTTCATGGAAATAGGTGCCGTAGCGCGTGTCGTACTCAATCGTCAGGGCCTCGATCAATGGCACTGCACGAATATCGGTCGTTGAAGTGTAGAGAAATTCATCCGCCATGATGGAACATCCATGTTGAAGAAATCGTGCAATCTCAGATCAGCGATGCTTCGGTCAGCCGAACCCAAAACAACGCGGCTGGAAGCAGGATTTCATCGTTGAAATTATAATTGGGGTTATGCAGGCCCGCGCTGTCGCCATTGCCGACGAAGAAATACGTTCCCGGCTTCTGTTCAAGCATGAAGGCAAAGTCCTCGCTTGCCGTACGTGGACGGAAATCTTCGATAACTGTGCCGGTGGGGAAAGTGCTTAGCGCGACCTGTCGCGCAAATTCCGTCTCGGCTTTTGCGTTGATCAGGGCAGGAAAGCCCCACTGATAATTGACATCAGCAACAGCACCAAAGCTTTCGGCCTGTGAACGCGCGACAGCTTCAATCCGCCGCCGCAACTCTTCACGTACAGCTTGCGAAAACGAGCGGATGGTAATGCCAAGATCAACATGCGCAGGAATGACATTCAACGCATCACCGCCATGAATGGTGGCCACCGTCACAACCCCCATATCGAGCGGATCGAGATTGCGCGCGACCACCGTTTGCAAGGCCAGAACAATGGATGAAGCCACCACAACCGGATCAACCGATTTGTGTGGTTCGGCTCCATGACCGCCACGGCCGTTCACGCGAATTCTTGCCCGGTCCACCGATGCCATCGCCGGGCCAGTCACAAAGCCGAACTTGCCTGCGGGCACGCCCGGCCAGTTATGCAGCCCATAGACGGCATCGCACGGAAATCGCTCAAAGAGGCCGTCCTCGATCATGCGTCGGGCGCCAGCCCCGATCTCCTCAGCTGGCTGGAAAATCAGGTGCACCGCACCGGAAAAACGACCAGACTGAGCGAGATAGCGCGCTGCTGCCAGCAGAATGGTCGTGTGTCCGTCGTGGCCACATGCGTGCATCAAACCGGAGTTGCTGCTTGCGTAATCAAGGCCAGTTGCTTCGATGATTGGCAGGGCGTCCATGTCTGCCCTGATACCAATGGCCTTGCTGGAGTTGCCGCGTTTCAATGTGCCAACGACACCAGAACCACCAACGCCGGTTGTAACATCATAGCCCCACTGACTGAGATAATCCGCCACCAGAGCAGAGGTTCGTGTTTCCTCGAACGCCAGCTCCGGATGAGCATGAATGTCGCGACGCAAAGCGATAAACTCGTCGATAAACGAGGCAAGACCCGCCTCGATTTCCAGTTTGCGGTTTACGTCTGGCGACCGTTGAATATTCATGCCGCACCCTTTCGGTGGCTTTCGGCATCATTGTTTTCAACGGGCTTCGCATAACGGCTCTGCGGATGCTCCAATCCAAGATTTCCGCGCAGCGTGTCGTATTTCAGACTGCCTTCATGATATCCGCGCTTTTCCAGAATTGGCAGAACATGGGCAATGAAATCATCCAGCCCTTCAGCGATCACCGGGAAGCCGAGGATGAAACCATCAGCTGCCTTTTGCTCTTTCCAGAGAATGATTTCGTCTGCGATTTTTTCCGCCGTACCAATGAAGGACGTGCGTGGTGTGGCAACATTCAGCGCCACTTCACGCAAACTGAGCCTGTTTGCAGCCGCGTCGCGCTTGATACGATCCGTTGTCGAACGGAAGCTGTTTTTGCCGACATCACCAAGATCCGGGAAAGGCGCATCAAGATCATAGGCGGTGAAATCATGATGATCGAAGAAGCGACCGAGATAAGACAGAGCTTCGTTGATGCTTACGAGATTACGGATCGCATGATATTTCTCTTCGGCCTCGGTATCGGTTCTTCCAACGATGGGACCAATGCCGGGATAAATGCCGACATCGTCCTGCGAGCGCCCATGCGCAACAGCGCTGGCTTTAATCTGCGCATAAAATGTTTGGCTGTCCTTGATGGTGCCGGCATTGGTGAAGACGGCGTCCGCGTGTTTACCCGCAAGTCCTACACCCGCTTCCGAAGCACCGGCCTGAAAGATGACGGGCTGGCCCTGAGGCGAGCGCTGGATATTGAGTGGCCCTTCAACCGAGAAGAAGCGCCCCTTATGGTCGAGCCGATGGAAACCCTCCGGCTTGTAGAACTGTCCGCTCTCACGATCGCGAACAAAGGCGTCTTCATCCCATGAATCCCAAAGACCTTTAGTCACTTCGAGATATTCATCGGCGATTTCATAGCGTAACGCGTGTTCTGGGTGTGGCTTGCCATAGTTGCGGCCCGACCCTTCAAGCGGCGATGTCACCACATTCCAGCCCGCACGCCCGCCGGAGATGAGATCAAGCGATGCAAACTGTCGCGCAATCGTAAATGGATCGCTATAGGATGTCGAAACCGTGCCTGCGAGACCAATGCGCTTCGTATTCGCTGCGAGCGCCGAAAGGACGGTCAAAGGCTCAAAGCGATTGAGAAAATGCGGAATGGAAATCTCGTTGATATAAAGCCCGTCGGCGATGAAAGCGAAGCTGATACCAGCCTCTTCGGACTTGCGCGCCGTATCGATGAAAAACTGGAGATTCACGCTTGCATCTGCCGGCCCGGATGGATGTTTCCAGGCATTCATATGTCCGCCCGCACCCTGAAGCATCACACCGAATCTGATCTGCTTGGAACCCATTTTAGATACTCCTTATCGCCAGTGGCTTTGGATCAGGCGGCAATTGCCAGACGTTCGCCTGCCAGGCCTTCGATGGCAGCTAATCTTTGCTCATGAGAAACAGTGGGGAACTCGAGCACAAACTCGGCCACCCCATATTGCTCGTGCAGTTCATCGAGCTTCTGCTTCACCTGCTTTGCCGAGCCTGCGAGCACATTTGGATGCTTTTCTTCAACCCGGTAATCAGCCTCTCCAGCCTGCCGCGCAAACTCAGCGGCGGCCTCCTGTGTGCCAACCGAAACGGATTGTCCGGAGGCGAGATGCACCTTGAAGATTTTGATTTTTGAGACCGCAGTATCAACCGCGTCTTCGCTCTCGGCAACCACTGCGCCAAGCGCCAGAACCGGCACCTTTCCGGTCACTTTGTGATAGGCGTCGAACGTTTTCTGCAGATTGGCAGTATCACCATTCAAATGACCGGCATAGACAAAATCCCAGCCGGAATGTGCGGCAAGCAACGCGCTTTCCGGGCTTGCGCCAAGCACGAATTTTTCCGCAGACAGCTGTGGTTTAGGCGTTGCAGCCAATCCTTCAAACGGACCCGAAGCGATCTTGCCACCGCCAAGAAACGCAGTGAGCTGCTCAAGCTTGCTATTGAAATCGAGGCGCTTTTCGCTGCCTGTTTCCTGCTGTAACGCCTTGGTTGATAAAGGAAGTCCGCCCGGCGCCTTGCCGACACCGAGATCCACGCGCCCGCGCCCAAGGGCCGCCAGAAGGTTGAAGTTTTCGGCAACTTTATAAGGGCTGTAATGCTGAAGCATCACGCCGCCAGAACCAATTCTGATCCGCTTTGTCGATGCCAGAAGATAGGAAACAAGCACCTCCGGCGAAGGCCCGGCCAGTTCCTCCGCGTGATGATGCTCCGCAACCCAGAACCGCTTGTAGCCCGCTTGTTCGGCCGCCTGAGCATAAGATACGGTGTTCGCAAGAGCGGCTTCCGCATTGCCCGCTTGTGCTACCGGGCTCTTGTCGAGAAGGCTTAACTGATAGGGCATCGGTACATCCACTTTCGCTGAGCATTACATCGGGTGACCCCTTCGCGCAAAGCGCACGTCTAGGGATCAGCCTCAGATAGTTTCTCGGCTGCGGGACGAAATCTCAAAGATCAGGCAACTTAAATCTTCTGCATTGCGATAAATTTATTCTGCGGCGCAGTTATATGTTGAAACGGCCTGCTTTGCCCGTCTCCTTCTGCTGTTGCCCAAGCACTCAACACCCCGGTGCACCGATGATGTTGAGACTCGAACGCAAAATGGAAACCAGACCGGTTCGCTTATTCTCAAGGTGAGAGGCTCACGCCTCTTGTAAATCACTCTCATATGTCTTCTTGGTCTTTGGCACACAGAGGCAGGCAGGCACGATCAGCACCGCGATAAGCATCATCGCTACAAAGGTCGCGTGCAGCGCGTGCTGAAGCGCCAGCCGTAGCTCGTGCTGATCAATCAACATCTCCGCCCCATTCAGCAGGTCACGAAGTTGTTCTGACGTAATCGCTTCACCGTGGTTGGCATTCGCAAGACCGTAGGTGAGCACTGCGCCCAGAATGGCCGCGCCGAGTGTGCTTCCCAAATTACGCGAGAAAACATTCGATGCCGTAGCGCTGCCACGCTCTGACCAGCTTACGCTGTCCTGCGTCAAGATTAGTGCCCCGATGTTAAGCAGCCCCATGCCGAAACCCATGATCAGAGAACCGGCTCCAGCCATTGTTGCCGAACTTGACGGGGTGAGCATGACAAGCAGAGAGGTTCCGATTGGAATACAGATGCTTCCGACGATCATGATTGGACGCAGCCCAAAACGCGTAAACTGTCGCGATGCAATTGTTGCCCCGCAGGGCCAACCCAGCAGCAGCATAGTGAGGGCAAAGCCCGCGACCACGGGAGAACGGTCGAGAACCGTCTGCACATACATCGGCAAAAATGTCGTCAGGCCCATAATCGACATGCTGGCCAGGAAAACTGCAAGATTGGAAAAAGCTATAGGACGCTTCAGCCACAGGTCGGGCGCGACCATGGGTTCCTTCGTGCGGCGTTCCTGCCAGATGAAGGCAATCAACGAAACGCCGAAGAGAATGAATGCCAGAATTCCCTCCAGCGAAACCGCGCTCTCCATCAGGGTAAGCGCAATCATCAATGACGAAATGGAGACAGCGAAAAGTGCCGCGCCGAGTACGTCGACCGAGACCGGTTTTGTCCGCTTCTCTTCATGCAGGAAGAGAAGAAAACCAGATGCCGCCAGAATACCGACGGGAACATTGATCCAGAAAACCCAGGCCCAGCTCAGATTGTGAATGATGAGACTGCCAAGCAACGGGCCGACGACGGCTGACAAAGCCCATACACTGGCAAGATACCCTTGGACCTTGCTACGCTGCGCTCCGGGAAAAAGGTCCGCCACCACAGTCATGGCCGCAGGCTGGATCGCCCCTGCGCCGATGCCCTGCAAAAGCCGGAAGACGATCATCGAAGGCATCGACCAGGCGAAGCCTGCCAAGACCGAAGCGGCGAGGAACAGCGCGATACCGAAAATAAGAACGGGCTTGCGACCATAAATGTCTGCAAGCTTTCCAAACACGACGGTCGTCGCGGTCTGGGTCAACAGGAATGACGAAAAAACCCAGGAATACAGATTGAGTTGTCCCAGCTGTGCTGCAATCTGCGGCATTGCGGTAGACACAATCGTTGCCTCGACGGCGATCATGGCCATGCTCGCCATGATCGCGGCTACAACAAGCCCGCGATGAGAGTGTTTTTCTGTCATGGATCGCTTTCAGACCAGAACTGGTCGTCGTTGAGAGAAGCCTCCTCGCTCCCGGCTTGCTTCTTAGACCCGCTCGACCACCATCGCAATACCCTGCCCGCCACCAATACACATCGTTGCCAACCCGTAGCGGCCACCGATACGTTCCAGTTCATAGCAAAGCTTGATGAGGATGATCGCTCCCGACGCTCCTACCGGATGGCCGAGAGCAACGGCGCCGCCATTCGGATTGACCTTATCTTCCGGAAACTCCAATTCCGCGCTGACCGCACAGGCCTGCGCCGCAAACGCTTCGTTGGATTCGATCACGTCCATATCGGCTACGGTCAGACCCGCCCGCTGCAAAGCCTGTCGGCTGGCGGGAACGGGGCCCATACCCATTACCTCGGGTGCGACGCCACCGAGTCCGGTTGCGATAATGCGGCCTAATGCCTTGACGCCATGGGCCTTAGCGACACCCTCCTCCATAAGAATCAGAGCTGCCGCACCATCGTTGAGACCCGATGCATTGCCCGCCGTTACGGTGCCGTCCTTGCTAAAAGCAGGGCGCAGCTTGGCCATATCCTCCAGAGAAACATTGCTGCGCACATGTTCATCCGTATCAAACAGCTTTTCTGTCCGACCTTGCTTGACGGTAATTGGCAGTATCTGGCTGCTAAAGCGGCCATCTGCGATTGCTGCTGCCGCTCGACGGTGCGATTCAACCGCGAAAGAATCCTGCTTTGCCCGATCGATGCCTGACCGTTCGGCAATATTCTCAGCGGTCATGCCCATTTGACCGTGACCGAAAGGATCGGTCAGAGCCCCCACCATCATATCGATCGCGGTCACATCGCCCATCTTCTGACCGTTGCGTGCCTGCGTCAGTAAATGGCCAGAGCGGCTCATGCTCTCCGCACCGCCAGCAAGCACGATATCGGCTTTGCCAAGCTCAATCTGTTCGGCAGCGGAAACGACCGCCTGAAGGCCCGAACCGCACAAGCGGTTCAAAGTCAACGCAGGCGACGTGTGAGGAACCCCAGCACGAACCGCAACGACGCGCGAAATATACATATCTTCCGGTCTGGTGTGAATGACATTGCCGAAGACTGTCTGCTCAACCTGATCGGGCTCGATGCCAGCACGCGCGATCGCTTCGCGCGCCACTGCGGCTCCCAGTTCACACGGAGGAATACCTGCAAGAGAGCCACCAAAATCTCCGATTGGCGTGCGAACCCCGGAAGCAATAACCACTGAACGTTTCATGTTGGTCTTCCTTAAACCTTGTCAGCCATTTCAGGCAAAGCCTGGAACAAATCAGCCACCAGCCCATAATCAGCAACCTGGAAGATCGGCGCTTCTTCATCCTTGTTGATGGCGACGATGACGCGGCTGTCCTTCATGCCAGCCAGATGCTGGATCGCGCCGGAAATACCGACGGCGATGTAAAGCTCCGGTGCAACCACCTTGCCGGTCTGGCCGACCTGCCAGTCATTTGGCGCATAGCCCGCATCGACTGCCGCACGGCTGGCGCCAACCGCCGCACCGAGCTTGTCGGCAACCGGAAGGATCACCTCCTGGAACTTTTCAGCCGAACCAAGTGCACGACCGCCTGAGATGATGATCTTGGCCGAGGTCAGTTCCGGACGATCCGAAGCCGACAGCGCATTGCCAACAAAGCTCGACAGCGCCGGATCGGCAGGCACCGTTGCGTTCTCGACGGCAGCCGAACCGCCCTCGCCCGTTGCGGAGAAGGAGGCCGTGCGAACGGTGATCACCTTCTTGGCGTCGGTAGACTGCACTGTCTGGATTGCGTTGCCCGCATAGATCGGACGCTTGAACGTATCCGCTGACACCACTTCCATGATTTCGGACAACTGCATCACATCGAGAAGCGCTGCAACGCGCGGCAGGATGTTCTTGGCCGAGGTCGTCGCCGGAGCGATGATCGTGTCGTAATTGGCGGCCAGTTCCACGATGAGCGCTGCCGTTGGCTCGGCCAGACGGTTTTCCAGCGCATCGCTTTCAGCCAGCAGAACCTTGCGCACGCCTTTGAGCTTGGCGGCTGCATCGGCTGCAGATTTTGCACCCTTGCCTGCAACCAGAATATCGACATCGCCGCCGATCTGGGCAGCTGCCGTCAGCGCCTTTGCCGTCTGGTCCGAAAGGGTTGCATTGTCATGTTCGGCAATAAGAAGAATAGCCATTTATCTCGTCCCTTCCGATTTATTACAGCACGCCATCGGCTTTGAGTTTTTCAACCAGTTCAGAGACCGAACCGACCTTGACGCCAGCCTTGCGACCACCCGGCTCTTCGGTCTTCAGCACCTTGAGGCGCGGTGCAATATCGGCGCCGAAATCGGCAGGCGACTTCTCGTCCAGCGGCTTCTTCTTCGCCTTCATGATATTGGGCAACGACGCATAACGCGGCTGGTTCAAACGAAGATCAACCGTGACAATCGCCGGAAGCTTCACATCGATGGTCTGCAGACCGCCATCCACTTCGCGCGTGACCTTGGCCGAACCATCAGCCAGTTCCACCTTGGAGGCAAAGGTTGCCTGGCTCCAGTTCAAGAGCGCCGACAGCATCTGGCCGGTCTGGTTGGCATCGTCGTCGATTGCCTGCTTGCCGAGGAAGACGAGGTCCGGCTGTTCAGCCTCGACAACGCCCTTCAACACCTTGGCGACGCCGAGTGGCTCGACCGTCTCGTCGGTCTTGACCAGAATGGCGCGGTCCGCACCCATGGCGAGCGCCGTGCGCAGCGTTTCCTGCGCCTGTGCCGGACCAACCGAAACAGCCACGATCTCCGTTACCTTGCCCGCTTCCTTCAGACGGATCGCCTCTTCAACCGCAATCTCGTCAAAAGGGTTCATCGACATCTTGACGTTGGCAAGCTCAACGCCCGAACCGTCTCCCTTCACACGGATCTTTACGTTGTAATCGACAACCCGTTTTACTGCGACAAGGACTTTCATTCCTGACTCCTTCGAATTTTGCTGCCCCAATTGCATCGGTGCCAGACATAATCGCAGCCAACTGGATGGCTCCCGTCGATGCGTACATCGCGTTATGGTCTGGTTGATAAGAACTGGGGCAAATCACATTAAAAATCGATGATTTCTGCGGCTTTGGCTGCGAGTGCAAAGGGCCCCTCGCGCCAGGAATAGCCAAGCTGCATGGCGGTATCGATTGCACCAGCGTCCGACGCAATCTCGGACAGATGTGTCTCGCAGTAGCGCACCAGCTTGCGCAACACCGAACGCGCATAGTTCCCAACCGGACCTTGTTTGCTAAGCAGGTCATGCAATTCCGTAGGCAACGGCACCGGGCGAGTGGCGCGATAAAGCATTTTGTCAGTATCGAGCACTTCGAACTGCCCATCGGCGGTCTTGCGGTAGAACCCGCCGCCCGCCTTGCGCCCAAACGACCCTTTTGCCAGCAATTCAATGATGAGCGGATTGCCCGGCAGATTATAGTCCTGCAAGGCATCATCTTTCGGCAGCGCCTGCATCAAACCGCCCCATATGGTTGGCACGAGGTCAATGCCAATCAGATCGAGCAACCCGAAAACACCGGTATTTGGAACTCCGAGTACCGTCTGCACAGCGTCGGCAGTTTCGATATCCAGTCCAAAACGACAAGCTTCCGTGACCGACACCGCTATCCAGAAACAGCCGATACGGTTGGCTATGAAGCCTGGCGTGTCATGGCAATCAATCGGTGTTTTGCCCAGCAATAATCTGGCCGCTTGATGCAACTGATCGCGCAGGTCAGGATCAGCCTGATCGTCGACAACAACTTCCAGAAGCGGCATCAGTCGTGGCGGATTGAAGAAATGCGTGATGGCAAAGCGGCGTGCAAGACTGCTTTCCATATCAGCAACCAGATCATGACGCGGGATGGTTGATGTGTTCGAAGAGAGAATTGCCGACGGTTTCAGATGGGGTGCAATTTTCCGGAACAACTCGCGTTTAATGTCGAGTTTTTCCACCACCGCCTCAATGACCCAGTCTGCATCCTGTAACCGGGCGAAATGATCGTCAATATTGCCGGGGCGTATTCGGGCTGCAGCCTCCGGCGTCGTAAACCCGCCCAATTTAAGCTGGCGGGAAATCCCGGTTTCCGCCGGTTCGATACGGTTGACGCCACGGGCAATATCCAGCAGTTCAACGGCAATACCGGCATCGGCAAACTGCGCTGCAATACCCGCCCCCATTGCGCCGGCTCCGATGATCCCGACTTTCTTTATTCCGGTTGTCTCGGCACCCGCGACTTTTGCTATCAGATTCTGCATGACGTGATCTCAGTCCAGCCGTACATCGATGAGCACCGGCCCATCCTTGGCCAGAGCTTTGGTCAAGGCTAAATCCAGCTCGCTATTGGTGGTCACTGTCACCGCCTCGACGCCAAAGCCCCGTGCAATCGATACCCAGTCAATTTCCGGCCGGACCAAGCTCATCATGTCGAGCGCTGTCGGGCCGGGTTCGGCACCAACCTTGGCATATTCTCCGAGCAGAATGGCGTAGGAGCGATTGTCGAGCAGCAATGTGGTGACGGGCAAGTTTTCGCGGGCCTGCGTCCACAATGCCTGGACCGTATAGGCGGCGGAACCGTCAGCCTGCAAAGCGATGACCCGTCGTCCCTTGTCGCCGACCGCTTCCGCCCCGATGGCAGCGCCCGTTGCGAGCGGCAGTCCTCCCCCGATTGCACCGCCTGTCACAGTCAACCAATCACACGGAGCAGCCAATGGCATGACCGCAGCAAAACCGCCTCCTGAGGTCAGCGCCTCATTGACGATGATGCTGTTTTCCGGAATCTGACGCGCTACAATCTGGGCCAGAGTATCCGGCGTTACCGGACCATCCACCGGCACTTCGATCTCTCCATTCTGGATGGCGATGTCGCTTTCACGAGCCCCAAGCGCTGTGGCCAAAGCAGTCAACGCACCCTTCGCGTCCTGATGAGCGGTCGTCAGAGTCAGAACCTCGGCATCGGCGCGATGCAGCAGGCTCGGCAGACCGGGATAGCGGAAGAAGCCCACTGGCGGCGGACAATTGACCAGCACGACCAGATCATAAGGATCAAGACACCGTAGCGCTTCCGTTACCACATAAGGCACGACTGGCAGCACCAACCGCCCTTTACCCTTCGGCATGTTGGAAATGGTTGAACTTCCCATCAATTCAGCGCCGGTTTGGTCGGCAATGCCCTTGAGTAAGGGATGCAACTCTTCGACCACCGCCGGATTACCGAGGATGATGACCGCCTTGCGGCCAGATTTCAGAGCTTCGGCAACTTGCGTCACGACTGCCGGGTCCATTGGAGACGGCCCTTCTATACCCCCAAGTTCCGCCGTTACGCCGCCTTCGCTCCATGACACGTCTGCGGGCAACACCAGAGACGCGATCTGGCCATAGCCAAAAGAGGCCTCTTTCAGACCAGCCATAGCATCGGCACCGATTGATGCCGGTTTTGTGCCGAAGCGGTGCCATTCTGAACTGCCCCCTACGAGCGCTTCCACATCGGCAGTCAACGGACTGTCATGCGCAACATGATCTGTTGCATGATCGCCGACAATATTGAGCATGCCGCTGCCAGCACGACGCGCATTATGAACATTGGCAATGCCATTGGCATAACCTGGACCGCAATGCAGCAGTGTTACCGCCGGGCGCTGCGTGACGCGGAAATAGCCGTCGGCCATCCCGGTCACCACATTCTCCTGCAAACCCAGCACACAGCGGATACCGGGTATCCGATCAAGCGCCGCGACAAAATGCATTTCACTCGTGCCGGGATTGGCAAAGCAGGTATCTACCTTGGCAGCAACAAGACTATGGACGAGCGCTTCCGCTCCAGTGAGATGCGGTCTGTTCATAATGTTTCCAGTCGGACTTGAGTGAACATGGCCGCCATACGCCGACGGCGGCCAACGGCTTCATTCTAACGATGTTCTATGATGAGGGCGTCCACAGCGATGGCGCTGTCGGATCCCAGCATCAACGGATTGACGTCTAGTTCGAGCAAATTATGCCGATGATCGCCAGCATAGGCCGCAATGGCCATGACAGCATCAATAACCGGCTCCAGTTGCACCTTTGGCTTGCCGCGAAAACCGTCGAGAAGCGCAAAGCTCTTCAGTCCGCGTAGTGCATTTTCAACGTCTGCACGACTGACCGGTAACAGCAATGGTGTGGCGTCCTTCAACAGCTCCACCAGAATACCGCCTGCACCGATGACGAGAACCAGCCCAAACAGCGGGTCGCGTTTGACGCCGACGATCAGTTCAGCAAGTGGGGCCGCTTGCATCGGTTCCATCAGAAATGTCGTAAGCTCGATTGAAGCATCGTGCTGTTTGACCGATGCGACCATGCGCTCGGCTGCAGCGATGGCATCATTTCGGCTACGAATGTTGAGAGCAACACCGCCAACTTCTGTCTTATGCGCCAGCTGATCGTGCAGAACCTTCAGAACCATCGGGGTGTCGAAGGTTTCCGGCAGTTCGCGGATCGTCTCAATGGTCAAAATGTTGCCGTTCGGCACATTCAACCCATAGGAGCTCAATCGCCGCTTGGATTCCGCTTCATTCACTGTCACGCCGTTTGAAGGCAAGGCGGTGACTGCAAACGGGACTTTGGGTTCCAGGGCAGCATCGCCCTGCCGCCGGTCGCACCCAACCATTTTGCAATAATTCGCCCATTTCGCGACAACCTGCGCAGCATCATGCAGACCATTCAGAGGGACTATCCCTTGCGCGATCAGCGCTTCGGCATCTTCTGGCGGTATGCTTTCCGTATTCACCGATGCATGAAATACCGGCTTATCCGCAATCTTGCCAGCTGCAGCCAGAGCTCGGTCCATAGCCTGATGCGCGGATTTATCCTTGTAGGGCGATCCGACCGGCGGATAATCGATCACCAGCATGGCCGCATCGTAATCACCGTTCAGCATGGTGGTGAACATGGGTGTCAGCAGTTCTTCGCTGCCCCAATAGCCTGCTGTGAAATCGAGCGGGTTGGACACATGACCAAAATCAGGCAATGTCGGCTTGATGATAGCTTTCTGTTGCTGACTTGGCTGTGGCAATTGCAGGCCAGCAAAGGAACAATAATCCGCAGCCAGGCCATTATCGCCGCCGGAACTGGAAAACACGGTGATGCGCTCGCCTTCAAGCGGTGCGGCAATCGAAGCAAGCTTCATCATTTCGAGGAATTGCGGGACCGTATCGGTCTCGATCACGCCGAGACGGGCAAACAATGCTTCATAATATTCATTTTGCCCGGCCAGCGAACTCGTATGGCTGGCGGCCATCACCGCACCAAGTTCTGAACGCCCGGAACGGCAGACGATGACCGGAATGCGCTTTGCACGCGCCCGCAAGGCGGCCTGCGAGAACGCGGCCACATCACGTATGCCTTCCATAAACAGACCCAAACAGGTCACGTTCGGGTCATCGATGAGGTAATCAATATAGTCTTCAAAGCCGAGAACGGCCTGGTTGCCCGCGCTGATCAGATAGGAATAAGGCACCGAACGACCGTTGGAAACCAGATGCCCGGTGACGTTGCCACTCTGGGAAATGACCGCCGCGCCGCGACTGTTCTGCAACTTCGGGTAAAGTGCTGGCCAGATCGAGCCATGATTGACGTAATTGACGAGGCCATAACAATTCGGGCCGACCACCGCCATGTCGCCTGCAGCTTCGACAAAAGCCAGATTGCGTTCAAAACCCGCTGCGCCAATTTCGGAAAAGCCGGAAGCATAGCAAACGACACCACCCGCCTTCATGGCCGACAGTTCATGCAATGCGGTGATGGTCGCATCGGCATTGACGGCCAGAAATACCGCATCAGGCGAAACAGGCAGATCGGCAATCGACGGAATGCATTTATATCCGGCGATTTCGCTGCGTTTGGGATTCACCACATAGACATCGCCAGCATAATCCTGCTGACGCAGGGTTTTCAATGTTGCCTCGACCTGACCACCACCAATGAAGGCCATGGCGCGGGGCGCAAGAAGACGCGCAAAATTCTCTCGCAGCGTAGGGCTGATACGGCCCTCCTCCACGCTCGTACTCACCTGTAGCATATTCCTCTGCCTCTTAACTTAAGGCACTGCCAGCCCAGGGGGCTCAAACTTCCACGGCAGCGCTCGTTCCAGCTTGACTGGTAAGAGGTGCAGACGTCGGGAAATTCTCCACATCGAAATTGGGCAGCAGCGGATGATCGGCGGGATTTTCGCCAAACAGATCGCACAGCCATTTGCGGATGATGATACAGCAATCCTCGGCCGAATAGGCCTCTTCCATGACCCAGCCGTGCCATAGCCCGTCCGCCAGTTGCGTAAGAGCGATGGCCGCCAGGCGGACATCAATTTCCATATTCTTTTCTGCCGCGACCTTGGCAAGCCGACGTCCGAGAAACGCGCGGTATTTGCCCCATAGTTCGCGATGTAATGCCATGATCTCTGGAACAATCCAGGCGGCACTGTTGTAGTGAATATGAACCTGTTGATATCCGCGCCCGTGAAAAAATGGCCCGCAGGCAACAAAGTATAGCGTATCGAAATTCCCGGTCTTCACCGATGATACAAGGTGCCGGTAATAATCGTCCCCATTTTGAAGGTAATAGCGATGTGCTGCGGTCAGCAGATCTTCCTTGCTGTCAAAATAGTGGTTTATCAATCCACGTGAAAAACCAGATTCTTCACTGATCGTGTTGATCGTCGAATTCAGATAGCCATGTTTGACTATTGAATTCAGCGTCGCAAGGATCAGATCCTGTCGTCTGATTTCGTTGGTTTGCCTCTTTTTGACAGCTTTCCGCATTCTTTACCTTCTCGAAGGCCGATGACTAACGGCGACACTTATTATTGATACGGTCTCAACAGATCCTTTGCGATAATATCCTGATGGACCTCGGACGTACCTTCCCAGATACGTTCGATACGCGCATCTCGCCAGAAACGCTGGATGGGGAATTCTTCCATGACGCCCATGCCACCAAAGATTTGCACGGCATCATCCGCAACCCGGAACACCATTTCCGAGCACCAGTAATTCACCATCGACGCTTCAGTGCGGTTCATCGTCTGATTCTCAATTTTCCACGCGGCTTCTTTCACCATAAGATCACCGAGCTTTATATCAACCGCCATATTGGCAACCTTGAAACCGACCCCCTGGAATTCACCAATTGTTTTGCCAAACGCCTTGCGGGTTCCGGCCCACTCCTTGGTCATTTCGAAGATGCGTTCAGAACGACCGACACAATGGGCGGCCAAAGCAACCCGACCATCGTAGAGCCACTCATTGGCAGTATCGAAGCCCTTGCCCTCTTCGCCCAGAATATCATCGCTATGAACACGAACATCTTCGAGATAGACCATCGTCGGATTATAGCCACGGGTGACGATCGACTTCATCGGCTCTACACGCAGTCCCGGCAGGGTTTTGTCGAGCAGAAACGCCGTAAAACGCTTGCGTGGTCCGCGTGGTGTTTCATCCACGCCGGTAACGGCAATGAGAACGATGAAATCTGCGATATCGGCGTGAGAGATAAACTGTTTCACCCCGTTGATAACCCAGTGATCCCCATCGCGCACGGCCTTGGTCGTGATGCCGCGTGCGTCAGACCCCGCACCGGGTTCCGTGAGCGCGAAGGCATCCTTGCGTTCGCCTCGGATAGCTGGCTTCAGATATTTTTCAATCTGGTCGCCCTTGCATTTGAAGAGGATGCCGGTAACGCCACGGTTCATGCACATGGTGAGCGCGGCGCTCGATTTACCAAGCACGCGTTCAGCCTGCATCTTGGTCTGCTTGTCGAGACCCGGGCCACCCCATTCTTCCGGCAGATTCATCCCGGCGAAGCCCGCCTGGATCGATTTTTGCTGAATTTCCTGTTTGATTTCTTCAGGAACGTAGCGAAGTTCCTCAACGAGATTCTCGTGCGGATAAAGTTCGCGCTTGCAGAACTCTTCCAGTGAATCGATGAGCGCCTGTTGTTCGAAACTTAATGCAAAATCCATGGTGTTCCCCCTTTACGCGCCGATGAAATTCGGTGCGCGGCGCTCATTGGCAGCAGCCAGGCCTTCTTTATGATCTTGGGTCTGTGCGCAGACCTTGCCCGCCGCTACTTCTTCCAGCTGCTGATCGGATAGGCTGCGCGTATGAGCGCTGTTCAGCAATTTCTTGGTCTGCGCGATGGCGACAGTCGGCCCGCTCGCCAGTTGCCGGGCGAAGGCCAGCGTGTCCTGCCACAGATTGTCAGAGCTGCTGACGTGGCTGACGAGCCGATTTTGAAGCGCAATCTGGGCGGTCCATAATTCACCTGTATAAGCAAAACGCTTTGCCGCCTCGAGACCGATCACGCGCGGCATCAACCAGGTTCCGCCGCAGTCCGGGTTGTAGCCGACATTGGTATAGGAACAGATGAACTTGGCCTTTTCCGATGCGTAGCGAAAATCGCACGCCAAAGCCATATCAAGACCGGCACCAACGGCTGCACCGTCGATCATGGCGATAACGGGCTTGGGCATTTCATGGACTTGCTGAACCAGTCGCAGCGACTCCTCGACCCAGTTCATGTCCGGCCAATCCGTTCTGCCCGCCGCCCATTCCTTCACGTCTGCACCGGCTGAAAAGGCGCCACCGCGTCCGGCCAGAATAAGGGTGCGGAGCGTTTGATCAGCCGCCGCCTCCTTTAGTGCCTTGCGCAGTTCTATGGTGATCCCCATACCGAGCGCATTGCGCGCCTCCGGCCGGTTGAGCGCAATAACGCCCACCGCGTCATGACGTTCAATTTCAAGAAATTTGTACATAGCTCTCCCTTTCTGCCCGGCCACAAGGGTTGGGCAGTCTCAATTGTCATTCAGTTATCGGTTCAGCGTCCGCGCCAGCGCGGCGGTCGTTTTTCGAGGAAGGCTTTTTGGCCTTCGATCATATCCTCCGAGGACAGCATAGCGGCAAAGGTGGACAGCTCCGGATTATCGCCAGCTCGCAATTTCATGGCGTCGCGGTCTGACATGCCATCCACGGCACGCAACGCTTCTTTCAACGCTTGTTGTGCCAGCGGTGCAGATTCCGCAATTTTCCGGGCTATTTCCAATGCCATCGGCATAAGATTTTCTCGTGACGCGGTGCGATAAACCAAACCCCAACGCTGCGCATCCTGCGCGCTCATGGGGTCGCCGGTCCAGATCATCCCGGTTGCCACATAATAGGGAATACGGCGTGGCAGACGTTGCAGCCCCCCGCCATCGGGCAGCAGTCCCCGCTCAAGCTCGGGCAACTGGATGAAGGCGTCATCCGCCATCAACAGAATGTCGCAAGCCAACGATATTTCGAGACCACCGCCAATGGCCGGGGCGTTGATAGCGGCGATCAGCGGTTTTCTGAGTGACCACAGCGTCGTTATACCGCCGAAACCGCCCTCTTTTGCGCCTTCGGTGCTTGCACCACTGTTCTGATCCGTTCCTTCCTTGAAATCATAGCCAGCTGAAAAGGCACGCTCTGACCCGCTGGACACAATACCGACACGCAGGTCGGGATCACCTTGCAAATAGAGCGCTGCCTTCTCCAGATTGCGGCTTAGACTGCGGCAGATCGCATTGACCTTTGGCTTGACCATACGAATCTCAAGTACGGATCCGTGTCTCTCAAGGTGGACAAAGCCATCCATTTCTCGGTTAAGTTCTGCAATCATATCAACCACCGTTCTTTGCTGCCCGCTGGCTGTAAATGTGCAGCAGAAGCGGTGGTAGCGATGTGACAATCAGCATGAGTGTTGAAACCGCCGCCAATGTAGGATCGAGATCATCGCGCAGCGTGGAGAAGGTAACGCGCGGCAATGTCGACATGGGCCCCGATGCCACCATCAGCGAGATAATCAATTCGTCGAAAGAGATCAGGAAAGACAGCAGCATCGAGGTTGCGACCGAAAGCTTGAGCTGAGGCAAAGTCACAGTCAGAAAGGCTTTGAGCCGATTGGCACCGAGACTGCGTGCCACCATTTCCTGCGATGAGTCATAACTGCTGAAACCGGCCAGCATGGTCAGGATCACAAACGGCATCGCAACCACGGAATGGCCGAGGATCATGCCCCAAATGGTGTTCAACAGCATTCCGATCTTTGCATAGACAAAGAAAATGCCGACAGCGATCAGGATCGAGGGCACTGCCAGCGGCGCAACCAGCACCGTCTTCAAAAGACCCTGAACGGCGATGCGTCCCTGATTAAGAGCGTAGGATGCCGCCACGCCGGTGACAGTCGCAACGATCATGGTCCCGAATGCGACCCGCAGCGACACCCAGAGCGAGCTGATCCACTTTTCCTGACCGAAAAATGAAGCATACCAGCGTGTGGACCAGCCTGCTGGCGGGAAAACCAGTGATGTCGTTGAACTGAACGAAACCGGAATGACGATCAGGGTCGGAACGATCAGGAAAAACAGCACCAGTCCGACGAGAATGTAGAGCCAGAGACGTGCACGGTGAGAAACGTGAGCTTCCATCATACCACCTATCGATCCGACGACAGCCGGCGCACCAACACCAGACTGATCCACAAGCAAAGAGCCGTCATTGCCAGCAGCAACACCGCAAGGGCAGCCGCAGGACCCCATGTCGGGTAAAGCGAGATCATCTCCTCAATGCGCTGCGCAATCATCTTTACCTTGCCACCGCCGAGCAGTGCGGGCGTGATGTAAAAGCCGAGGCACATGACGAACACCATTATGGCGCCAGCGACCAATCCGGGCATCGAAAGCGGAAGGAAGATGCGCAGGAACGCGTGCGTTGGTGACGACCCCACATTGGCGGCAGCACGCATCAGATTGGCGTCGATGGCCTTCATCGATGCATAAAGCGGCAGCACCAGAAACGGGATCATGATATGCACCATACCGATGACAACGCCGGTGGTGTTGTTGACCAATGCCAGCGGCTGGTTGATCAAGCCAAGGCCTTGCAATGTCTTATTGACCACGCCGTTGCGCTGCAAAATGATAAGCCATGAAAAGGTGCGCACCAGCCCGGAGGTCCAGAAGGGCACCAGCACTGCCAACATCAGTAGCCCCGCCCATTTGGGGGACAGGATCGACATCAGATAGGCAACCGGATAGCCAAGCAGCAGGCAGATAACGGTGACGATGAGCGCGATCTTGAACGTATTGAGAAACATCTCGATGTAGACAGGTTCCGAAAAGAACAATCGGAAATTTCCGAGACCATGTTCTCCATTGATGTCGACAAAAGACATCGAAAGCAACCACAACAGCGGCGCCACCATCAAGATGCCAACAATAGCGAGTGCAGGGATGGTGAGGCGCACCATCGACCAGCTTTCGTATTTTTTTTCGCGGTTCAGCGCACGGCGGTTTTCATCCAGTTCCGCTTGCGTCACTGGTTTGGGGGCTGCAACAGGAAACGAGACAACAGCTTTTGTCATCATCAAGCCTCCGCGCGTACAAGCCGCGCGTCCGCCCGTTCCAGACGCAACGCCACGCGTTCACCAACCCTTGGCACTGCCCGCAGATTTTCCGAGCGGTTGGCAATGCGTGTGAATACCTTATGGCCACCATCCAGCATGACCTCGAAAAGCAGGCATTCACCCTGGTAGATGGCCGTGACGACCTGACCCGAAAACAGGTTTGCTCCCGAAGCGCGCGCCGCCGCTTCGTCTGTGGCAAAACGCAGGCGCTCGGGGCGCATGCTCAGCAACATGTCGTCGTGCAGTTCGCCAACATCATCCGACAAATTCACGTCCTGGTCGCCATAGCTGACACCTGCGTTAGTGCGCCGGAGCGGCAGAAAACTGGTTTCACCAATGAATTCCGCAACAAAACGGCTTTCCGGGTGTTCATAAAGATCGGTCGGCGACGCGATCTGGGCCAGTTTGCCCTTCGAAAATACGGCAATCCGGTCCGACATTGTGAGCGCTTCACGCTGATCATGCGTGACAGAAATGGTCGTCATGTCCAGCCGGTCATGCAGTTTGCGGATTTCGATCTGCATCGTTTCCCGCAGTTGCTTGTCGAGCGCGGACAAGGGTTCATCCATCAGCAGAATGCGCGGTTCGAACACGATGGCGCGCGCTAGCGCTATACGCTGGCGTTGTCCCCCAGACAGTTCGGTGATCTTACGCTCGCCATAGCCACCGAGTTGCACCAGATCGAGTACTTTCTTGACCCGTTCCTCGATTTCGGCTCGACCGATCTTACGCAAACGCAACGGATAAGCGACATTCTCGAATACCGACATATGCGGGAACAGGGCATAGTTCTGAAAAACCATGCCGATATTGCGCTTATGGGGCGGAAGATGCACGATTTCCTGTGTACCAATCTTGATCGAACCATCCGTCGGACGGGAAAAGCCCGCAATCATCATCAGAAGGCTTGTTTTTCCTGACCCGGAGGGGCCGAGCAATGTGAGAAATTCACCGGCTTTAATCGCCAGCGATACGTCGTCAACCGCCCGGACCGTGCCGTAATGTTTGGACAGTGCTTGGATCGTAACCGGCAAAGCCGTCGTCGAGGAGTGTTTCATCTCTGCTTTCCATCAGCGCACAACAGGACACCGCAGCATTGTCAGCTACAGACTGTAATCTTGGGCTCCATGAAGAAAATTCCGGGTTGGAGGCCGAAGCCTCCAACCTTCCAGAACCAGCTATTGCATCATAGCCTTGTCCCACATGGTCTGCGCCTTTTCGTGATTTTCGGCCCAGTACGGCATGTTGGTGATGAGCTGCTTCTTGAGATTCTCAGTGCTCGTGACAATGCTCGCCGCCTTGTCGGCGGGTACAAGCCCTTGTTTGAAGGCATCCTGATTCATCGGCCCATAGGCGATATAATTTGGCAGGTTCGCCTGATATTTTGGATCGAGCAGATGGTTGACCAGGCGCATTGCACCTTCCGGATTGGGTGAATTTTTGGGAATGACCAGGCATTCCACATCCATCACCGCGTCGTCAAGCTTATAGGTATAAGGTGCGCCTTCCTTGATGGCGGCATCTATGCGGGCTGCCCAGATCGATAACATATCGACCTCTTCGGACGTTGCGAGCTGGGTCGCCTGCGCGCCCGTGGCCCATTGAACACTGATATTCGGTTTCAGCGTAGACCATTTGGCCATCGCCCTCTCCATATCAATGGGATAAATCTTGTCCTTGGCCACGCCATCGGCCATCAGGGCAATTTCCATATTTGTCGCTGGCGAATTTCCCGAGATAGCGCGGCTGCCGGGGAATTTTTCCGTATCGAAGAAGTCGGCCCAGTTTTGTGGCCCCTTGTCACCATAAACGTTTTTGTTATAGGCAAGGACCGACGTATAGGCGGTGAATCCTACCCAATATTTTGAGCGCAGGTGTTCCGGGATTCCAGCCGCATTGGGAATTTTTGAATAATCGAGCGGAACCAGAAGCTCTTCTTTACCGGCCAGATCACACAGACCACCATAGAGTTCGGCCACATCGATATCGACCGCATTTGCACGCACCTTGGTACGGATATCGCGGATACCACCAGCCAGTACATAATCGACAACGGTCATGCCATGGTCTTGGGGCAAGTGGTCAAGAATGGCCTTTCGCACGCCTTCCTGATAGGCGCCGCCGTAGGACGCATAACTGACCTTTTCTTCAGCCCCAGCCGAACCGGCTGCCATGGCAAGCACTGCACCCAGTATGAATGTCTTTTTCATTGTTCCTCCTCCCTATGCGGCCCACTAGCCGCGTTTTTTTGCATGCAACAACCGGCAAAGGTACTTCCTCCAAAGCACCTTATTCGGCATTCCGCTGACAAAAGTCAGTTGGAAAATGCGTGTAACCCCCTTGTCATGGCAAGGCGGCAATCACTGACAATACGCTCGATAAGCTCCTGACAGCTCGGAACATCCTTGATCAACCCAAGCGTCTGACTTGCCCAGACCAGACCGCTATCCAGTTCGCCAGTTGTCAGCGCGTGGCGACCTCGCTCTCCGGAAACCAGCGATCGAACATCTGTAAACTCCGCACCGCCCGGCCGACCTTCGATAGCGACGACTTCATCGGAGATTGCATTCTTCAAAACACGACCGGTGTTTCTGAACGTTCGAAAGATCAAATTGGTGTCGCGTTCACCGGCGTTGACCAGCGCCTGTTTGATGTTTTCATGAATGGGAGCTTCTTTGGTGGCACAAAAGCGCGTCCCCATGTTCACGCCCTCGGCACCGAGCATGAAAGCTGCCGCCATGCCTTCGCCAGTGCCGATACCGCCCGAGGCGATCAATGGAATTTTGACCTGCGCCGCTGCAGTGGCAAAAAGGACCAAACCGCCAACATCATCCTCACCCGGATGCCCCGCCGCTTCAAATCCATCGATGGAAATGGCATCCACACCAGCCCGTTCCGCTGACAGCGCATGACGTACAGCCGTACATTTGTGAACGACAACCGCACCAGCCGCCTTTATTTTCTCGATGAACTCTTTTGGACTGCGTCCCGCCGTCTCTATCACCTTCACACCCGACTGTAGCGCCGCATCAAGATATTCTTCATAAGGTGGAGGCGCTGTCGTGGGGAGTATCGTGAGATTGACCCCAAATGGTTTATCGGTCATCTGCCGGCAGCGAGCGATCTCTTCGCTTAGCGCTTTGGGACTAGGTTGCGTCAGTGCTGTCAAGATTCCAAGGCCGCCCGCATTCGATACAGCTGATGCAAGTTCGGCACGACCAACCCATTGCATTCCGCCTTGAATGATCGGGTATTTCGTTTTCAATAGCTCGGTTACTCGGGTCTTCACGCCCCACTCCCTGCTGCAATCAAACCTGATGATTAGATACTGAAATTCGTCGCGGATGAAGTCAAACAAAAAATTTGCTGAACGTCCAACTTTTTATTAACATGCAGATATAACACGATGATTTTAGTCGGAGCCCCATAAAGAGGGCCAATTGGAGGGGGAACATCATGAAACTGCAAAAGATCACGCCATATCAAGGACGTAGTCTAAATCACCGCCCAGTATCTTCGAATTCACCACCCCCGGAGCAGCACGCAGGAGCCCCGAATCCCGTGTCGCCGACGGCTGGTCTGATAGTTCGGGCGTGGTCTCCAGAGCAGCAACCTGTCGCGGTCATGGCGCGTCCACATGTATGATGTACCGACCGCGACAACCCTTCCCCATCTTGAACACTGTCCTTGCGAGTATTTTCAGGTCGCGACTGACCTTGAGGGGGCCGCATGATCCCACTGCGTTTCCTTGGCGCTGCCGTTCTATGCACAAGCAGTCTTGCTTTTACCCTGAATGATACGACGACCAAGTTTCTCATCAGCGACTATGATGTGTCATCGATCATTTTGATCCGCAGCCTGATGGCATTGCCGATTCTTTACCTGTTTCATGTGCGGACAACCGGGCGAAGCAAAATATGGTCGGCCAGAATTGGGCTCCATGCGCTGCGGGGAGCCTTTGGCTTGATTGCCGCCTATTTATACATCGCTTCCCTGAAAACTCTGACTGTGGCTGAGGCGACAGTCATTCTCTTTATGACACCCGTCATTATCACTGCGATGTCCCGTTTTCTGCTCAAGGAGAATGTCAGTTTTCGCACATGGCTGTCGATCTGTTTCTGTTTCCTTGGCGTGGTTGTGGCGATCAATCCACGGGCATCCAACTTCAATTACGCTATGGGGCTGGCTGGGACAGCGAGCGTGTTTTACGCCATCAATGCGATCAGTTCGCGTTGGATTCCGTCCGAAGATAACCTGTGGACGATCTCGTTTTTTGGCGCGTTCTTTTCGGCGCTATTTGTCGCCCCGTTCGCCATAGAGCATTGGCGTGGACTGCAAGTCCCACACCTTGCCCAGTTTGGGGCTGCGGCGGCATTCTCCAGCATGGGCATAGGTTTAAGCGCCATTGCCTACCGCATGACATCACCTGCCCTCCTCGCCCCCTTCGGTTATTCGGGGCTGATCTGGTCGATTACGGTCACCTGGCTGTTCTGGGGCATTCATCCCAGTCTCAATGCCATTCTCGGCACGTTCATTATTCTAGGCAGCGTCACATTGACCATCAAAACCAGCCGCATCGATCCACAACCCAATCCGCAGAACTGTATCAAGGGATCCACAAATGACGACCCCAATCCTTGTCGATATGAATAGAGCAACCGGCATCAGCACCGTCACATTCAACCGCCCTGAAAAATACAACGCTATCGATGAGGCGATGGCAGCGGCCTTTCATGAGGCCGTGCAAGCCATAGCATCGGACAAGGGCATACGTTGCGTCGTTCTCAAAGGCGCGGGCAAAGCGTTTATGGCAGGTGGAGATGTCGCGGCTTTTGCAGCCGACCCTGATCGGGCTGATCTTGTCTTGCAGCGCATATTGCGCCACATGCACCCAGCTTTGTTAATCCTGCAGCAATTGCCAGTGCCTGTCATCGCGGCAATACACGGACCGGCAGCTGGCGCCGGATTGAGCATGGTTCTATCGGCAGACTATGCCATCTGCAGTCAATCAGCAGAGTTCATTCTTGCTTATGATCGACTGGCGACGGTGCCCGATTGCGGCGGCAGCTGGTATCTTCGGCAAAAGCTGGGGCCGCGTGCTGCTTTTGCCCTTATGCTCAAGGGTGGCAAACTCAATGCCAGTCAGGCCAAAGCAGTTGGGATCGTCAACGACGTGGTTGAGGATAGCAGTTACCAGGAACAGCTTTCTGCCCTGATACAAAAAATTGCCTCTGGCCCAACACGAGCCTTTGGACTGTTCAAGCAATTGCTGGCCGCGGATCTTTCGTTGGCGGCTCAACTTGAGGCAGAAAAGGCAGCCTTCATGGAAGCCACTTATACGCATGATTTCCGGGCTGCCATCCACAACTTCCCGAACAAGCAACCGGTTCAATTTCTCGGATACTGAAACGAGATCGTGTCCGACGGGAACCGTTGTATTCAACGTCACCCTGCAAAACCTAACAATTACCAGAGAGGGAAATATCGTGCTCCAATCCGACCAGAACACCAATTACATCGTAAAGACTGACATTTATATCGATGGCGCTTGGGTCGAACCTTTCGGAACCGACACCATTGCCGTCGTCAACCCCGCCAATGAGCAGCCTTATGCAACCATTTCGGCAGGCTCAACTCAGGATGTTGATCGAGCGGTCACAGCCGCCCGTAGGGCATTCTCTTCCTGGAGTGAAACCCCGGTTGAGGAGCGCGCCCGCTTCTTGCGCAAGATCGCAGAAATATATGAGGCGCGTCTCGAAGATATGGCCAAAGCCATTTCGCTTGAAATGGGTGCGCCTATCACCATGGCCCGTGATCAACAGGCCGCTGCAGGCTTGTATCACCTCAACGCGTTCATCCAGGCGCTGGAAAACTTCGATTTTGAAGAAAAGCGAACAGATAATTCCGGCGAGATCATCGTGCGCGAACCAATCGGCGTCTGCGGTCTGATTACCCCATGGAATTGGCCAATGAACCAGATTGCTTTGAAAGTTATTCCAGCGATCGCGGTCGGATGCACGGTAGTTTTGAAACCCTCCGAAATAGCGCCCATGTCTGCAATGCTCTTTGCCGAATTTCTCCATGAGGCAGGGCTTCCAAAAGGCGTTTTCAACCTTGTCAACGGCGAAGGTTTGGTCGTGGGCGAAGCCATGTCACGTCACGCGGACATCGACATGATGTCATTCACCGGCTCGACCCGTGCGGGCACAGCCGTCGCGCGCGGCGCGGCAGATACAGTCAAACGTGTCTCACTTGAGCTCGGAGGCAAATCCCCCAATTTGATTTTCGCGGATAGCGACATTGAAAGCGCGGTAGAGCGCGCCATTGCGGAGTGCTTCAACAATACCGGTCAATCCTGCAATGCCCCCACCCGATTGCTGGTCGAGAACTCGGTTTACGATCAGGTCGTGCAGCTCGCCGCTCGTGCCGCTGATCAGATGCTGGTCGGTGATCCGGCTCTCGAAGGAGATCATATCGGCCCGCTATCATCGAAAGTGCATTTCGACAAAATTCAAGGTCTGATCCAAGCAGGCATTGATGAGGGTGCACGTCTGGTTGCAGGTGGCCTCGGTCATCCGAAAGGATTTAACGCCGGCAACTACGTCCGCCCGACCATATTTGCGGATGTACAGAACGATATGACGATTGCGCGCGAAGAGATATTTGGTCCGGTGTTGGTCATCATTCCGTTTGCCGATGAACAGGAGGCTATCGCTATCGCGAATGATACACCATACGGTTTATCCGCTTATGTCCAAACCGGATCTGTTGAGCGCGCCAAACGCCTTGGGCGGAAGCTCCGCGCCGGCATGGTGCAGATCAACGGCTCATCGCTTGGTTCCGGCAGCCCGTTCGGCGGATACAAGCAATCCGGCAACGGCCGTGAAGGTGGGAAATGGGGGCTGGAAGACTTTACGGAAGTTAAGGTAATCTCCGGCTAAAGGCACGCGAAAAACGCCAAGCGCGGCGAGTTCAATCTATGTTGGAAATTAATCCACTCGACTGACATCATGAAGCTAACTGATTGATGATAGTGCGTTCTCGCCGCGCTCCAAATTTTTGAACAAAAGCTGAACTGTTTATTTTACCGTCATAAGTGTTGAGCAGCCCTGCCCACTTGACGATGTTTCGCGGCAATGATCGCGCGAATTTTTACGTCCGCCCACAGCGGCCCGTGATAAGGGTATCCAATTTTTTGCACCGCGCATCTGCAGTTGCTTCCAGAAAGGCAGTATCGCTTTGCGCTTTTCATTCCGCTCCCTGTGAAAAGATTTTGAGAAATTATCGGCATTAAAGACTCATTATTGCATTACAAAAATTATCCGCTATCATATTTCAATCGAAGTAATCGCATAACAATTAAATGGGAAAATGACAGTGCCAGTGATTGCGGAACTGATCGAGCTAATTGGTGCTGAGGCGGTAATCGTCGACGCTGCCGAAATGGTGCATGCCACCGAAGACTGGCGCGGTCGATATAGTGGCAAGGCGCTTTGCGTTGCGCGTCCGGCGAATACGGAACAGGTTGCGGCCATCGTTGCCTGCTGTAATCGCCACGACGTTCCCGTATTGCCGCAGGGCGGCAATACGGGTCTGGTCGGCGGGTCCGTACCGGCAAAGGATGGCCCGGCAC
Source organism: Ochrobactrum soli (assembly GCF_003664555.1). Taxonomy (NCBI): domain Bacteria; kingdom Pseudomonadati; phylum Pseudomonadota; class Alphaproteobacteria; order Hyphomicrobiales; family Brucellaceae; genus Ochrobactrum; species Ochrobactrum soli. Next base: position 37,183 of record NZ_RCHH01000004.1, on the reverse strand, counting down.
CGGTAATCATCAGCCTGGAACGCATGCGCCGCATCCGCAATGTCGACCCCGTCAATAATACGATGGAAGTCGATGCAGGCTGCGTGCTCGCCAATATCCATACCGCCGCAACCGACGCCGGACGCTACTATCCGGTCAGCCTTGGAGCGGAAGGCTCGTGCCAGATCGGCGGCACCATCGCCACCAATGCGGGTGGCACGTCGGTTCTGCGTTATGGCAATACCCGCGAAAACATTCTCGGGCTGGAGGCCGTCTTGCCAGATGGTTCGGTCTGGTCCGATCTCAAGGCCCTGCGCAAGAACAATTCGGGCTACGATCTGAAGCATCTCTTCATCGGTTCCGAAGGCACGCTCGGAATCATCACCGCCGCCGTATTGAAATTGCATCCGCAACCCATCCGCCATGTGGTGGCATGGGCCGGGCTGCCCAGCGCCCATTCCGCCGTCAAGCTTCTGACCACCGTGCAGGAACGCTACGGCGCCAAGCTTTCCGGCTATGAACTGATGAACCGCCTCCAGCTCGATCTGGTGGTGGCAAACGTTCCGCAGCGCCGTTCGCCGGTCGATACGGAACATGACTGGCATTTGCTGATCGAACTGTCCGACAGTGGCGGCGAAGACGATCTCGACGCTGCGCTGGAAAACCTGCTGGGACAGGCTTTCGAGGATGGCCTTATCGAAAATGCCGTGATCGCCAGCAGCGAGTCCCAGCGCGCCGCGATGTGGGAAGTGCGCCATAGCGTTTCGGAAGCCAATAAGAAGGCGGGCGTCGGCCTGACCACCGACTGCGCCGTACCGGTTGCCGCGACCGCCGAATTCATCGACCGCGCCAGCGCCGCCGTGCTTGATCTCGCACCCGATGCGTCACTCGTCATTGTGGGGCATCTCGGCGACGGCAATGTCCATTTCATTCCGTTCTTTACCTTCGACGACTGGAAAGGGCTGGAAGACCGCGATGCGCTCGCAGCCAATATCCGCCATGCCGTCAACGATGCATCCTTTGCGCTGGGCGGCACATTCAGCGCCGAACATGGCGTCGGACAGGTCTCGCTCAAGGAAATGGAGCGTTACAAGACAACCACCGATCTGGCCCTGATGCGGGCTGTGAAGTCCGCCATTGATCCAAAAGGATTGTTCAATCCTGGCCGTCTCATACCGGCAGCACGGACGGAATATTGAAATCGAAAGCATTTCCAGCAGAAGCGTGAAGCGGCTTTGCGTCGGATAATGCGAAAAAACAATGAGTTAGAGCCGACCGTTGGTTGGTTCAGCATTTTTGAAAGGGAACGAACATGATAATCAAGAATACCACCTGGTCACGCCGCCAGTTTCTGAAAACCACCGCAGCAGGTGCAGTCGCTCTGGCCGCCCCTGCGATCTGGACGCCGTCGCAGGCCCAGAACAAGCGCATCGTCGTGCGCGATGACGGTGGCATCTACACCAAGGCTTACGGTGCCGTTTTCTACCGTCCGTTCCAGGAAGCAACCGGCATCGAAGTCGTGGGTGTTCAGGCCAATGCGGAGCCAACCGCGCAGATCCGTTCAATGGTCGATGCCGGGTCCTATACCTGGGACATGGCGAAGATCAGCGAACCGGCCATCCTCATGCTCACTGCGGGAGACAAGAAGTATCTCGAAAAGCATGGTCTCGAAAGCGAAGCCGTCATCGCCAGCCTGCCGAAGCAGTATCTGTCGGAATACGGCGTAGGCAACAATGTTTACACCACCGTTCTTGCCTATCGTACTGATGCTTTCGAGGGACGCGAAGCGCCCAAATCCTGGGCCGACTTCTTCAATCTGGAAAAGATTGAAGGCCGTCGTGCACTGCGCAAGCACCCGTTCGACACCATTGAACAGGCCCTGATGGCTGACGGCGTGGCCAATGCCGATGTCTATCCTTGCGATCTCGACCGCGCCTTCAAGTCGCTCGACCGCATCAAGAAGGACGTTTCGGTATTCTGGACCAGCGGTGCGCAGGTCGAGCAGATGCTGATCTCCGGCGAAGTGGACATGATCCCGACCTGGGTTTCGCGCGCGCAGTCGGCGCAGTCGGGCGGCGCTCCGGTTGAAATCGTCTGGGACCAGAACATATGGGGCCTCGACAACTGGGCTATCCTCGCCGGAACGCCGAATGCCGACGCCTGCCGCGAATTCATCAAATTCGCTTCCGATCCGAAGCGTCAGGCGCAGCTGGTTGAATATTTCGCCGCTGGCGTTACCCAGCCGGAAGCCTTCGACATCATCGATCCGAAAGTCGCGCAAAACTGCCCGACCTTCCCTGATCACATCAAGAACGGCGTCAAGATCAATGCCCAGTATTGGTATGACAATCAGGACAAGGCCATCGAACGCTATAATAGCTGGCTCCTGAGCTAACCGGAGCAGCAGGCCCGGCATCAGCCGGGCCTGTCACTTCGAGCAGATACGATGTTCGTTCAAACAAAAATTTAGAGCGCCGATCCGGTTCAAGCCGATCGAAACGCGCTCTGGCCCAGCGGAATTGCCATGTCTTCATCCAGCCTAACCATCCAGAAACTCGCCAAGCGCTATGGCGACTTCATCGCACTTGCCGAAACGGACCTTCTCGTCCCGGAAGGCGAGTTCCTGACCCTGCTTGGCCCTTCGGGATCGGGCAAGACAACCCTTCTCAGCCTGATTGCAGGTCTCGCCCGGCCGGATAACGGCGCGGTTCTGATCGGCAATGAGGACGTGACCTACAGCGCGCCGCATCTGCGCGACATCGGCGTGGTTTTCCAGAACTACGCCCTGTTTCCGCATATGACTATTCTGGAGAACATCGCCTTTCCGCTGAAGATGCGCAAAGTGGCTGCAGAAGAGGCCCGCAAGCGCGCCACCGAAGCGCTGGAAATGATCCGCCTGCCGCATATTGCGCAGCGTTATCCGAAGGAACTGTCCGGCGGCCAGCAGCAGCGCGTGGCGCTTGCCCGCTGCATGGTCTACCGCCCGTCGATCATTCTCATGGACGAACCGCTCGGCGCGCTCGACAAGAAGCTGCGCGAACATATGCAGCTTGAAATCAAGCGCATTCACCGCGAACTCGGCGCGACCATCGTTTATGTCACGCATGATCAGGAAGAAGCGATGACCATGTCGGATCGCATCTGCCTGATGAATTCTGGCAAGATCGAACAGCTCGGCACCCCTGCCGATCTCTATTTCCGCCCCCGGACACTGTTCGTCGCCGACTTCCTCGGTGAATCGAACCTGCTGCCTGCAAAGGTCGAGAAGATCGAGGGTGATGAAGCCGTAGTCCGCGTCGGCGCAAAATCCGTCGAAGCGCGCGCGCTCAGCAACGGGTCGATTGCAGCTTCGGCTTCCATCCATGTGATGATCCGCCCACAGAACCTTTCTGTGGCGCTTGCTGACGAAAGCAATTCTTCGGCGCTCCGCGCCACCGTCACCGATGTGATGGTGACGGGCAGCCTCACCAAAATCTATATGCGCGCAGAAGACGAAAGCCTGCCCGAACTGGTTGCGGCTTTCCCGACACGTATCTCTGGTCGCGCCTTCCAGATCGGCGACGTGCTGGCTCTTTCCTGGCACGGCACCGATGCGGTCACCATTGCCGGCAACGGGAAGGCCTGACCATGAGCGCGCTTCCGACCCGTACCAGCAAACCGCCGAAGCCGCTGTGGATCAAGCATTCGCTGATGATCGCGCCGCTGATCGTGCTTCTGCTGGCCTTCCTCGTTTATCCCGTTGGCAAGCTGCTGTCGCTGAGCTTTATCGGTCGCGACGGATTCTCGCTCGCCGCCTATCAGCAGCTTTTCGCCTCCAGTCTTTATCTCAACGTCCTGTGGATCACGCTGAAGATTTCGCTGGCGACGACCGCGCTTGCGGTCGTGCTGGGCTATCCCGTGGCCTATCTCATCTCCACCGCAGGCCCGAAAGCCAAGAGCTGGCTGATCTTCCTTGTGCTCCTGTCCTTCTGGACCAGCTTTCTGGTGCGCGCCTTCGCCTGGGTGGTCATTCTCGGTCGTAACGGTGCCATCAATCAGTTCCTGCTGGCCATTGGCGTCATCGACCGTCCGGCCAACCTGATCTACAGCCTTGGCGCGGTTCTGGTCGGCATGGTGCATGCCATGCTGCCGCTTGCCGTCATGACCATGCTGTCGGTCATGGAAAATATCGACCGCAACCTGCCGCGCGCCGCCTCCACGCTGGGCGCGCGTCCGGGTTCAGCCTTCTGGACGGTCTATTTTCCGCTATCCATGCCCGGTGTGGCGGCTGCCGCCATCATGGTCTTCGTCACCTCCATCGGCTTTTTCATCGTGCCTGCGCTGCTGGGCGGGCGTTTTGAGACCATGATTACCCAGCTCATCATCGATCAGGTGCAGCAGACGCTGAACTGGGGTCTGGCCGGTGCGATTTCGGTGCTGCTTCTCGTGGTCGTGCTGGCGGTCTTCGTCATCTATGACCGGATTTTCGGCTTCGAAAGCCTGACAGGCGAAACCTCGGCGACCAATGTGAACCGCGATACCGCCGCACGTCGCGCCGGTGCAAAGTTTCTCGCCATTGTCGGCGACATCAGCGACAGACTGATCGCACTCTTTCCCGGCAGCCGCAAAAGCTCCGATGCCGAAACCTCGCCCAAGTTGCTGAGCGGCTTCGTCTGGGCTCTGCTCATCATGATCAGCCTTCCAGCCATCATGATGATCCCGATCTCGTTCAGCGCCGCTGGACTGAACTGGCCGCCGTCCGGCTTCACCATGCAATGGTATGAGCAGATGTGGAACACGCCCGTCTGGTCACAAGCCCTGTGGCGTTCGCTGGTCGTGGCGTTGGGCGCAGGCATCCTGTCGATGCTGATCGGCATTCCCGCTGCCTTCCTGCTGGCCCGCGCCAATATTCGCGGCAAGGCAGCAATCCTCGCCTTCGTGCTGTCGCCCATCGTTGCGCCGCGCATCATCATCGCCGTTGGTCTGTTCTATGTCTTCGCAGAACTCGGGCTGGTCGGAACTTCACTCGGTCTCATCATTGGTCATACGGTGGTGTGTGTGCCCTATGTGGTCATGACCATGGTGGCGGTGCTGCGCAACTACGATACGCGTCTTGATCTCGCTGCCCAGAGCCTCGGCGCCAGCCCGATGAAGAGCCTTGCCTATGTCACCTTCCCGATGCTGGCGGCAGGCATGTTCTCCGCCTTCCTCTTCGCCTTCGCAACCTCGTTCGATGAACTGACCATCGCGCTGTTCTCGTCGGGCGGCCTGAATTCCACCCTGCCCAAGCAGTTCTGGGACGAAGTGACCCTTCAGGTCTCGCCGGTCATCGCTGCGGTATCGACGTGCCTCCTCGTCTTTATCTCAGTGCTGATCTTCGTGGCCGACCGCCTGCGCCAGCGCAGCATGTCCCGCTGAACCAATTATTGAATTCGCATGAAAGGACTACCCATGATCAACTCTTCCAGTCTTCGCGGCATTTTGCCTGCGCTCGTCACCCCGGTTCAAAGCGACGACACGATCGACCTGAAGGCGACCGATGCGCTGTTCGCCTGGCTCAAGCAGCAGGGCGTGGACGGTGTCGTTCCGCTTGGCGGAACGGGTGAATATGGCGCTTTGGCTCGCCGCGAGCGCAACCGCTTTGTCGAGCTTTCGGCCAAGGCGATGGAAGGAAAGGGCCCTGTCGTCGCCGGTGTGCTCGATCCCGGCTATCACGACGCCATCGCTTCGGCGAAGGACTTTGCAGCGGCTGGCGCAGACGCTCTGCTGGTGATCACGCCTTACTACACCAACCCCACGCAGGCTGGCATCCGGGACTATTTCCTTCGTTATGCGGACGAATCTCCCGTGCCGATCCTGCTCTATGAAATCCCGTATCGCACGCGCATCGCTATCGATCCGGAAGTTATTCACGAGCTGTCGCGTCACGAGCGCATCATCGGCATGAAGGCATGCAACACCGACATGTACCACTATCTGCGCGTGGTAGCGGGCATCGATGCAGCATCTTTCGCCGTACTCAGCGGAGAAGACCACCTGTTCCCGCTGCATGTTGCAGCTGGTGCAACGGGCGGCATCGTCGTGACCGCAAACCTTCTGCCGCGCGTCTGGCGCAAGATGTTTGATCTCGCCGCAGAGGGCAAGACCGCTGATGCGCTGGCGCTGCATCGCGACATGATCCCGTTGATGAATCTGGCCTTTGCGGAAACCAATCCGGGACCGATGAAGTCGGTGATGGATCTGATCGATGTCAACGCCCCCACCATGCTTGCACCACTGCGCCAGCCGAAGCCGGAATTGAGCGAAGCGCTGAAGAAGGAATATGCACGTCTTCTGGACAAGTACGAAAGATCGCCTGTCGATCTTGCTTCTTGAGCCTTTAGTTAGGCAAATACAAAGTTGAGGTCGGGTTCGCGATCCGACCTTTCGAGCGCAGGGCTTTGCGGTCCTGCGCTTTTGCAGCACATGGAAAACGAAAGAGCCGAAATGTCGATGCAGGCGGATACAGGGAAAAAATCGGGTGAAACGGGCCGCGAGGAAGCCGATCCCAAGCGCTCGTCCCTGTTCGTCGGATCGACCGAAAAGACATTTCAGATTCTGCAGGTCTTCGACGGGCCGCAGCGGCAGTTGCCGCTTTCGGAAATCGCAAAGCTGGCGGGGCTGGATCGCAGCGCCGCGCAACGTCTGGTCCATACGTTGGAGACGCTTGGATTTCTGCGCCGCGTCCACAATACCCGCAACTACGCCCTGACCTCAAAGGTTCTACAGTTCGCCTATAACTATCTTTCCGCCCATGAAGTCCTCCATAAGGCAGCCCCCTATCTGTTGGAGATCAGCCGCACGGTTGGGGAAACAGCCAACCTCCAGGAACTGGACGGGACCGAAATTGTCTATGTCGGACGCTTTCCGGGCCAACATCTCGTCAATGTCGATATCATGGTCGGCAGTCGCCTGCCGGCGCTTTTCACGGCATCCGGCACGGTCATTCTGTCCCACCGTTCGCCGGAAGAACAGGAAGACGTCTTCGAACGCTCTGTACTGAAGTCGCTGACGCCCTATACGGTGACGGACAAAGGCCGCTTGAAAGCCCGCATTCAGGAGGCGGCTGAGAAGGGTTATGCGATCGTCGCCAACGAAACAGTTCTCGGCGATATTTCGGTTGCCGCAGCCGTCACCGACGAACGTGGTCGCGCTGTCGCTGCTGTCAACATCGCCGCACCGACCACGCGCTGGTCACTCGAACGCGTCGAAGCCGAATTGGCGCATCATGTTCAAGTCGCCGCCACGTCGATCTCCATGTCGAAGTTTATTCGTTAAGACAAGACGCGTCGGCTCAACCGCCTCACGCATTGGAGGCTCATCCTCCGTTATGGAATGTAACGTCTTTCCGTCTGACATGGATTGAATTTTGCCTATCGATTAACAATATTGCTCAAAATACCGGCAAAAAGAAATAGCTTGACGGAATTGCGCTAAATTCAGTAATTTCTCAGTCAAATTGTTACTTGGCATTTGGGCCCTTCTCGGAATCTGAAAATTCCGGAGGGGTTTTTTTGTTTGGCTTTCTGCATGTCTCAAAACAACAAAATTGACATCCCTGTCGGCGTCTTGTTTTCGCACTCCGGTCCTTATCAAAAGCTGGGTTACGAGGGCTATTGCGGAGCTATGGCGGCGATCAAGGCCGTCAATGATCGTGCGCTTCCGTTCAATCTCGTGCCGCGCATCGCCGACCCAAGTGGTAACCCTGACCGTTATGCGCCGCTGAGCGAAGAACTGATCTCGCAAAAGGGTGTCAAACACATCATCGGCTGCACCACATCCTGGAGCCGCAAGGAAGTCATTCCCGTTGTCGAAAAGCGCGATACACTGCTCTGGTATCCGTGCGTCTATGAGGGATTTGAGGCCAGCGACCGCGTCGTTTATGCGGCGGCCTGCGCCAATCAGCATCTTGTGCCGCTGATCGACTTCATCGTTCCCCGCTTCGGCAATCGCGCCATATTGCTCGGTTCAAACTATATCTGGGGTTGGGAAACCAATCGCCTCGCCCGCGAAATGCTGAATGCCGCAGGCGGCGAGGTTCTCGGAGAGCGAGCCATTGCAATCGGTGACACGGATATCAGCCATCTCATCCGCGAAATCGAAAGCAAGAAGCCCGACTTCATCCTCAACAATCTGATCGGTGAATCGTCCTACACGTTCCTGCGCGCCTATGCAGAACTGGGCCGCAAAAACCGCGATTTCCGCACCGATGTCAGGCCGGTTCTGAGCTGCAATCTCTATGAAAGCGAGCTGGAGCATGTCGGCGATGCCGCCGCGGGCAATTATAGCGTAAGCTGTTATTTCCGCACGCTGCCGGGCGAAACCAATCGCGCCTTTCTGGAGGCCGTCAGAAGCAATGGCTTTGACGGTAGCCTATCGGCCATCTTCGCCCAGGCCTATTCCAGCGTCCTGATGATCGCCGCCGGTATTGAGCGGGCTGGCACCGACGATGTCGAAAAAGTGCTTGCCGCCGTCCAGACGCACCCCACCAGCACGCCGCTTGGCGATGTGCTGGTCGAGCCGCGAACAAACCATATCGCCCTGCCCGCGCATATCGGACGGGCCAGACAAGATTGCAGCTTTGAAATCGTGCATGAGGCCGAGGTCGCCATTCAACCGGACCCGTTCATGGCGCGAACGCATCTGCAAACATCCGCCAATCCCGGCCACCAACCCGGCTTTCTGAGGCTCGTCAAATGACTATGACAGACCCGGCCTTCACCGTCGCCAGTTGGGGCGCATTCGAAAACTGGACCGCGCTGATCGTTCATCGCCGCCACACCAATGTCGATGCGATTGTGCAGCAGTTGCGCCGCATCGGCGTGGACGCTGTGGAATGCTGGCCGGACCTGCCTGAGCACGCCGACATCTCCCGATTCAACGTCGTCTTTTTCGATGTCGATATGGGACATGACGAGCAATTTCCGTGGCCACCGCAGCAGGCGCCTGTGCCCACCGTCGCCCTGATCGGCTCGGAAGCGCCGGGCCGGATCGGCTGGGCGCTCAATCAGGGTGCCGATGCGCAGCTTCTGAAGCCGATCGGCAATGCGGGCGTCTATAGCGCTCTGGTCATCGCCATGCACAACTTTCAGCGTCGCCATGCGCTGGCAACAGAAATCGGTGAGCTGCGCGAAAGCCTTGCCGGGCGCGAAGCCATCGCACAGGCCACGGCAATCCTGATGTTCGCAGACAATATCTCCGCCAGACAGGCCTATCAGAAACTGCGCCTTGCCGCGATGGCGGAGCGCGTCAGTGTCGAAGCCTTTGCCCGGCGCTTTCTGAACGAAAAGCAGACAGGGAACGATCGTGAGCGCGCTTGACACTCTTCCGGTCGGCCAGAAAAAAGCCGAACGCGGCGTTCTTGGCCGCATCATCCGCCGACCGCTGGCCGCATTCGGCCTTGTCGTCATCGTCGTCACTGTCGCAGCCGCGCTCTTTGCGCCCTGGATCGTCCCCTTCGATCCGAACGAACAGTTCTTCGACGGGCTGACGCTGGAAGGCGCGCCGCTCGCGCCCAATCTGAAATTCTGGTTCGGCACCGACCTCGTCGGGCGCGATCTTTTCTCCCGCCTGATCTATGGTGCGCAGACATCGCTGATCATCGGCGTCGTGGCCAACGGCATTGCCGTGCTCATCGGTTCGACTGTCGGCATTTGCGCCGGGTATTTCCGTGGCTGGGTAGAAACCGTATTGATGCGCTTTACCGATCTGATGATGGCCTTCCCCGCTTTGCTGTTGGCGATTGTGCTTGCGGCAATCTTCAAGCCGAGCCTCTGGATCGTCGCAATGGTGATCGCCATGGTCAACTGGGTTCAGATTGCGCGCGTGCTCTATACGGAAACCCGATCTCTCTCGGAACGCGATTTCATCGAGGCCGAGCGCGCAATGGGTGCGGGTGCACCCCGCATCATCCTCAAGCATATCCTGCCGCATCTCTTTTCCACGATGATCGTCTGGGCAACGCTCGGTATCGCCACCACCGTTCTACTGGAGGCGACCCTGTCCTTCCTCGGCATTGGTGTGCAGCCGCCGACGGCCTCCTGGGGCAATATCATATTCGAAAACCAGACCTATTTCACGAGCGCTCCCTGGCTCGTCTTCATTCCGGGCGCGGCAATCCTGTTGCTGGCGCTGGCCTTCAACCTCGTCGGTGATGCCTTGCGCGATGTGCTCGACCCAACCCAGCAGGGACACCACTGATGCTCGCCTATATTGCCCGCCGCCTCATCCAGACTGTGATGATCCTGATCGGCATCAGCTTCGTGACCTTCATCCTGCTTTATCTGGTGCCCGCCGATCCAGCGCGCCAGATTGCCGGGCGCAGCGCCACCGCACAAACGGTCGAAAATATTCGTGAGCAGCTTGGCCTCAACCTGCCTTTCTATGAGCAATATCTGCGCTATCTGAAGGGGCTCGTTCAGGGCGATCTCGGACGCTCCTATCTGCAGAAAACCGAAGTGGCGTCGCTGATCTGGTCGCGCCTGCCCGCAAGCCTACTGCTGATGGCCGGAGCAATCTTTTCGGAACTCGCCATCGGTCTCACCATGGGCGTCATCGCGGCCACCCGGCGCGGCAGCCGCACCGACAATGCCTTGATGATCTTTTCCTTCGTCGGCGTTTCAGCACCGCAATTCGTCATCGGCATTCTGATGCTCTACGTGTTTGCGGTTAAGCTCGGCTGGTTCCCGATTGGCGGCTACGGAACGTTCATGCATCTCGTACTGCCTTCGCTGACGCTCGGCCTTCTGGGCGCAGGCTGGTATTCGCGCATGATGCGTTCCTCGCTGCTCGACGTTCTTCGTCAGGATTATATCCGCACTGCCCGCGCCAAGGGGCTGGCACGCTGGAAAATCCTGCTGCGTCACGCCATGCCCAACGCCATCCTGCCGATCATCGCGATGATCGGCATCGACATCGGCCTGTTCATGTCGGGCATTGTCGTCGTTGAAAGCGTGTTCGGCTGGCCCGGCATCGGCCAGCTTGCCTGGCAGGCAATCCAGCGTGTCGATATTCCCATCATCATGGGCGTCACGATTGTCTCCGCTTTCGCCATCGTTCTCGGCAATCTCATCGCCGACCTCATCACTCCACTGATCGATCCGCGCATCAAGCTGCGGTGAAACCAAAAGACTCCAGAGAAAGGGACACCAATGAAAAAGACTTTTCTATCCGGCATATCGGCGCTGGCGCTTGGCCTCGCCATCTCGTTCGGCGCGCAGGCCGCCGACATCAAGCAGGGCGGCTCGATGATCGTCACCTATAAGGACGACGTTTCGACGCTCGACCCTGCCATCGGCTATGACTGGCAGAACTGGTCGATGATCAAGTCGCTGTTCGACGGCCTGATGGATTACGAGCCGGGCACCACCAATCTGCGCAAGGAAATTGCCGAAGATTACACGATCTCTGAAGACGGCAAGACCTTCACCTTCAAGCTGCGCAAGGGCGTGAAGTTCCACAATGGCCGCGAGCTGACCGCCGATGATGTGAAATATTCCATCGAGCGCGTGGTCAACCCGAAAACCCAGAGCCCCGGCGCTGGTTTCTTCGGCTCCATTCTCGGCTTTGAAGATGTATCGACGGGCAAGTCCGAGGCACTTTCCGGCATCACCGTGGTTGATCCCTACACGATCAAGTTTGAACTGAGCCGTCCCGACGCCACCTTCCTGCATGTGCTGGCGCTGAATTTCGCCCATGTCGTGCCCAAGGAAGAAGTCGAGAAATATGGCGCTGATTTCGGCAAGCATCCGGTTGGTTCCGGTGCTTTCAAGATGACCGAATGGACACTCGGCCAGCGCATCGTCTTCGAGCGTTTCAAGGACTATTACAATCCGTCGCTGCCGAAGCTCGACCAGATCACGTTTGAAGTCGGCCAGGAGCCGGTGGTTGCGCTCCTGCGTCTCCAGAACGGCGAAGTCGACATTCCGGGTGACGGCATTCCGCCTGCGAAATTCATCGAAGTCACCAAAGATCCTAAGTTCAAGGACCTGATTATTCAGGGCGGCCAGTTGCACACCGGCTACGTGACCATGAACGTCAAGATCAAGCCTTTCGACAATGTGAAGGTGCGTCAGGCCGTCAACATGGCCATCAACAAGGACCGTATCGTCCGCATCATCAACGGTCGCGCCGTTCCGGCCAATCAGCCGCTGCCGCCGTCGATGCCGGGCTATGCCAAGGACTATAAGGGCTATCCTTACGATCCTGAAAAGGCAAAAGCGTTGCTTGCCGAAGCCGGTGTGCCCGATGGTTTCGAAACCGAACTCTTCGTCGCCAATACCGATCCGCAGCCGCGCATTGCGCAGGCCATCCAGCAGGATCTGGCCGCCATCGGCATCAAGGCCTCGATCAAGTCTCTGGCGCAGGCCAATGTCATCGCGGCTGGCGGCGAGCCCGAAGGCGCACCGATGATCTGGTCCGGCGGCATGGGCTGGATTGCCGACTTCCCCGATCCGTCCAACTTCTACGGCCCGATCCTGGGTTGCAGCGGCGCGGTACAGGGTGGCTGGAACTGGTCATGGTACTGCAATGCAGAGCTGGACAAGAAGGCGCAGGAAGCTGACGCCATCGTTGACCCGGCCCGCAAGCAAGAGCGCGAAGCCATGTGGCGCGATATCTATCTGAAGATCATGGACGACGCGCCGTGGGCGCCGATCTTCAACGAGGAGCGCTTCTCGGTTCGCTCCGAACGTCTGGGCGGCCCCGACGCGATCTTCGTCGATCCTGTCCACATCCCGGTCAATTACGACGAGGTTTATGCAAAAGATGTGCAATAATTGCCATTACACCATTCATGGTCGGCATCATCATTTCGGCTGGGACAACTCGTTCCGGCCGGCTGAAACGGTTGCGCCCGGCTCGACCCTGAAATTCGAATGTCTGGACAGCGGTGCAGGCCACTATCATCGCGGCAGCACGGTCGCCGATGTGTCGACGATGGACTTTTCCAAGGTCAATCCCGTTACCGGCCCCATCTTCGTCGATGGCGCCAAGCCGGGCGATATCCTGAAAATCACCATTCACCAGTTTGAGCCTTCGGGCTTCGGCTGGACGGCAAATATTCCAGGCTTCGGTCTTCTTGCTGATGACTTCAAGGAGCCGGCGCTAGCATTGTGGAACTACAATCCCACAACGCTGGAACCAGCACTTTTCGGAGAGCATGCGCGCGTTCCGCTGAAACCGTTCGCCGGAACCATCGGCGTTGCACCGGCGGAAAAGGGCCTGCATTCGGTTGTGCCGCCGCGTCGCGTCGGCGGCAATCTCGACATTCGCGATCTCGCAGCCGGAACCACGCTTTATCTGCCGATCGAAGTCGAAGGCGCTTTGTTCTCCATTGGTGACACCCATGCGGCACAGGGCGACGGCGAAGTTTGCGGCACCGCCATCGAAAGCGCGATGAATGTCGCTCTGACGCTGGATCTCATCAAGGATACGCCACTGAAGATGCCCCGGTTCACCACGCCGGGGCCAGTGACACGGCACCTCGATACCAAGGGTTACGAAGTCACCACCGGTATCGGGTCCGATCTGTGGGAAGGCGCGAAAGCCGCCCTCTCCAACATGATCGACCTTCTTTGCCAGACGCAGAACCTCAACCCCGTGGATGCCTATATGCTCTGCTCGGCTTGCGGTGATCTGCGCATCAGCGAAATCGTCGATCAGCCGAACTGGGTCGTGTCGTTCTACTTCCCGCGTTCCGTTTTCGAATAAGGCATAAGGGGGCGGCTCCGGTCGCCCTCTTCCATCACTCAGCGAGCACAAATATGAACACGCCTTCTCCGCTTCTGCAGGTAAGAGATCTGGTGACGCAGGTTGCGACACCTGACGGTGCACGCACTGTCGTCGACCGGCTTTCCTTTGATCTGCAATCCGGGGAGACCTTGTGCATTGCCGGCGAAAGTGGCTCCGGCAAATCCATGACCGTGCTCTCGCTGATGCAGCTTTTGCCAAAGTCCTTGGCGCGCGTGACCGGTGGCACCGCCATGATGAACGGTCGCGACATTCTCAAGCTCAACGAAAACCAGATGCGTAGCGTGCGCGGGCGTCATATCGGGATGATTTTTCAGGAACCCATGACCTCGCTGAACCCGGTTCTGACCGTTGGGCGACAACTGGCGGAAGCAGTCGCCAATGAAGCTGGCCCGAATGGCAGCCTGTCCAGTGCCGCGCTGAAACAGCGTTGCAAGGACTTGCTCGATCAGGTGCAGATTTCCGATTCCAGTCGTCGTTTGCTGCAATATCCATATGAACTCTCCGGCGGCATGCGCCAGCGTGTCATGATCGCGATGGCGCTTGCCCAGAAGCCCGAAATTCTCATCGCCGATGAGCCGACAACGGCACTCGACGTGACGGTTCAGTCGCAGATCCTTGCGCTCATTCGCAAGCTGCAGGCAGAGAACGGCATCTCGGTCATTCTTATCACCCATGATATGGGCGTCGTCGCAGAAATGGCAGACCATGTTCTTGTGATGAACAAGGGCAGGCAAGTGGAGCAAGGCCCGCTTCGCGATGTCTTCCATCACCCTCGTGACGAATATACGCAGCGATTGCTCGCAGCCGTACCGCGGCTGGGCGAAATGACTGGCACCGATAAGCCGAAGCGCGCGCCAGCCGAACCAAAGGCCGAGCCAGCGCCCGCTCCATCCAGCCCTATTCTCGAAGTCGAGAATCTGGTTGTTCGCTTCGACATAAAGGGCGGTATCTTGCAGCGCCCTGTTCGGCGCGTTCATGCTGTGGAGGGCGTATCCTTTACTGTCAATCGCGGTGAAACGCTGTCACTGGTCGGTGAATCGGGCTGCGGCAAGTCCACGACGGGTAAGGCCCTGCTCAATCTGGTGCCATGGAGCGGTGATATCCGCATTGACGGCAAGAGCACAAAGGGCCTGAGCCGCACGGCGATGCGGCCAGTGCTTCGCGACATTCAAATGATCTTTCAGGATCCCTATGCTTCTCTTGATCCGCGCATGCGGGTTGGCGACCTTGTGGGTGAGCCGCTGACGATCCATGGTCTGGCATCCGGCAGTGAGCTGAAAGACCGGGTCGAATATCTCTTCCGTCGCGTCGGCATGTCTGCCGACCAGATGAAGCGCTATCCGCACGAATTCTCCGGCGGCCAACGGCAGCGCATCTGCATCGCGCGCGCTTTGTCGCTTTCACCGAAGCTGATCGTAGCGGACGAAAGCGTGGCCGCTCTCGACGTCTCCATTCAAGCGCAGGTTTTAGACCTTCTGCAGGATATCCAGAACGAGACAGGCGTGTCCTATCTTTTCATCAGCCACGACATGGCGGTTGTCGAGCAGATCAGCCACCGTGTGGCGGTGATGTATGCAGGTCGCTTTGTGGAAACCGGGACACGCTCGCAGGTGTTTGAGCATCCCGCCCATGACTATACGCGTCGGCTGATGTCGGCGGTTCCCGTAGCTGATCCAGATCGTGAGCGTCGATTGTTTGTCGCCAATGAGGGAGAGCTTCCAAGTCCCGTCAAGTCGCTCGATTATGTAGCGCCACATCTTGATTGCGTGGAGCTAGGCGGCGAACACTTCGTTTGGCGGGAAGCTGTGGCCTGATGCTGGGAGCGCCCACCCATGACATTGCTTTGGGCACTGGCTTTTAGTTGAAGCGGTCAATCAGCTCTGAAATTGACCCCAATCCCAGCTGCCCCATAGCATTGATCAATTCGGCACGCAGCAATTCAGCCATCTGTTCCGGCCCCCTGGCAACACCGGCCGCAGCGACGGCGTAAAGAAAAGGACGGCCAATAAAAACGAAATCGGCTCCGCGATCGAGTGCAGAAATGATATCGGTCCCTGAGCGGATACCGCCATCCATTAGCACCGGGATCTGTCGTCCCACGGCTGCGCGAATTTCCGGCAACGCAGCTAATGGCGCCGGTGCCGCTTCGAACTGCCGTCCTCCATGGCTGGAAACAATCAGTGCATCCGCCCCTGTGTCGACAATTCTTCGGGCGTCGGACGGATTCAACACACCTTTGACGATGAATGTTCCTTTCCAGCGTCGCCGCAGGTCGCCCAGAATTGTCCAGTCGAGCCTGCCCGAAGTCTGGCGGGCCATCAATCGCGCCAGCGATGTGCCGGACTGCGACCCCGATGCATAGTTCGCAAAATTAGCAACTTTCGGTGACCCCGCACGCAACGTGGCAAGACACCAGGCTGGGTGGGTCGCAAAGCTGAAAATGCTTCCAAGACTGGGACGCAAGGGCAATGTAAAACCATTCGCCAAATCCCTCAGCCTTCTGCCGGGAGCCGGTATATCAACCGTGACGACAAGTTTTTTGATACCGGCAGATTCCGCACGATCAATCAGATTGTCCACGATAGACTGATCTTCGCCCACATAGAGCTGGAACCAGGCATCCGGGTTAACCTTGGTGATATCTTCAATGGTTGTCGATGCCGCCGTCGAAAGTACGTATGGAATGCCAAGCCGATAGGCAGTCGCTGCCAAGGCTATATCCGTTTTTGGCCACACAAGATCGGCAAGCCCTATCGGTGGAATACCAAAAGGCAAAGACTGTTCCGTACCAAAAAGGCGGCAGCTCGTGTCGAATTCAGTATGACCCCGCAGAACACTCGGCACGAGTTCCACGGCATTGAATGCAGCTTCGGCCCGACGCAACGCATTCTCGCGCCCGGCACCGCCATCGATAAAATCGAACGCTATGCGAGGCAGGCGCCGTTGAGCCGCCTGACGTGTGTGTGAAACGCCGATCAAACCCATGGCGCGTCCTCAAACTTCTTCTACGAGTGACGGTCGGCGGCGGCGCCACAAAGCGATGAGTGCAGGAATGGCAATCATCGCAATCCCGGCGGTCATAACACTCCCGACGAGCCAATTTGAAAAGAAGACTGAAAGTGACCCTTGGGAGATCATCAAGGACTGACGAAAGGCGTCCTCTGCTTTCTGACCGAGCACCATGGCGAGCACAAACGGAGCGATGGGGTAGTCCAGCTTCTTGAAGAGATAACCTACTACGCCGAATATCGCCAGCAACACCATATCGAATGATGCGCTCGCCACCGTATAGGCACCAATCAAACACACAAACATGATCAGCGGTGCCACGATGGCAAAACGGACCCGTAGAATGACAGCAAAGAAGGGAACCGTTGCCAGGGCGAAGATGACACCAATGACATTGCCGAGATACATTGAGGCAATCAAACCCCAGACGAAGTCCGTATTCTGGACAAACAGCATCGGACCGGGATTGAGCCCCCAGATCAACAGCCCCCCCATCATGACGGCAGCCGTCGCTGAACCTGGAATTCCAAGTGCCAGCATCGGCAATATTGCCGAGGAACCGGCGGCATGATCGGCGGTTTCCGGCGCGATGATACCTTCTGGAATACCGGTTCCGAATTTCTTTTTGCCGGAGCGTTGCGCGACACCATAGCTCATGAAGGAAGCCGCCGTTGGCCCTCCCGGTGTTATTCCCATCCAACAGCCAATGGCGAGGGAACGCAGATATGTTGCCCAATATCGCGGCAGCGTTGCAATCGTTTTTAAAACGCGACGGATTTCAAGCTTTGATTTCACGGAATCGAATTTCAGGTCTTCCTCCATCGTCAGCAACAGCTCTCCGATGCCGAAGAGGCCTATCACGGCAACGAGGAAGCTGATCCCGCGCAGCAGTTCAGAAAAGCCATAGGTCAACCGCACTTCACCTGAAACGGTATCCATTCCGACCGATGTGAGTGCAAAACCAAGCGCAATTACTGCAGCGCTCTTCAGCATCGACCCGGAACCGAACCCGATAAAGCAGGAAAAAGCGAGAAAATAGACGGCGAAATATTCCGCCGGTGAAAAGCTGAGCGCGAAGGAAGCAATCCAGCTCGATAAAACCGTGATCAGCGCCACCCCGCACAACGCACCGATACCTGCGGAGGAAAATGCATAGGTCAATGCTTCGGTAGTCTCACCGCGCTTGGCCATGGGATGACCATCGAATGTGGTTGCCACCGAAGATGGTTCGCCGGGGATGTTGAACAAGATCGATGTGGTCGATCCACCAAAGAGTGCGCCCCAGTACATACTGGTTAGCAGGATGATGGCCGAGACGGGCTCCATCGAGAATGTCAAAGGCAACAAAAGCGTCACGCCATTGGGCGCGCCCAATCCCGGCAAAACGCCGACGAGAAGCCCCATCATGACGCCTGCAATCATGAGGAATATATGATAGCCGCTAATAGCGATCGAAAAGCCGTGCAGAAGATTTTCGAAGTTTTCCATCATTTCCACCTCACAATCCGAGAAGAGGTTCGATCGGCCCCTTCAATAGCGGGATACGGAACCAGAACTCAAACATAACATAGAAAAGACCAACCGCGAGAAGAGCGATCAAAAGCGCATTCAAAGTCGAAGCCTTGGCTTGAAACCGGATAGTCAAAAACAGATAGATCAGGCCCGCGCAGTAGATGCCCAGAAGATAACTGGCAACGACCAGTCCTATGATGGGCAGGAAGAACGACAGGACATCGCGTGCGCCATCGAGTGTCAGAAAAACTCTGGCTCTATAACGCTCGCGTTCGAGATAGCTCGAAATCGCGATCCCCATACCGGCGAGCCCTATTCCCCATCCAAGATAGAATGGTACATAGCCTGAGTCCGGGCCACTGGATGTCCAGCCATAACCCAGACCGGCGGCACCGTAAGCAACGAGTACGCCTATAGCGACGAGCAGTGCTGCCACAAACATTTCGGCAGCAAAGCGCGTTAGCAATACCTTCCTGGTATCGTCCATATCGGTCTCTCCCATTTCCAGTAGACAGCGCGGCCTGAAGGCGACCGCACAAAGCTTGCCCTATTTGACAAGCCAACCTTCACGCTCAAACACCGCTCTGGCTCTCGCACTATCTTGATCGATATAAGTCTGAAGTTCAGACCCCTGCAAAAACAGATCGCCCTGCATGGTTTTCTGCAGATAGGCCTGCCATTCCGGCTTCTCGCGCACTTTCGACAGAAGATCGCGGAAATAGGCCTGTTGCTCTTCGGTTAATTTCGCTGCGGAAAAGATTGTTCGCGGAATCTCGTAGGATTGTATTTTGCTGCCCTGACTTGCACAGGTTGGAATATCTCCAAAGCCCTGCTCGTCATATACTTTGTTCGTGTCCTCAAGCTTGGCGTCTGCAAAAACGCAGATTGGCCTCACTGCCCCACCAGCCCACTGTCCCACATTTTCCGACGGGTTATTGGTATTGATGTCGATATGCCCGCCGGCCAGCTGTACAGCGGCTTCACTTCCACTCTTGAAAGGAATGTAAATGAAATTGCCGCCTGCCTCTGCCGCAATCATGCGCACGAGAATCTCATCACCGTCTTTGGACTGCGTGCCACCAGACTTCAAAGGTGCGGACTTATCTTTAGCGGCGTTCGCCACATCCTGATAGATCTTGTAGGCGCTATCTTTGTTGGCCCAGAGCAGGAAAACATCTCTGGCCATGCTGGCGACTGGTGTCAGATCGTCCATCGAATAGCCGACCCTTGCCTTCATTGGCAGCAGCCACGCATTATTGTTTCCGAACAATAGCTTATAAGGATCCTTGCCACCGGTGACACCATACATGAAGGCTTCGCTTCCAGCACCGGCTGGCTTATTCGTCACGACGACATCCACATCCGCCAAATCATACTTCTGAATTATAGACTGGATTGTGCGCGCAAACAGATCGGTCCCACCGCCCGGCCCCGCACCTGCCACGAATTCAAGATCCTGTGTCGGTTTCCATTCCGCCTGTGCGATGTCCGAAAACGACATAGCCGCGATCAATGCCAAAAATGCAGTCGAATAACGCATTCCATCCTCCCAGTGGTTTGCTTTCCATCAGTATTCCTGCTCATCCCAACAGATGAAGCAGAGGTACAATCATCCTTTTCCACGTCCCATCGACGTCGGCATTTTCAACAGTTCCGCTTTGCGTTCAGGCGACATCGAAAAGCCCAGCCCCGGAGTTTCCGGCAGAGCAATCTCACCTTCTCCCAGAGCTGTCAGTCCTTCAAAGACCCCTTTGCACAGTTCAACCGAGATCAGGTGCCATTCAACCAGACCGCCATTGGCCATGGCTGCGTGCAAATGCATATTATGAAAAGGAAATGCCCCGCCATTGTCGATTGTGGTGTTAAAAGCTTGCGCCATACCCGCGATCTTAGCGCCCATTGTATAGCCGCCACCGATACAGACATTCGGTTGCAAAACATCGACGGCCTGATGCATGAGAAGATCACGATACCGGAACAGCTGTCCCTCGTTCTGGCCCGCAGCTACCGGAATTCTAATCTTGCGGCGAAAGTCCGCCAGACTTCCAACATCGTTTCCACGCAGGGGCTCCTCGAAGAACCGAATATCGCAATCGGCAATCCGTTCTGCCAGAAGTTGCGCGTGAAATTTGTCCAAACTGCAATTGGCATCAATGAAGAGGTCGACATCGTCACCAACCGCCAGGCGCACTGCGCGAATTCTGGCCTCATCTTCGCGAATGACCGCATCAAGCGAACGACCACTATCACGACGCGCCAGCGCATGATGGCCAACGACCATTTTCAACCGTTTCTGCCCCTGCCGGGAGAGGTGAGCTGCCGCTTCCGCGAGTTCCTCCCGATCAAGCGCGGCGAAACCAAACGTTACATAGGTTTCGACCTTGCTGCGCGCACCACCCAACAGACGCCAAACCGGCATCTGCAGTTTCTTTCCCGCTATATCCCACAGTGCAATGTCGATTGCGGAGGCGACGTGACTTGCATAACCGGTTTGCCCACGAGGGCTGAGCAACCAATAAAGGCGTTCTGCCACGGCCTCACGCGACATTACAGGCATGCCGACAAGATTGGGTGCAACAAGGCTGTTGACGGCAGCGCTCACCACCTCTTCATCGGTAATCGCCGTAAAACCGTGTCCAATGGCACCGTCGGCGGTTTCAATCTCAACCACCACGGCAGACAATTCAGTCGAGCGATGAATTGCACCGATTTTCAACTCGCACGGCAGAAAGACCGGGATAGCCTCTACCCGCGCAATTGTATCGCCTGCTAAATCGCTTCTAACCAGCATATTCATGGCTTCCTCCCAAGTGCCGAGCAGTCATAATGCTCGACAACCATTCACGGCTTGACGTTGACCTCTACCAGCGCCAGCCCCTTGTTCGCTGACGCATGGGTGACAGCAGCCTCCAAAGCCGCCGGCAAATCTTCCGCTCGTTTAACGTGCTGTGCAAAAGCGCGACTGGCTTGTGCGACCATCGCAAAATCGGGTGTCGGTCCCAGAGAGGTCAGAGGCATGATATTGGCCTGCGCTGCATAGCCTTCCGGGTAAAGGTCGGCGACCGACTGCCGCACCGCACCCCATTCGGAATTGTTTACCACCACAACCACGATCGAAAGACCCAGGGCTTCTGCAATCTGATGACAGACCACAGGGTTGGCGAACATGTAGGAGCCATCGCCCATGGTCGCGACGACCAGTCGGTCAGCTTTTGCCAGTTTCATGCCCAGAGCGGCTGGAAACGACCAGCCCAAACCACCAGAATGCGGTTCCTGAAACCAGCTTCCATGCCTGTTCAATGTCAGCGGCTCCAACGGGCAACCGAGCTCCGACAGAACCGACGCTTCGTGGTTTTGTACAGCTCGCGAAAGGCAGAGACTGACATAATCCTTGGTTATACCGGAGTCCTGCCCGGTCTCAGCCTTGGAAATCACCTTTTCGCGTCGCGTGCGACAACGGCCCTGTGCGTCTTCGCGGCGGGTTTGGATATAATGGCCGCTTTCGACGCCCAACTCCTCCAAGGCCTTTTCCAACGCAACAAGAAAGGCACCAACCTCGCTGGTAATGGTCCGATCCGAAGGAAAATTCCGATATGGGAACCTTTCGTAGAGCGGATCCGCGCCGACCTGAAAAATCCGGCAATCTGCTTTCGGTTCATGGATTGCAGGAGACCACGGCGCCAGACAATCCAAGACGACGATCAGATCAGCATCGTTGATCCATGGCGCGATTTCCGCACCGGTCGAAAAAGGATGATCAGTCGCAAGTGCAAGCTGCACTGCCCAATACTGGCTGACGGGGATAGCCCAGTTTCGGGCTATGCGATCAAGGGCAGCAAAACCCTGTTCTGTCCCAGCACCTTTTTGCGCCACGAATAGCGGCCGCCGCGCATCCCGGATGGCTTGCGCCAGCTCAGCCACGCCATCAAAATCGAGCGCAGAAACAGACGACGCCACTCGACTGGGCGCGGTCAGGCCTTCATAGTCAACAACCTCGCACAACACTTCGCGCGGAACACTGACGTAAACCGGACCTCTCGGTGTGGAATTTGCAATGGCAAATGCCCGATCAACGACATCTGGTATCTGCTCCGGAAAGCGGAGTTCATAGTCCCATTTGGAAGCTTCACGGACCAGCGCATGCTGATCGCGCATCTCCTGCCCCCAACCGATGGGCACTGTTCGGGCACCGAACCGACCCTTTTCAAGCGTTGGCGTTCGCCCCGACAACAGCAGCATGGGGATTTGTTCCGCCGCGGCGTTGATGGCGCCCATGGCGCAATTTGCAAGGCCAACATTGGTGTGCGCCATCACCGCTTGAGGGCGGCCTGATGCGAGATAGTATCCATGCGCCATTGCGACAGCGGCTGACTCGTGGGGAATAACAAGCGCCTCCGGCAAAGCTATTCCATTCGCCTTGGCTTCAGCCAGCCCCTCAATGATCGGGGGAAAGTCAGTACCGGAATTGGCAAAAATATAATCCACGCCAACAGCTTTCAAACGCGCAAGGAGCGCACCTCCCGCGGTCATGGAATGGCTAGTCTGGGGACGAACATCCACGCGTTTTCCTCCTCCCGAGAATTTGCGTCTTGTTCTGCTTCTCGCAGATATTTCTATATGTGAAATTTATATTGCAATTAATGATAGGTATGTTACGCTTCGTTTGTCAACACGCTTCGGAATTTTGCGGATATCGCGTTCTGTAGGGAGAAAAATGCGTCATGAGCCAGGCCAATGGATCGGTTATTAAGGCCTTCCAGATATTGGACTTATTCGACGATCAGCTGCTCCAGATTGGATCAAGCGATGTCGTATCGCGCCTGGGGTTGAATACGATAACAGCGCACCGTTTTCTGAAAACCCTCGAAGCTGCAGGCGCACTCGTGGCGGTTTCGCGTGGACATTATCGACTGGGCTACAAACTGGCCGAACTGGGAAAACGCGCCGCCGGAGCAGACAATTTGCGCAGCGCCTTGCAGCCTGTGCTCGACCAACTGACGAAGGACGTTGGCGAAGCAACACTTGCGTCCAGTTTTGACGGTGAAAGCGCGATTTGTATCGCCCGTGCCTTGCCGGATCGGCCGATGTTCGTATCGATACAGCTTGGCAGTCATCTTGAAGCCTATGCCAGCGCGCATGGCAAATTGTGGCTCGCCCATTTAAGTGAAACCGCGCTTGATGCCTATCTTGAGCGCGTTGAGCTCAAGGCGATCAATGAGGGCTTTGTGCCAAACCGGTCGGGGCTCATCGCCGAACTGCAGGATATTCGAGAGTCCGGCCTTGCGTTTAATCGGGGTGAACGGGAGCCCGATGTCTATGCGCTGGCTGTGCCAGTCCTTAACCCCTCCGGCAAAATGATCTGCGGCCTTTCAGTCTTCAGTTCAAAAAGCCGGATGGAACCGCTGATCGCCAATGATCTCGCAGCCAAACTCCGGGCTGCCGCAAAGAAAGTGCAGATCGCCTTCTACGGAACGGCAACCCACGCCAGTTGAACACACCTCAATTCCAAAAATGGGAGGATTAGATGAATATTGGACTGCTGATAGATGGCCAGGATGTTCCGGCACTGGGCAGCGCGACCTTTACCCGTATTGACCCCGTCACCGGAGAAGAGGCCACTGTAGCGCCCGCCGCCCGGCAGCCTGATATCGACAGGGCCGTCAAGTCATCGGCAACAGCCTTCGCAGAATGGTCCGAAGTCGGCCCGAGCGAGCGCCGCACCATCCTGCTCAAAGCAGCAGATCTTCTCGAAGCCAGGATCGGCGAATTCACCGCCTGCGGCATCGCTGAAACCGGGGCGACTGCCCCGTGGATCGGATTCAACGTCGGGTTGGCTGCCAAAATCCTGCGCGAAGTCGCCGCCGCAACAACCCAGATCAAGGGCGAGATCATTCCATCCGATAAGCCTGGAACCCTTTCCATGGCCGTACGCGAACCTGTTGGCGTCATGGTTGGAATGGCGCCATGGAATGCCCCTGTCATTTTGGCGGTACGCGCCTTTGCGATGCCCATTGCCTGTGGCAATACGGTTGTTCTCAAATCGTCCGAGATGTGCCCGCGACTGCATCGCATGCTGGGCGACGTAATGATTGAAGCGGGTCTGCCAAAAGGTGTTCTCAATATTGTCAGCCACAGCGCTGATGACGCACCGGAAGTTGTCAACGCGCTTGTAACGCATCCTCTCGTTAAGCGGATCAACTTCACGGGTTCCACGCGGGTGGGGAAGATCATCGCTCTTGAAGCTGCCAAACACCTCAAGCCTGTGCTTCTAGAACTGGGAGGCAAGGCGCCATTGGTCGTACTGGATGATGCCGATCTTGATGGCGCCGTCAACGCGGCGATTTTCGGTGCCTTCATGAATCAGGGGCAAATCTGCATGTCCACCGAACGCATCATTGTCGATGAAAAAATCGCCGATGAATTCGTGACCAGGTTTACGGCACGGGCTTCAGCATTGCCAAGCGGCAATCCACGCGAGAAAGTCGCTCTGGGCGCTGTCGTCGCGCAAGGCACAGTTGATCGGGTGCTCGAACTGGTTGCCGATGCCAAAGAATCCGGTGCCACAATCACAACTGGGGGCACGGCAAGCGGAACAATCATGCCAGCCACGATTGTCGACAGGGTTACACCCGCAATGCGTCTGTTTCGCGAGGAGTCATTCGGACCGGTCGTCTGCGTGGTGCGCGCCCGCGATGACAATCATGCCGTCGAGCTTGCAAATGACACGGAGTATGGTCTGTCCTCTGCCGTATTCAGCCAGAATATCGACCGCGCGCTCAAGGTTGCGCGTAAAATTGATGCCGGCATTTGCCATATCAATGGGCCGACGGTGGGAGATGAACCACAAATGCCTTTCGGCGGCGTCAAAGACAGCGGCTCTGGTAGATTTGGCGGGTCCGCAGGCATAGACAGTTTTACCAATCTTCGATGGATCACAATCGAAGACCCCAAGCAGCATTATCCATTCTAGCATCAGCTCCATCAAACCGGAGCCATATCAGACCCGATATGGCTCCGGCCAGCATCTCAAGAGGTCCCTACATTACAGCCAGCAACATTGTTCGCCAAAGGCGTCCTACCTCTCAATCTAACCCAGGAGTGGTATCACGATGACCAAATTGACCCGACGCAATGTGAATACTCTTATCGGTACACTTATAGCCGGTGGCATAGCACCGAACAGCGCCTACACACGGAATTACGGTAGTGGCGGCACAAGACTGGCGATGACCAATATACGCATGCTGATAGGCCAGGAGATGTCTGGCCCCGGCGCGATCCTGATTGAGAATGGAACTATTTCAGCGGTCCTTAACGAAACGGACAATACGGCAGCAGCTTTGCAGAATGCGCAGATTGTCGATTATCAAGGACGATATCTGATCCCCGCATTCACCAGCAACCACGCCCATGTCGGGCTTATCAAGGGCACGACGGGCGGACGACATAATTTCACACCGGAAAACGCTTATGCAGCGTTACGCCAGTTTCAGGCTTACGGTATCGGCACGGTGGTTTCGCTGGGCATGACCCCCACGCCCGAGCCCAAAACCCGCGAAAACATGCGCAATAACCCGCAATACGGTGCGTCCTTCATGACAGCAGGTGCGGGAATATTTGCCCCTGACGGTCTGTCACCACGTCCGCAGATACCGGAAGAAGCGCGTCAGGTCGTTCGCCAAATGGCGCAGCAACCGATAGATATCATCAAGCTATGGATCGACACATTCGGACCTATCCAACCGATGAGCGAGGATTGTTTTCGCGCAGCAATCGATGAAGCACACCAACTGGGTTTCGCTGTCGCCGCCCATGTCTACACACTCCACCACGCCAAAAAGCTGGTCGCTGCGGGTGCTGATATTCTAGCCCACGGTGTTCGCGACGTTGAGATCGATCAGGAGTTTATCGATGCTCTTCGCGAGAAGGGTACGTGGTATATTCCAACGGTGCACATGGACGAAGCAACTTATATTTTCGCCGACCAGCCTTCGCTACTGGAAAACCCCTTCCTGCAATCGGCTTTAAGCCCTGAACTGAAAGACCAGTTTTCCAGCGCAGAATGGCGCGAAAAGACAGCTACCAGCGAACGGGCACAAAAAGCGCGACGAGATGTGGAAATGAACCTCCGCAATTTGTCAAAATTGATAGAGGCTGGCGGTGTAAAATTCGGCTTTGGTGCGGATGCAGGTGCATTTCCAGAACGTATACCTGGCTTCGCCGAACATCGCGAGTTGGAACATCTGGTCAATGCAGGACTCTCGCCCGTTCAGGCAATCGGCGTAGCAACCGAGCAGGCCGCGGCGCTGCTGAAATTGACCGACAGGGGCAAGATTGCCGAAGGACAGCGGGCCGATCTGATCGTCCTTGATGCCAACCCGCTGGATGACATCACCAATACGCGAAAAATTCATGCCGTCTGGCAACAGGGCGAGCTGGTTTCCCTCGGCACTCCGTAATCGGCAGACTGTGTCGCATTCAACCGCCGCCAGATCGGTCTCATAGCCTCGTCTATATCGTTAAAAAGGGCATAGCGCCGGGCGTAATGCCCTTCCAGCGACGCGTCCGGAAGGTAATGCCGCTCGGCCTTGACCATGGCGGCTGCACCTTCGCTGAAATCGGCAAAAAGCCCGACACCGGTTCCGGCGGCAATCGCCGCTCCGAGCGCACCAGTTTCACGCGAACGGCTGACGGATACAGGAAGGCCGAGTATGTCCGCGAATATCTGAGGCCATATCAGGCTGCGAGCCCCACCGCCTGAAAGCACGGCTTCGTTGAACACGGCACCCGCTCTACGAATCCTCTCGACATGCTGGCGATGACCGAAAGCCACACCTTCGAGAAGCGCCCGAACAAGATGTCCTTTGGTGTGCCAACCCGCGATACCGTAGAAACCAGCGCGAGCGTGACCGTCTTGCTGGGCACCATAGAGGTAGGGATGATAAAGCGGATCGTCCGCTGCTGGCGTGATCGCTCCGGCCAAGGCACAGCACGCATCGAAGGGTGAACCACCGTCCGCATTCTCACCTTCGAAGAACTCCTTGACCAGCCATTCCAGATTGGCGGCCGAGGTCGCGCTGTTCTCCATCGCCATGTAGCGGGTACGATCAAATGTCGAGGACATGAATACCGGTTCATTGAGGTCCGGTCCGTCGATAATGACCTGATTGATGCTCCAGGTGCCTGCAATGATTGAGGCGCTACCGGTGCGCGAGACGCCTGAGCCGAGCGCCGAAGCGACAACGTCGAATAGCCCCCCAACCACCGGCGTTCCCGCAGCGAGCCCCGTCTGCGCCGCAACTTCTTGCGTGACAGTACCCGCGATATCAGCGCTTTCGATCAGCGGAGGAAGGAGGTCGATACAATCTTCAAGGCCATAGGCTGCCATCAAGGTCTTGTCATAGCGGCGCGTCGCCAGATTGAGCAGACCCGCGCCGGACATGTCCGAAACCTCGCTGACGCGTTGGCCAGTCAGGCGATTGACGACGAAATCCTTCGAGAAGAACACCGTGCCGATGTTGCTGAACAACTCCGGCCGGTTTCGTTTCAACCATGCAAGCAAGGTCGGCGTCTGCGATGGCCAGGGGCGCTGGCGCGCGATCGGCTGGGTGCGCTCGCCCACACCCCGAGCGGCCCATTGCTCGACCAGCCCGGTCGCACGCGTATCGATCGACTGGATGCCGATGAGCGGCGCGCCATCCCGGTCCAGCGCATAAAGTCCGTTGCCATGGCCTGCGCAACCGATTGCGATAATTTCAGCCGGCGATATCCCTGCACGCTCGATACAGCTACGGATCACGTGCCGTGCGTTCGTCCATAGCTCATCCAGACCACGCTCTACATGGCCCGGGCATGGCATGCGGTTGCGTCCCTCCTCGGAAGCAGCCGCAATTTCATTACCTGTTCGGTCGAAGATCACCGCCTTGATAACGGTGTTTCCAGCGTCGAGCCCTAAAAGATATTCTCCCATACAGAACCCCTCCCAAGGTCCAAAATCTCTGCTTTAGCCCTTCAGATAAAGTTCGAATGCCTCTTCTCCGCTCGCATTCCCATGGATAAGGGCCATCAACCCTCGCACGACCGCATTGGGATTGGCATGCTGATAAATGTTGCGCCCATAGACCATGCCCAACGCACCTTGCCGCATCAAGTTCGCAGATTTGTCGAACACCGCACGAAGATCTTCCTTGCCGCCACCGCGCACCAGAACCGGGCACCGTGCGGCTTCGACCACGCGGTGGAAATCTTCCACATTATTCGTCGGGTCCGCCTTGATGATATCCGCGCCCATTTCGCGCGCAAGCCGCGTCAACGTCACAATTTTTTCGGCATCACCGTCGACCATATAGCCGCCCTTTTCGGTGACCGGCTGCATGACCAGTGGCTCGATCATAAGCGGCATTCCGTATTTGTCGCAATCGGCTCGCACGCGGGAAATGTTCTGCACACATTGACGGAACAACTCAGGCTCGTCCGGCAGCATGAAGAGGTTGACGACGACGCAAGCCGCATCCATCTCGATTGCACCGATCAACGGCTCTGCTTCGTTCTGCAACACCGCCCACATGTCACGGTGGCGGATGCGATTATAGGGGTTGCCCATATCGATACGCATGACCAAAGCCGGTTTGTCCTTCCCCGGAATGTCCTGTAGAAGGTCTGACTGGCCGTAATTCATCTGGATCGCATCCGGTGCGGCCTCGACCAACGCCTTGACGACAGACTGAATATCTTCCAGCCCATCCAGAAAGGACGGCTCGTTGCAGACGCCGTGATCGATAGCTACGTCAAGGCAGCGCCCGCCGCCAAACAGCCTGTTCATCCGGACTTTGCTATTGTGTCGCATTCTGTACTCCTTTGTTCGTTCCTTGCGGAAAGCATGATTTCGCTGACGCCGTGACGCTCGCTGAGAAGGTTGAGAAAACGGGCGCGCTCAATGGCACGCTGTGTGGTGGTCCAGCGCTTTTCTTGAGAAAGCAGGTCGAGAACGGCATCCATCATGTCGAGCGAAAGCTCACCCGAAACGGCCAGCGTCGTTCGTCGCAAAAGCAGATCATCGAGATGTTCGACTGCCTCGTCCCGGATCAGGAACAGGATTTCACGCTCGGAATAACCGGGGTGTGGCAGTGGCCTTTCCGGTCCTGCAGTGATGAAGTCGGTGACTGTCTCGGCATGCGTACCATAACGCTCGAACAATTGAGCCATGCGCACCTCGGACATACGCCTCGCTGTCGCCAGGCCAGCCAGCCAAACCGGCGCGTTTGTGGGAAATGCGCGACCGCCGCCGATTGCGCGATCAGTTGTCGAAACAAGTCGTTGCCGACCAAGCTTTTCCAGAACGATATCTGCTGCCATTTCACCAAACGAGCGGAATGTCGTCCATTTCCCACCGATCATGCACAACACTGACGGGCCGTCGTCGCTCTGTTCGATGACCTTACAGAAATGGTCCCGTGGAATGCGACCGGTAAAGCTGTCAGTGCTGGTGGGCAATGGCCTTACGCCAGAAAACTGGAAGACGATCTCGTCAGGCCTGATCCTGATGTCTGGCAGGACGAAGGCGAGTGATTGCAGGATATAGTCACGCTCATCCGCCTCGCAACGCACCGCTTCGGGATTGTTCACCCGGATATCCGTGGAGCCGACCAGAACCTTGCCGAGATAGGGAAAGAGGATGCAAATTCGCCCATCCTCGTTCTCGTAATAAATCATGTGATCGGCAAGCGCGTCACGCAATTGCGCATTGTCGATGATCAGATGCGAGCCCTTCGTGCCGCCCATCAAGGGCGCCGGGCGCGCTCGCGGGGAAAAAAGTGTTTCATTGGCAATGTCGATCCAGCCGCCAGTAGCGTTGATGATCAACGCCGGATCGATGGCAACAGAGGTGCCACCGAGATGGTCTTCAACGCGATAGCGCCCATCCTCTGTGCGGCGCAGTTCTGCGTAATTCAACGCCCAAACATCACCGCCCGCCTCCAAACCATCCCTCAGCAGTTCGATCCCCAATCTCTCTGGATGGCTCACCCAGGCGTCAAAATAGGTTGCGGAACTTTTGATATTGCGGTTGAGCGCGGGCCATTTTTTGAGCGTCGTGCGACGACCGCGAAACTGGTGACGCGGCATCAGTGCCCGCTTTCGCGTCAGGAAATCATAGATGCAGAGGCCTGCTTTGATTGCGAGGGCACCGCGGCGACTGGGCCGTCGGCTTAACCCCAGGAACCGGACGATGCCGTTGCCAAGACCGGAGAAGATATCGAACACAGGTACTGTCGTCGGGAGCGGCGCAACATAATGCGGCGCATTGCGTAGCAGACGGTCACGCTCGGCCAGCGACTCCTTCACAAGCTTGAACTCGCCATTTTCCAGATAGCGAAGCCCTCCATGGACCATGCGTGAGAGGGCCGAACTGGCGCCCGAGCAATAATCGTGCTTCTCCACCAGCAATACATTTAGCCCTTGCAACGCGAGTTCCCGGAAGACGCTGACGCCATTGATGCCGCCGCCAATCACGCACACGTCCACCTTCGGGATCTGGCGGATCCCGTCCAATATCTCTTCACGCTTCATGATGGCGATCCGTTACCTGTCCATGTCAGTCAGTTTCACCGCTATGGCCGTATCGATGGCGGCAAGATCGGCAGCGTCCAGCCGGATTGTTCCAGCCCGTGCATTGTCCATCGCCTGTGCCGGGTTACGCGCTCCACAGAGCGCAAAGGTCACGCCGGGCTGCGCAAGCGTCCAGGCGATCACCGTTTGAGCGATACTGGCACTGTGCTTTTCAGCAACCGGTCGGATCGTTTCGGCAAATGCCGTCGCCTTCTGCCGATTGCCGACGGAGAAGCGCGGATTGTCCTTGCGCTGATCGTCGCCAGAAAACACCCGGTCCGCACCTATCGCGCCGGACAAGAGCCCTAACGCCAGCGACGAATAGCTCAATGTCGCGATGCCCTTGTCCCGGGTGAGCGGCAAAAGGTCGGCTTCGATTTCACGATCGATCATGCTGTATCGTTCTTGAATGGCATCCAGACCGCCAACCGCAATATAGGCATCAAGATCATGGCGACTGACATTGCTCGCTCCAATCGCCCGGATCTTGCCGGAGGTTCGAAGATCCTCCAGCGCCCGCATCGTCTCCTCAACCGGTGTCGTCGGGTCCTGCCAATGGGTGATGTAAAGGTCGATATAGTCGGTTCCAAGCCTTCTCAGGCTTTCTTCAACCTCGTGCTGGATCGCATCGCGACCGAGGTATCGGTGGACCGGCTTGCCGTCCTGATCGAAAAAGTGCCGCCCCTTTCGCGTATGCCAGACAAGGCCGCATTTGGTGGCAATAACCGCCTTCTCGCGGCGTCCGGCCAATGCCTTTCCGACGATCTCTTCGGAGCGGCCAAGCCCATAGGCTGGCGCAGTGTCAATCAGCGTGACACCGGCATCGAGCGAAGCCTGTATCGCAGCGATAGATTCTTTTTCGTCGGTGCCGCCCCACATCCAGCCGCCGATCGCCCAGGTTCCCAGCCCGACTGCCGAAGCGAAGACGCCGGACTTGCCGATCTCTCTTATCAACTGTTGCCCGCTCATATCCATTTCCCCTCGCCATTCGCCAGTTCCAATACCCGAGCGCCCGTTGCCTCGTCAGTCACCAGCGTATCCAGATGATTGCCGCGCAGAACGCTGAGGATCGGCGCTGCCTTGTTCGGCCCGCTCGCCACACCGATCTTGGTCGGGATCGAAGCGAATTCGGGCAGCGTCAATGACACCAGCGAACGGTTGAGGCTGTAGTCGCAGACCTGCCCCCGATCATCGAGCAGATGTGCAAGAAGTTCGCATGCCGCGCCAGAACGCTCGATTGCAGCGCGATCCGTGCTGGAAGATGGGTGCAGGTCGTAATAGCTTGAATCATCAGTCAGGATCGAACCGATGCCGACCACTGCGATCTTGGCTTCGCGCGCTCGTTCGAACACGTCGGCAACAGAGCGCATATTCATCAGCATGTCACGCTCAGCCGCACTATCGGCAAACAGCGGCGCATGGATTTGGTAGGAGTGACCGCCCAGCCGATCCGCCATCAACGTTGAGACGTGATTGACGTCGGTATAATGCTTTCCCTGCACACAACCGGTCGCCGGGATCACCTCCACAGCGAAGGGCCGCTGCGCCTGAAGCCCGGCCACTACGGCACTGACGCCCTTGCCACCGGTGATGCAGATCGTATCTCCGTCGGTAATCTCTTCAAGCAGCAAACGGGCTGCCGCCTCACCAACCGCCTGAAGAGCCGTTTGCGGATTGTCAGACACGGTCGGTACGATCACGGCACGACCGATGCCGCCGAGCGCCAGAAGCTGTTCCTCCATGTCGACCAGCGGTTCGACGGGCGACTTGATCTTGATTTCGACGAGGCCGAGCTGGCGACCACGCTTGATGAGGCGGTTTACCGTCGCATGCGAGATGCCAAGCTGGTCGGCAATTTGCGCCTGTGTCAATCCTTCGAGAAAATGCAGGACCAGGGCCTGATGCATCTGCCTTGCGACGACAATTTCCTCGCGCGGCGCGTTAGCGGGTTTCCGTTTGGCAATCGGCATGTCAGGCAGCCTTCCGCTTATGAAGGAAATGGTCAATCGATACGGCGGCAAGCAGAATGCAACCCTTGATCATGTCTTGCCAATAGACAGAGACGTTTAGCAAGATCAGCGAACTTGTGACCACCGAAAGCAGGGCAATACCGAGAATTGCCCCCAGGATCGTGCCTGAGCCCCCACTCAACGAGGCGCCCCCGATCACGGCAGCGGCAATGATGTTGAGTTCCATGCCAACACCGAAGGTGGGCGTCGCTGCACCGAAGCGGGACATGTAGATAACGCCTGCCACACCCGACAGCGTGGCGCAAAGTACTGTTACCCAGAATTTCACCTGATTGGTCTTGATGCCGGAATAGAGCGCTGCCTTCTCGTTGCTGCCGGTGTAGAAAACCTTGCGGAAGGCCGTTGCACGACGCAGCAGGAAATCGAAAAATACGACCACGGCGACGAAGATCAGAATGACAATCGGGACGCCCTGAAACGTGCCCTGCCCGATCGCCTTGAACGATGGCGGCAAGGTGAAGAGCGACAGCGGGGTGCCTTTGGTTATGATCAGGCAGACGCCGCGTACGATCACCATCGCTGCCAGCGATGTGATGAAGTGGTTCAAGCCCACGACCGTAACGAAGAAACCCATGACACAGCCGATCAATCCGCTGGCGATAATGCCGATCAGCGATGCGCTCCAGGGGTCGAGCCCCATCAGAAACAATGTCCCCGAAAGAACCATCGAGAAGCAGACGACCGAACCCACCGACAGGTCGATGCCGCCGACGATCAACAAGATCGTCATACCAACAACGACAATGCCTTCTACCGAAAACGACATCAGCATGGCCCGAAAATTGCCAAATGTCAGGAAGTGCGGCGACGCGAAGCTCATGGCGATGCAAAGCGCCAGAATGATCGCGATCAGTCCCGCTTCGCGCATCGTGCCCAGCCGTTTCCAGCCTGAGGCGCCTTTTCCATAGGTTGTTGTCACTGTTGCGCTCGTCATGACCGTCTTCCCAGCCCCTGTTTCCTGTTCATGCGACATGCTGTGATGCCTTCGAATTCTTGGGGTCATCAATGCCCGACGCAAGCCGCATGATCGCTTGTTCCGTCATCGCTTCGCCCTCGACTTCACCCATAACCCTACCCTCCCGGATGACCAGCACCCTGTCGCAAAGGCCGAGAAGTTCCGGCAGTTCCGATGAAATCACAATGATGCCAATTCCGGAGCGCGCGAGATCACGCAGCAGCCGGTGGATTTCCGATTTCGCACCAACATCGATGCCTCGCGTCGGTTCGTCCATCAGGATGACCTTCGGATTGACCGCCAGCTGCTTGGCTATGGCCACCTTCTGCTGATTGCCGCCCGAAAGCGACGAGACAGGCATGCCGATCCCGCCCATTCGCACGCCGAGCCGACGGGTGAGTTCTTGTGCGCGTTCGGCTTCAGCCTTGGAGTTCAATAGACCTAGCGGTCCGGTCAGCGATTTCAGGTCCAGGACAGCAATGTTTTGGGCAATAGAAAGATCGAGGAAGACCCCGGAACCCTTCCGGTCTTCCGAGAGATAGACAACCCCCGCCTGCACTGCGTCGGCGTAAGACTTCGCCCGAAGCTTCTGCCCATACAGAAACACCTCGCCCTCGTGAACAGGGCGCAATCCGCAGATGCCTTCGGCGATTTCGGTACGTCCCGATCCAATCAGCCCACCAACACCCAGAATTTCGCCTTGTCGCAAGTTGAAACTGACGTCTTTGAAACGGCTGTTGTCCCCAAGACCACGGACACTCAGAACGGTTTCTTCCGTACGCTCTTCCAAAGCCTGCTTTTCAGGATAGAGCTGCGTAATCTCGCGACCGACCATACGACGCACGATATCATCCGGCGTCAGGTCCGCGACGTTCTCTGTCGAAACATAGCGCCCATCGCGCAGCACGGTGACCCGATCACACAGGCTGAAGATTTCGGCCATGCGGTGGCTGATATAGATGATCGATATTCCCTGGGATTTCAGGTTTCGGATAATACCGAACAGAACCTTTGTCTCGGCTTCCGTCAGCGCCGCCGTTGGTTCATCGAAGATCAGAACTTTGCAATCGAGCGTCAATGCTTTTGCAATTTCGACCAGTTGCTGGTTGGAGATCGACAGTTCCGAGACCTTGCGGCGCACATCAATCGGTGCCAGCCGGTCCATCACTGCCTGCGCGGTCCGCTGTAACTCGGCGTAGTTCATGAAGGGCGAACGGCGACGATCTGTTGTCGCCATGAACATGTTCTCGGCCACGGTCACATCGGGGCAGAGCGCAATTTCCTGATGGACAAGACCAAGCCCAAGAGCCTGCGCAATGGTGGGCGACGTTACCCGGACCGGCGAACCCTCTACGCGGATTTCGCCTTCTGTCGGCTGCACCACACCGGCAATGATGTTCATGAGCGTCGACTTCCCCGCGCCATTTTCGCCGCAGATCGCATGAACTTCGCCCTTCGCGAGGCTGAAGTTCACGTCCGTTAACGCTTTCACCGCACCGAAATGCTTGCTCACGTTGCGGATTTCCAAAACGGACACAGACACCATGACATGCTCCTCCCCAAGCGTGCGGTGGCCATACGGAACTTAACCATCCCGGATGGCCGACACAAAAGGTTACTCGTCGATCCCTTTGGTGCCCCGCCGCTTCAGGTACTTGTCCCAATAAAAGTCGTCCGCATTCTCTGCCGTAACAATCGACAGCCCATTGTCGACGAATGGAATGCTCATCGGATTGAAGCCGGAACGCTTGGAGTCGTTCATCGGGTCAATGAGTTCGGGATGTTTGGCGAGCCACAGCATAAAGAAGCCCATATAGCCTTGCATGCCCTGATTAGGGTTGATCGAGCCGAACACTTGTCCAGCCTTGATCATATCGAGAATGTTGGCATTGACGTCGGCACACATGACGAGGATCTTGCCGCCGCTTTCCTGATTGGCCTGGGAGGCTCCGATCGCCGAGTTGGCTTCCGGCATGAAAACCGCGCCCAGGTTTGGGTGTGCCTGAACCAGACTCATAAGCCCCTGATAGGCCTTGTTAGGGTCCTGGTTGGAGGCCGCCCGACCAACGAGCTTCATGTCTGGATATTTTTCATCCATCCGGGCGATGAAAGCCGCTATGCGCTTGTCATGGTTATCCTGACCCGGATTTTCGAGAACGGCATATTCGCCCTTGCCACCCATCTTCTTTGCAATCGCGTCAGCGGCATAGGTGCCTTCGCGGGTATTGTCCGAAGTGATGAACGAAATACGTTTCGAGAGTGGTGAGTCCGCAGCGAAAGTGACGACGGCAGTGCCCTGATCAATCGCCCGGTTGATCGGCTCAACGAAGGGGTCCGAGTTCATCGGGTGGACAAGAATGCCCGCCGGATTTTGGGCCAGCGCCTGATCGAAGGTAGCGATCTGCTTGTTGACGTCATATTCCGGCGTGCCGGTATAGGCTGTCTCGCAACCGAACTGCTGACCGGCTTGTTTGAACATTTCGTAAACCGGGAACCAATATTCGACGCCCGAAACCATGACGTTCATGACATATTTTTCGCCCGGCTTGCAGCGAAACGGGTTTTCCGTTTCCGCCCTTGCCACGCCGGTGAATAGCGTCGTTGCTAGGATCGCCGCTGCGGATGTGCTTAGAAAATTGCGCAAGTTCCCTCCTTGAGGCCGAAGCCCCTCCCAATATCCTTTGTCGCCCTACCGAGCGGCCGATGAACCCTGAAGACCGAACCTCCTCCTCGAAATCCGGTAAAGCCAGATAATCGGAAGAAATTTGCTATGTCAATATAATTCACATAATGAAATATATTTCACACCACTCCGAGAAGCGTCGAGTACAAGTTGCTAATCCTGCGCGGGAAAAATCTTTGATGTTGTTATAAGCGCTGATGAGGAAGGCAGGCATGCGTGACGCGGATATGTGGCAGAACCATCAAGCAAAGTAGAATGATGGTGAAACGCCTATTGAATAGATGCGGTGCAAGCGGCACTAAAGCATGTCGCTGTTAACCGGATTCGGGATTCCCGTTTGGCTTGATCTGTGATTCACTTGTCTCATGGAAGGAGATGCACCATGGGCAAGCCGCATCCGATTGAGTTGCGTGAGCGTGTCGTTGCGTTTGTGAATGAGGGCAATAGTCACCGGGAAGCCGCTCGGCATTTCCGTGTTTCGCCTCGGTTCGTCAACAACATGATGATCCTGTATCGGTCATCCGGCTGTCTGGCCGCCGCCAGGCAGGGCCACCCGCCTGGAAGTGTGAAGCTTTTGGCTCATGGTGATTGGGTCCGCGAGTAGATGTCCGCCCGTGGCGAAACGACTTTGGACGAACT
>NZ_RCHH01000039.1:0-3784 GCF_003664555.1 Ochrobactrum soli | reverse complement strand
AGGGGCAGAAACGGAACGGTTTCCTCACTGCTGCGCTCAAGACGAATGTACCGAATGACAAAATGGGAAGGCAAGCCAGTTTTCAAAAACGGGCGAAAAAACGATGTAAGAGCTGGCTCGGGAAATCTGCACAGCTAGGATAACCCGTGTAGCGCTGACAGACTCTAAGGTCGGTATTGTTGAACGCCAAATGCTGAGGCGGATTTAACCGTGTGCGTTGACGACGGCCAAAAAGGCCGGACCGTAGCGTTCGAGCTTGTATCGCCCACACCGGGCATATCGGCCATCTGGGCGCGTGAGGCTGGTCTGACAGTGGCCAGTTCGATCAGTGTGCGATCGTGGAAGATCACATAAGGTGGGACATTTTGCGTGCGCGCTATCTCTAGCCGCTTCTCTCGCAGCGCATGAAAGAGCGCTTCATCTCGCTCCGAAAGGGCGGATGTTACCGATTTTCCACGCGAAACAGTACCACGCGATGGCTTCGATTTCGGCGGGACACGCAACATGAGCGTATGCTTTGTGCGCAAAAACTGCCGACCTGCTTCCGAGATCGACAAACCGCCGTGCCCGGCAAAGTCGACATCGATTAACCTCTGAGCGATCAACTGCCGTATGATCGCACGCCGGGTGTGATTGTCATGCTCGTGGCCGATTCCGAAAGTCGAAATCTGGTC
Organism: Ochrobactrum soli; assembly: GCF_003664555.1. Classification (NCBI taxonomy): domain Bacteria; kingdom Pseudomonadati; phylum Pseudomonadota; class Alphaproteobacteria; order Hyphomicrobiales; family Brucellaceae; genus Ochrobactrum; species Ochrobactrum soli. Next base: position 3,110 of record NZ_RCHH01000039.1, on the reverse strand, counting down.
GTGGCCAAAGCGGCTGATGCGCTCATCGTCGACGCCAAGAAGGACATCGACAATATAGGATTGCCCGAACCGCTCCCCGGTTCTGTAAATGCAGGACAATATTTTCTGCGCGGCTATTGTACCATCGAAGAGGGTTGGTGGTTCAGCGCAGGTATCGCAATTGCCGCATGGTTCGCATTGATCACCGAAATAAGAAAGCAGCACCTGTCTGCGACAGTTCGCCGTTTCGGCCAACTGGTTTGGCGCAGCTCGCGGTGAATGGCAGAGGTGAAGCGGTCGCGGGGGAAATGGTGAAGGTTGTAGATCGGGTCGTGAATGGATGCGAAACATTGCAAATGTCGCGTTGACTTGAAGCGCTTCATGCCCCGTTCTTGTCGTCGGATGGGCTGATGAGAATTCTCGGCCCGGTTGTTCAAGCCTTTGTGCTGTCGATGATCACAGACAGTGAGGCCAATGGCGCGGTTGGCAGCACCGTAAGAGCCAAGCTTGTCCGTGGGTGGCCATGACACGGGGAACTGCGCCCTGAACTGACAGCAACTTCCGGATAAAGCGTTTGGCAGCCTTGGTATCGCGACGTTTCTGGACCAGCATTTCAAGCACAAAGCCATCCAGATCAACAGCGCGCCACAGAAAGTGCCGCTCACCATTGATTGTCACGACAGCATCATCAAGATGCCATTTATCACCAAGGCGCGGTGTGCGGCGACGGATTGTATTGGCGTAATCTCGTCCAAACTTTTCAGCCCACTCGCGCACTGTCTTGTGGGTGACGATGATCCCTCTGTATGCCAGCATGTCTTCGACCATGCGAAAGCTCAGCGGAAACCGGAAATACAGCCACACCGCCTCTGCAATAATCCCAGGTGGGAAGCGATGGCGATGATAAAGCGAGGAGCGATTGTCGAGCATGCTCTCTTATCCACCGCTGAGACTTACATCAAAGTTAAGGGTACGGTGCCCTCTGCATGAAATACGGTCGCAGCAGAAAAGTCGCGCCCAGCATACCTGCGATCAGCACGAAAACTGAGACCATGCCGAAACCGGACCATCGTATTAGCATTGTCTAAACTACCTCTGTCTTAGGGAAGATCGAGCGGTAATGACTCTTGCTTCGTCGATGAACAACCCCTTTTCTCGGAGTATCCGAAAAAAACCGGCAAGGTTTAAGATCGGCCGCAGCGCTGGGCGTCTGCGCCAACCCATCCATTGGGCTGGTCGACCCTCGGTACTCTGCGGCACAGGACCTGAAATCCCAGTCCCGCGGGTTGCCCTTCGCTCCCCCAAAAACAAACACCCGCCGCTGGAGGAGCGACGGGTATTTATGGAAAGACCTGACCTTGGGAGGAAGATGTCTGGTCTTAGGTCGCCGAGGAATTGGGAGGAACGGCCTCAGCGACAATCAAAATTTGTTAGCGACCTGAAGCCTGACGAGCTACGGACGAGATTTCCGAAGCCATGATGCCCAGATCGTTCAGTTCATGAGCATTCAGGCGGCTCAGTTCGTTTACGGTGTTACGATAACGGCGCCAGTTGCTGTACGAGCGGATCAGGTTCATTTCTCTCTCCTCAAAAATTTTCTTTTTGTTGCAAGCAGCATATAGGTCCGTATGGTTTCGGACAGAAGCGCCAGTTTCGCATAGCTGACATGCCAATAAGATGGGGTAACGGCTTAAGTCCGTTATGATCGCAGCCAGGCCGAGCGAGAGTTCTCGGATTGTATTAAACCGAATTTCTTGGCTAAAAAGACGTGCGCAACGAATATTTAACCATAACCCGGCGAATACTTATCGGGTCCAATCAGGCTTACGGTATGTCGCGCTTCGCTCCTTTATCCAAATTCACATTGAGTATTGTTGCAATTTCCGGCGTGCTTGTCAGTTCGGGCAAAGCAGCGACGCTTTTCCTTGAATATGAGATAGTGCGACAATCTTTCGAACAGCGCCAACGCCATTCCACGCCGTCTTCCTCAATTGACCGTTCGATCAATGAACTGCTTTTGCAGGTAAAAGATATCCGACCGCCCGCATTAGTGGGGTCAACTGCACCGATCGAAGCGGAACTCGACCAGATGACCACCGGCAGTATCAACCGTACACAACCCGCTCGTCAGGAAATTTCATCGACTTATATTCCAACTGCCGACGACATGGCACCCGCGATAGAAATGCCAAAAGACGTTGGTTCCAAAGAACAGATTGCATCCTATCAGATCATGTTGGACAGGGCTGGCGCGTCGCCTGGCGCAATCGATGGGCGTTCAGGCCGAGTTGGAAAATACCGGCTGACCAGCTTTCAAGGATTACCTCATCACCAATGAAGACGTTGGCAGGCAATTTGTGGCAGAAATCCCTGCCGATTATGCGTTGAAAGCCCAATTGCCAGCAATGGCTTATACCTCAGTCACAGAAATGATTGGTGAGCGGTTTCAAATCGATGAGGGTTTCCTCAAAGAGATCAATCCAGGCGTGAATTTCAATCATCCAGGTTCGGTGATCAAAGTCCCCAATCTCGGCAAAGCTAAACGTACGCCGATTGCCCATATCATAGCAGATAAAGGTCGCAGACAGGTTCGGGGCTATGGGGCAGATGGAAAGCTGAAGGTAGCTTACCCGTCTACGATCGGCTCTTCGGACACCCCTTCCCCTTCGGGCACCGTTCAGGTCAAACGAATAGCGATCAACCCCAATTATACCTACAATCCCAGGATCAACTTCAAACAGGGAGCCAATGAAGGCGTTCTGACGATTCCACCTGGACCAAACGGTCCTGTCGGCACGGTATGGATGGCGCTTTCCAAACCCACTTACGGTATTCATGGCACCCCTGACCCCTCACGCATCGGCAAAACATCGAGCCATGGCTGCGTGCGTCTTACAAACTGGGATGCGGAAGAACTCGCGAAAATCGTTAAACCCGGCGTCATGGTCGTGTTCACGGAATGAACGATCTGAAGCCTGACGAGCAACGGACGGGATTTCCGAAACCATAATTATCCAGATTGTTCCGTCCACGTGTATCTAAAGCATGTCGCTGTTAACCGGATTCGGGATTCCCGTTTGGCTTGATCTGTGATTCACTTGTCTCATGGAAGGAGATGCACCATGGGCAAG
>NZ_RCHH01000038.1:2500-5267 GCF_003664555.1 Ochrobactrum soli | reverse complement strand
GCACTGATAAACAATAAGCACGCGACTGCGTGCCGCCGGTTTTCCGGCGCCCTGTCCGGAGCGAAGCGGCTTTAGCCGCGACAGCGTGAGGACAGAAGTTAAAGCTGGTATTCGTCAAGCGAAGCTTGATGGATACAGATAATGGGAGTGATCAAGTCGATCGAGCTATTAGTACCGGTAAGCTGCATGCGTTGCCGCACTTCCACACCCGGCCTATCAACGTGGTGGTCTTCCACGGCTCTGATAGGGAATACTCGTTTTTAGGTGGGTTTCCCGCTTAGATGCCTTCAGCGGTTATCCCGTCCGTATATAGCTACCCTGCTATGCCGTTGGCACGACAACAGGTCCACCAGAGATACGTCCATCCCGGTCCTCTCGTACTAGGGACAGATCCTATCAATATTCCTACACCCACGGCAGATAGGGACCGAACTGTCTCACGACGTTCTGAACCCAACTCACGTACCGCTTTAAATGGCGAACAGCCATACCCTTGGGACCTGCTCCAGCCCCAGGATGCGATGAGTCGACATCGAGGTGCCAAACAACCCCGTCGATATGGACTCTTGGGGGTCATCAGCCTGTTATCCCCGGCGTACCTTTTATCCGTTGAGCGATGGCCCTTCCACGCGGGACCACCGGATCACTATGACCGACTTTCGTCTCTGCTCGACTTGTCAGTCTTGCAGTCAGGCAGGCTTATGCCATTGCACTCGACGAACGATTTCCGACCGTTCTGAGCCTACCATCGCGCGCCTCCGTTACTCTTTAGGAGGCGACCGCCCCAGTCAAACTACCCACCATACACGGTCCTGGACCCGGATAACGGGCCGCAGTTAGACATCCATATAGGCAAGGGTGGTATTTCAAGGATGACTCCACAATGGCTGGCGCCACTGCTTCAAAGTCTACCACCTATCCTACACATGCCGACACGAATGCCAGTGTAAAGCTATAGTAAAGGTGCACGGGGTCTTTCCGTCTAACCGCAGGAACCCCGCATCTTCACGGGGAATTCAATTTCACTGAGTCTGCGTTGGAGACAGCGGGGAAGTCGTTACGCCATTCGTGCAGGTCGGAACTTACCCGACAAGGAATTTCGCTACCTTAGGACCGTTATAGTTACGGCCGCCGTTTACTGGGGCTTCAATTCAATGCTTGCACATCTCCTCTTAACCTTCCAGCACCGGGCAGGCGTCAGACCCTATACGTCGTCTTGCGACTTCGCAGAGCCCTGTGTTTTTGGTAAACAGTCGCTACCCCCTGGTCTGTGCCACCCCCACAAAGTTGCCTTCATGGAGGTCACGCTTCTTCCGAAGTTACGCGTGCATTTTGCCGAGTTCCTTCAACGCAGTTCTCTCAAGCGCCTTGGTATTCTCTACCAGTCCACCAGTGTCGGTTTAGGGTACGGTCTATATGCAGGAGCTATTTCCTGGAACCGCTTCGCTGCAAGATCAATCCAATAAGACCTTACAACACACGCGATCCGTCACTACCTGCAGGCCCACGAATATTAACGTGGTTCCCATCGACTACGCCTTTCGGCCTCGCCTTAGGGGCCGGCTAACCCTGCTCAGATTAACTTTAAGCAGGAACCCTTGGACTTTCGGCGAGGGAGTCTCTCACTCCCTTTATCGTTACTCATGTCAGCATTCTCACTTCCGATACCTCCAGGATGTCTCACGACTGTCCCTTCACAGGCTTACGGAACGCTCCGCTACCACGCACATACGTGCATCCACAGCTTCGGTGTATGGCTTTAGCCCCGGTACATTTTCGGCGCAAAGACCCTTATTTAGACCAGTGAGCTGTTACGCTTTCTTTAAATGATGGCTGCTTCTAAGCCAACATCCTGGTTGTTTTGGGATCCTCACATCCTTTCCCACTTAGCCATAACTTAGGGACCTTAGATGGTGGTCAGGGTTGTTGCCCTCTTCACGACGGACGTTAGCACCCGCCGTGTGTCTGCCCAGTAGTACTCCCCGGTATTCGGAGTTTGATTAGGATCAGTAAGACGGTGAGTCCCCATAGCCCATTCAGTGCTCTACCCCCGGGGGTATTCGCTGGACGCTCTACCTAAATAGATTTCGCGGAGAACCAGCTATCTCCAAGTTTGATTGGCCTTTCACCCCTAGCCACAAGTCATCCCGATCTATTGCAACAGATATGGGTTCGGTCCTCCAGTACGTGTTACCGTACCTTCAACCTGCTCATGGCTAGATCACTTGGTTTCGGGTCTAATCCGACGAACTGAACGCCCTGTTCAGACTCGCTTTCGCTGCGCCTACACCTACCGGCTTAAGCTTGCTCGTCAGACTAAGTCGCTGACCCATTATACAAAAGGTACGCTGTCACCCAGGACGAACCTTGGGCTCCAACTGTTTGTAGGCATTCGGTTTCAGGTACTATTTCACTCCCCTCGTCGGGGTGCTTTTCACCTTTCCCTCACGGTACTGGTTCGCTATCGGTCATGCACGAGTACTTAGGCTTGGATCGTGGTCGACCCATGTTCAGACAGGATTTCACGTGTCCCGCCCTACTCAAGGACTTCTGTTCACTTTACGTGTACGGGGCTATCACCCACTTTAGCCAACCTTTCCAGATTGTTCCACTTTGCTCACAAAAGCCACTGGCCTGGTCCGCGTTCGCTCGCCACTACTAGCGGAGTCTCGTTTGATGTCCTTTCCTCTGGGTACTTAGATGTTTCAGTTCCCCAGGTTCGCTTCTAACACCCTATGTATTCAGGTGTAGATACCTTATTACGATA
>NZ_RCHH01000037.1:0-5712 GCF_003664555.1 Ochrobactrum soli | reverse complement strand
CGGATTGGTCGCGTGGGTGCTCGGTTCCTACGTCTATTAAGTACTGGTATGCGATGTCCTAAAACGTCTGCTTTCCAACTATAATGAAGTCAGAGTTTCCATGTATTCCGACGTTCTTTACATCCACGTTCAGCAAACCGTTGCCTTTTTCCGATGATAATTGAACAAGATCTCCTAGATAGGCCTGCCGGAGTATGTCCATGCTTGCCCACAAGACGCCCTTTGTAAACGTCTTCTCGCCTTCCGTGAGTATGGAAATACTGTAGCCAACAGAACCGAGGTTCTTTCCTTCGCAATACAAATTGCCTATTGAACTAAATGTAGACGTTGGCATGATTGTACCCCCGATAGGGGCTGTGTCTCCTCACCAAGAAAAGTGGGAGACACAGCTATAACTAATGCCGTTTGGTTTTGATCAAGTCATTGGCAGGAGTAGGAAAGCGACCTGAAACAACATCTGTTGACGCAGTTTTCTCCTTGACCTTATCTTTCTTTGGCTTTCTTATTTCTCGGTTACTTCTTTTCTGACCACGGGGCATTTTGAAAACTTCCTGTTTTTGAGGAATTAACTAATTCTTTCATACCGGACCAATCCAGTGATGGTTCAAATCACCGCTGGAGATACTTCCACATTCTTACAGGGATGTTGCCGAGAAAGCTGCGACATCGCTCGCGATGGTGGGTGCCCAGATTGAAATTCCTGAATGAGTAGCCTTGCTGCGGATATGTGAGCGGCACGGTTTTCTGCGGTATCGTAAAGCCGATAGCCGGCGCGTCGCAGTATTTCACGCATCATTCGAAAGTCGGTAGGGCCAAAGTAGGGCTTGATAATTTTGGAAGACATTTCGTCCTCCTTGTATTGGGGCTGGAGTATGCACTCGCAACCGACAGCGCCCGTTTCAAAAGCTGTCGAGACATGCACCATGCGCTTTAAATTTGAGCAAAGCAACTGAGGCTGAATTGCGACGGCAGATCGGGTCAATCATTGCATAAAAAGCTACTTCATGTCCTCCACGGTGATGCGATAGGAAGTTTGCCGAGCCTGTGAATAGACCTCGCGAGCAGCATCGTAGATCAGTTTCCGTGAGGCGTCGAAGGCGGCAAGAAGCGATGATTCCGTCGCTGCAATGACGCCATTATTCTCCAGGGCGGGCTTATCGATTAGAAATGGGACGGAGGTCATTCCATCGTAGCCGACAAATCGCACGCCCATCTCAAGATCATCGAAACTTCTGCTGGGGTTTGGAAATGAAAGGGCCATTACGTTTCGCTTTTTACTGCGTCGCCTTCGTCATCGCAACGATGGACGGCATTTGCCATTCTTCGATGTTTCTTGATAAATTGTGTCAGGGCGATCTGTAGTCGACCTTCGTCACGTGTTCCCTCCTGAAATCGACGTGTCAGATAACGTGCAGCATCAGTGCGCAAATCTTGTGTGTCGCCGGTTTTACGAGCCTCCCTTAGAAGTCGCGAAATCATAGTGATGTTTCTGGAATTCAACGCGATGGAAGACATTTTGTCCTCCTTTGTTGCGGGCCAGGTATTTGAAACCTGAACGACAGCACCCGTTTCACTTACTGCCGTTTTGAGCATCATGCGCTTTATGTAAGGAGAAAGCAAATATGGCTGCAGTTCCATCGCCGTTAACTCAGACTGGCTGCGTCGCTAAAAATGCTTCCTTGGTCATATAAGCTGCGGTTCTCAACAGCGATCCGCGGCTATCCATATCAATAATGCTGCCAATGTGTGAATACTGCTGTACCAACTATCGTTGTGACTTCCCCAACTGCTGCGCAATACGCCTCCGGGCGGCTTAGGGGCTGGACAGCCGGACCATTTTACGAACTGGCGACAACGTTTCGAAACAGCTTTGCCTATTGACAGTCTCTTTATATCTATTATTCTGGATATATGGAAAATGAAGAAGCAATAACAGCTTTCGCTGCTCTGGCCCAACCGACACGACTGGATACATTCCGGAGGTTGGTGCAACACGAACCTACGGGTATTCCTGCTGGTGAACTGGCGCGCATGCTGGATGTACCGCAGAATACAATGTCTGCACATCTGGCGACATTATCTCGCGCTGGACTTATAAAAGGTGAACGTCAGAGCCGTTCGATTATCTATCGCGCCGACCTCGACCGTTTTCTCGAACTGACCCTTTTCATGATCAAAGACTGTTGCGGCGGTAGTGCTGAACTCTGCGAACCTCTCATACAAAGCCTAACACCGTGTTGCGAACCGAAAGCGACTACACAATAACACGAGACCGACGAATTCGGCCTTCCACCAAACGGACTGATACAATGACAGCTAGGGTTTATAGCGTGCTCAGCTTGAGCACGGGTAATGTCGTGCGTTCAATTTTGAGCAAGGCAACCTGGAATGTGGAGAATAACTGATGTCCACATTCGAACGATATCTGACTGTCTGGGTGGCTCTTTGCATTGTCGCTGGCGTAGCTCTGGGGCACTTCTTTCCGACAGTATTCCATGCAATCGGATCTGCTGAAGTCGCCAGGGTCAATATTCCGGTTGCTATTCTCATCTGGCTTATGATCATCCCCATGTTGCTGAAGATCGATTTTAGCGCATTGAGACAGGTCACTGAGCACTGGCGTGGTATCGGCGTCACGCTCTTTATAAACTGGGCCGTCAAGCCATTCTCGATGGCGCTTCTCGGTTGGCTATTTATCGGCTGGCTGTTTCGCCCTTATCTGCCTGCAGACCAGGTCGATTCCTACATTGCCGGGCTGATTATTCTGGCGGCCGCCCCTTGCACGGCAATGGTGTTTGTCTGGTCGAACCTGACCAAAGGCGAGCCGCATTTCACGCTGTCGCAGGTCGCTCTGAACGATTCGATCATGGTTGTCGCATTTGCCCCTATCGTCGGGCTATTACTCGGACTGTCGGCAATTACTGTCCCATGGGATACGCTCGTTCTGTCGGTTGTCCTCTATATCGTCATTCCGGTGATTATCGCTCAAATCCTGCGCAGAAGTATTCTCGCCAGCGGCGGACAACAATCCTTCGACGCAATGCTGAAGACACTACAACCGCTGTCTCTGGTTGCGCTTTTGGCGACGCTCGTTCTGCTATTCGGCTTTCAGGGAGAGCAGATCATCGCACAGCCCATGATCATTGCAATGCTGGCCGTCCCGATCCTCATCCAGGTCTATTTCAACTCTGGCCTCGCTTATCTGTTGAATCGCATTTCAGGCGAGCAACATTGCGTCGCTGGTCCATCGGCTTTGATTGGTGCATCCAACTTCTTCGAGCTGGCAGTAGCAGCCGCAATCAGCCTTTTCGGCTTCTCATCTGGCGCGGCGCTCGCAACAGTGGTTGGCGTTCTTGTTGAAGTGCCCGTCATGCTCTCGGTCGTCTGGATCGTGAACCGCTCAAAGGGGTGGTACGAACGCGGTGCCAATCAAAAGCCAGTCACTGAAACAGGAAAACCCTGATGTCTGTTATGATTTATCACAATCCGAAATGCGGCACGTCTCGTAACACATTGGCCTTGATCCGTGCCAGCGGCGAAGAGCCTGTCATCATTGAGTATGTGCAAAATCCGCCGTCACGAGAACGACTGGTCGAACTGCTTCAAGCAATGGCGATGACGCCCCGTCAGCTCCTTCGTGAGAAAGGCACACCATATGCCGAGCTGGGATTGTCCGATCCCAAATGGACCGATGATGAACTGGTCGATTTCATGATGGCGCATCCTATCCTGATCAATCGTCCAATCGTGGAAACGCCTCTTGGCACCAGACTGTGCCGTCCGTCAGAACTGGTTCTCGACATTCTGGAAAACCCGGTGTCGTCATTCACCAAAGAGGACGGAGAAGTCATCACCTATGAAAGAAAGTCCCGCTGACATGGACCTACCGAACCTCGATCAGAATTCCTTCGCATTGCCCAACCTGGATGCTCTACGCGCCGACTTTCCAAAGCATAAGCCTCGTATCCTTTTGCTCTATGGCTCACTTCGTGATCGTTCCTACAGTCGGTTTCTGACGCTGGAAGCGCAGCGCCTTCTTGATGCGATGGGGGCAGAAACGCGTGTCTTTCATGCCAATGGTCTTCCCTTGCCAGACGACGGTTCGGCAGAGCATCCGAGGGTTCAGGAATTGCGTGAGGCAATGCTTTGGTCAGAAGGGCAAGTCTGGACCAGTCCAGAACGTCATGGAGCCATGAGCGCCGTCATGAAATCGCAGATCGACTGGATTCCTTTGCCGGGCGGAGCAATTCGTCCGACGCAGGGCCGAACTCTGGCATTGATGCAGGTTTCAGGGGGATCGCAGAGCTACAACGCTGTCAATCAGATGCGCATTCTTGGGCGTTGGATGCGAATGATCACCATTCCAAACCAGTCATCCGTCGCAAAGGCATGGCAGGAATTTGACGACGATGGACGGATGAAACCCTCATCATTCTATGATCGTGTGGTCGATGTGATGGAAGAACTAATGAAGTTTACACTTCTGACGCGTGGCATCTCGGATCATCTCACAGACCGTTATAGCGAGCGCAAGGAAGAAGCGTCCAAACTCGAAAAGCGTGTTTCGTTGAAATCAATATGAACGCTGAACGGCTTCCCATTGCGGCCATTGCCGGTCTCGGACTGACCCAGAATATCGGTTACGGCACTTTATATTATTCCTTCAGCATTCTCGCGCCGTCCATGGCGCGGGACTTCTCCGTTTCCAACGAATGGATTTACGGAGCACTGTCGGTTGCCCTGCTAGCCGGGGGCTTTCTGGCTCCCTGGTTAGGCAAATGGATTGATCGTTACGGTGCTGGTCGCATGATGACGATAGGCTCGATACTGGCCGCCATCTCTCTCATACTGTGTTCGTTTTCTCCAAGTGCTTTAACGTTTGCAGGCGCGCTGACGATCATCGAAATCGCCGCCAACCTCGTCCAATATGGAGCAGCCTTTGCATTATTGGTGCAATTAGCGCCAAATGTTGCCCAGCGTAGCATCACCTATCTGACACTGATTGCAGGCTTTGCCTCGACAATTTTCTGGCCCATTACAACAACCCTTCAACATTGGCTCACCTGGCAACAGACCTATTTGCTGTTCGCTTGCCTCCATTTGTTTCTCTGCGTGCCGGTACACCTTTTGCTCGCGCGTTCTATTGCAAAGAATGGTCGGAAACGATCAACGAATGGAACAGTCACAACCGCCTTTTCAGGTGATTTGCCTGCCCATCAACGGCGCAAAGGTTTCGTGCTTATTCTCGTGGCATTCTCGACTCAGGCTCTCGTTGCAGCGGCCATTCTGGTCCATATGGTGCCGATGTTGGGCGCGCTCGATCTTGCAGGTTCTGCAGCATTTATTGGCGCGATATTCGGACCTTCACAGGTAGCCAGTCGCCTGATCAACATGCTTGGTGGCAAAAACCTCGCTCCGATCAGTCTGGCAGTAATCTCTGCCTCCTTGATGGGTCTAGCCCTCATTGTTCTGCTATTCGGAGCCCCATCCATTATTGCGACGATGATGTTTGCCTGTCTTTTTGGTTTCGGAAACGGTCTTTTCAGTATTGTCTCTGGAACGTTGCCGCTGTCACTATTCGGCAGTGACGGCTACGGTGCCATGCAAGGCAAGATCATGGTAAGCGCTGTCCTGACCCCACCTTCCGGATCATCGCTTGATCATTGATGTTCAACCTCGAAAGAGGGCTAGGACATATGTCGATTTCAGAAC
>NZ_RCHH01000036.1:0-7264 GCF_003664555.1 Ochrobactrum soli | reverse complement strand
GGGGACTTTCCAGGTCTTCGGCGAACTTGGCTATAAGATCCACTATGGCAAAGCCCTGTTCGAACCTTATGCGGGTCTTGCCTATGTTCGCCTAAAAACCGACGGATTTAATGAAAAGGGCCACACCGCAGCAGCCCTATCCGTTCATTCCGGCACGACGGCGACCGGCTTCTCGACGCTCGGCCTTCGCGCGTCGACAGAGTTTCTTCTGGGCAGCATCACGGCAACGGCACGAACCGATCTTGGCTGGCGCCATGCCTATGGCGACATCACGCCGGTTTCCACCGCAAACTTCATCGGCTCGGATGCATTCTCAGTCTCCGGTCTTCCGATTGCCGACGATGCAGCTCTCATTGAAGCGGGACTTGATTTCAAGCTGACCGACGATGCCACCCTTGGCCTGTCCTATAACGGCCAGTTTGCTTCCGGCGCCAAACAGAACGGATTCAATGCGAAACTCAGTGTCAGTTTCTAACTTCTGAGCGGAAGCGCATCTCGAGGAACTTAAGAACGGCAGGTTTGAGGCCCGGAAAGAGCTGCCAGCTTTCCATTCGCTGCGTAGGGCAGGCGTCCGGCAATCACAACGACGCTCTACGTTAATGCGGACGTGCATCGCCATTACCAGCCAGATTCTTCTCGCTTTTCCTATTTTTTATTCCGGACAAGAAAATACGGCAGACCCAATTCACGGTATGGATTTTGACGCGTTCTACTCAAAGAACTCGAACGGTAGCGCCGACCTTCACCTTTTCGTAGAGCTCGATAATGTCTTCATTGAGCATGCGAATACAGCCTGACGAAGCCTCGGTCCCTATGGTCCAGGGCTCATTTGTCCCGTGAATACGATAAAGCGTATCGCGACCGTCGGCGAACAGATATAGCGCGCGTGCACCTAACGGATTCGCTGGCCCGGGTTCGATGCGCTTTGGCAACCCCGGTGTTTCGGCATGCATATCGTCGGTTGGATGCCATGCTGGCCATTTTGCCTTCCGCTCGACCGTTGCCGTTCCGCGCCAGCTATACCCGGTTTTGCCAACGGCTATCCCATAGCGCCTGACAGTATTTGGGGATTCGACAAAATAGAGATGCTTGTTACGAGGGTCGACTATGACCGACCCGGGCGCGGCATCCATCTGTTTTGCCATCGTGACCGGCTGAAGATCTTTCGCGAACTTGCCGCGATTGACGGGACGAACTGGAAACTGTTCAGACGAATAGGGACTTGCGTCCAGCGAAGGAGACACATTTCCAGAGCCAGCACTGCAACCCTGTACCGCGAGCAATCCAAGTATGAAACTCCGTCGGGAGATTGCAGAACGACAAAGCGATGTCGTAAGCGGGATTGCTGTCATAAGAGAGATCCAAGCGTTGTCGGGTTATCTGAACTCGGGCGTCGCGGAGCCATTAGCATCCAGTGAAGGCCGGATAATAAAACGCTCCCGGCATCTCTTCCATACCGGGAGTGTTTATTTGAAAGTCCGATCAGAACTTCACGCGCAGTCCCAGCGTTCCGCCGACCTCGTAACTGTCAGCAAAGTTCTTCAGGCTGGTATCTGCAGATAGTTCGCCATAGATGGCATACTTGTCGTTGTTCCAGCTGTAGGTGCCGCCGAAACCAATGCCGCCAGTCACCCGGTCGGCGCGGCTGTCGAATTTGGTTCCCGATACATCTACCCGGGTTCCGTCGAGGAACTCGTTGGTGAGATTAATGATCCCATAGACCTGCGCGCGGCTTGTTTGACCCTCAGCGTCCTTCCAGCTGCGCTCGTGCCCAAGCGCCAGTCCCAGACGACCCTTCAGGCTGTCACCCTTGTCGAGCGACACGCGGGCCTCGTAGGGATCGGTGAAGCTGTCGAAATCAACAGACGACCAGATCAGCTGCGCCTGCGGGGTGAGCGTCCAGTTCTCATTAAGACCGATGCGCTTGCCAGCTTCGAGGCTTAGGGCATAACCAAAACCATCATTGCCGTCAGCAAGTCCCTGACGCAGCGTATCGGAGTAAAGATCGCTGTCATACCAGGTCACCTGCCCCTGGGCATCGAGATAGAACCCGTTATTGCCGTACCAGGTCAGCGTGCCGCCGAAGCCATAGCCTGTTGTGTCAATGTTGCCAATGCCAAAGATCGACGAGATATCGGTAGAGACCTGACCATAGTGAACAGTTACGCCGCCAATGAGCTTGCCAGCATCGCTTTCATAGAGCTGACCGTCAATGCCGGCCTGCAGCTTCCACATATCGTAGTCATAGTCTGACTGGCTCGTGGTGACATCAGGCTGCTGACGACCATGCAGCCCTTCGATGCGACCCCAGACGCCAGTACCGCCAACAAGTGTGGTCGCACCATCCTGATAATAGGCATTCTGGTCCTGCGTCGGCGTGCATTTGAAGTTCTGTGCCGGGTCCTTGCAGAACACGGTCTGGGCCGGAGCCTGTTCGCGCCAGTAGCGGTTGCCTGTGCGCTGCGCAAGCGTCGGTAGACGATTAAGAACCTGAAGTGCATTCGGATAAGTCTCGTAAACCGGCACGCCAGGATGATAGCGCGGCGGTTGAGGGCCAGTAGGTACGACCGGGCCGCCTGGAACGACTGGATTGGTCAATACTGAGCGCAAATACCAGTCATCAGTGGCATAGCTATCCCCATAGACATCTGTGCCACTAGAGGTAGGGCTTCTGTGCAGTGTATAGGCATAGGCGCCTGCGATCTTGGCGTTCTGGCCATCATTCGTTACATAGTCGCCATTACCAAGGAAAAACGCACTCGTGGTCGTGGTGCCGCCATTGATGGCGTTGACGACCTTGATGCCATCGGTCGTTGGCGCGCCAGTGCCGTTGATATTATTAATAACAAGCCCTGTTTGACCAGTCGCTGTGCCACCATCGATCACGATCTGGTCCGATGGCGAGGCATCGCCGCCCAGGTAAGTATTCAAGACAACCGTACCGGCTGCCCCCCCGGCGCCTCCAACGAAATTAGAGGCCGTCAGTGTCTTATAGGCGCCGTTCACAGGCGGTGCAAAGACGATCAGGCCCGCATTCTCGGTGGAGCTGCCAGCGGTGTTGTTGACAGTGGAACTAGCTATCATGTTCCAGGTGCTCGTGACATCGACAGTCATATTGTCGGCGTTCAACGCAGCCCCGGTCAATGTACTCCTGTTCAGTGTCGCGTTGGCCCTGGCGGTTCCCTCTCCCACCACATTACCGGTCAACGCCATGTCGGTGAAATTGCCGCTGGTGGTGCCGCCTACGGCATGTACCACGATGCCGCTGCCTGTTGTGGGAGCGACACCGGTCAGATTGGCAACGACATTGCCGGCCGTTCCGGTGATCAGATCCCCCGTCGCGCTCAGGGAGCCACCTGCCATCATCACCGTGCCATCTCCGGTGCCAAGAATACCCGACGAACCGGTTCCGTTCGCCGTCACGGCAGTGTCGGTCGTGTTGATCTGGCCGCCAGCGTTGACGGAGAGGCCCGAAGCAGCCTGCGTTGTGACGGACGAAGCCGTCATCTTGACATTGCTGTTTGCACCTTCCGACAGCGCACCGAAGGCGCCGGCACCGCTGGTGTTGACGGTAGCATTCGTGGCGTCGACGACACCGCCTTGCATCGCGTGCAAGCCCATGGCGTTGACACCTAAAGTGGTAACCGCCGTGCCGTCCTTCGCACCGTTCGTCAGCGTGACCGAGCTGCCGGGTCCGGTCACCCGGACACCATCGGCAGTGAAATTGGCGGTCGGAGCACCACCCGTCATGATCGTGCCGCCAGCAACTGTGGCGGTGCCCCCGGCATTGGCAGCGACACCGATGGCACCGTCGCCAGTGGTTGTGAGCTTGTTGTCCGTGATCGTAAGCGTGCTGCCAGCCCCAATCGCCTCTGCGCCGTTGGACTCCTTGCCGATCTCACTCGCTAGGTAATGGCCGCCGGACGTGCCGAAACCTGGCTTATACCCGGTGGTGATCTCGCCGCCGATTACACTCATCGTGCCGCCGCCAGTGGCACGGACACCGGCGCTGGACGGGCCGGTCGTCCGGACAATGGCATTGCTAATGGCGACCTTGCTGGCCGTTCCGTTTCCATCCGTCCCATCCGCAATCGCGCCGGTGGAGCCGGTCTCATAGGTAAAAACGCCGTAGCCCTTGAAATCGATGAAAGCCCCGCCCTGGGCCACCGCGCCGGCGCTTGCCGCTCCATAGGTGGTCACGCTGCCGCCCTGATCAATCGTGATCTTGCTGCCGGTCCCCTGGGCGAGGAGAGCCACGGAATTGCTGATGAGCGTTCCATGATAATTGCCGGTCACAACCGCGCCGCCATGGATAGTGGCCGCTCCCCCGTCGGCAACCGACATCCCGGCACTGTTATTGCCATAGGTGTTGATGTAGCTGGAGTTGGTGCCGATCGTGCTGCCGGCACCCGAAACAAAGGCACCTGCCGTATCCTCGCCGCTAACGAAACCGCTCACACCGGTGAGGGTGATTTGGCCCCCTGATTCAGCGACGAAGGCAGAACTGCCCATGCCAGAAGTCGAGATGCTGGACTGCAGGGCATTGATGCCGGTAATTTCAACCGTGCCACCATTGGCTGCATAGGCGCCATACGCATTGTTGCCGCCTGTAACCACGATTTGTTGCCCGACATTCGGTGGCAGCGTCACGCCGCTAAAGTCAGCATTTACATCACTGCCAGCTCCGGTTGCGTAGATGCCGTGGCTGCCGTCGCCCGATGTGCTAACGAGGACACCCTTTCCATTGATCTGGCCGCCGCCATCCGCAAAAAGACCGTGACTGCCTGCGCCCGTCGTATTGACATAAGCGGTGTTATATCCCCCACTACCATCTGGTGCGCCGTTCAAATTGATCGTTCCGTCGCCGCTCGCGTGGGCGCCGGCACCAGTGCCGCTTGCCTCCAAGCCAACAACGTTTCCTGTGTAGATCCCGGTGCCGGAGGCGCCGACCACATCCGTGGCATCATTGCTAGATCGAGTTGGCGTACCTGGCATGCCTGAATCCGTGCAACTACCCGAGGCGATGCTCACAGGCGCATCCGGTGCTGGTGCACACTGCGCGAATGCCTGCGTGGATGGCAGCAACACGGTCACAGCCGCCGCCAGAATATAGCGGTGATTGTAGACGGAGCTTAGCAAGGCCTTCTTAAGGGAGTTAACTGCGGAAGCATCAAAACTGCGAATGCGCATTTCTTTATAGTCAGACTGCATGTGGGAAACCCCTCCCCGTGAACTTTCAAGAATAGATACACAATTTTAGTAAGACGTCCAGATACACTTAAAAATGCGACCTGAGTAGGCTCTGCATGGCCACTGGTTGCGAACATTTGAGCTTCTCAAAACCTTACAAGCACCTGACTTACACGGTTACGCAAGTTCACCCGCGGCATGCTTATCGACCAGCTTCTGACACTCATGAATTGCGCGAGATGCGGCACCGTAACGGTAAATTTGATGTAAGTCTCAGCAGTTGATTAGAGGGCATGCACGACAATCGCTCCTCGCTGTACCACCGCCACGGCTTTCCGCCTGAGATTATCGCTGAAGCAGTGTGGCTGTATTTCCGGTTTCCGCTGAGCTTTCGCATGGTCGAAGACATGCTGACATATCGAGGGGGTCATCGCCCCCCACAAGACAGTGCGCGAGTGGGCTGAAAAGTTCGGACGACACTACGCCAATAAATTTGTCGCCGCGCACCTCGCCTGGGCGAAAAATGACACCTCGATGAGGCTGTCGTGACGATCAATGGTGAGCGACATTTTCTGTGTCGCGCTGTTGATCAGGATGGCTTTGTACTTGAAGTGCTGGTCCAGAAATGTCGCGATACCAAGGCTGTAAGGCGCTCCACGCGCAAGTTGCTGTCAGGTCAGGGTGCCGTTCCCCGCGTCATGGTCACTGATAAACTGAGATCTTATGGTGCTGCCAATCGGGAGATCGGCCTCACGGTCTGTGATCATCGCCAGCGCAAGGGCTTGAACAATCGGGCCGAGAATTCTCATCAACAGATAAGGCGCCGAGAACGAGGCATGAAACGCTTTAAGTCAGCACGACACTTGTAGCGTTTCGCATCCATTCACAATCCGAGGTATAACCTTCATCATTTTCCCCGCGACCGCTTCACCTCTGCCATTCACCGCGAACTGCGTCAAACCACCAACACTGTCTGGCGCGATATCGCTGGCCTCTAATACGCGCAATCACTGCATCATAGTTCAACAGGCGTCTGCGCACAGGATAAGGCTACGCTGCCCCGGATAAATCCGACGCCGGACGCCGAAACCGTCATGGCTCAACTGCCATTATGGTTCGAGCACTATAACAATCGTCACACGCACAAGGCTTTGGATATCAATCTCCATAAGAGTTCCTGAGCTGAAATGCCCAATCCGGAAAATGTCCGGTTTTTAAGGAGTAACTGCATATTTTTTAATTTTGGGCGCCAGCTGCACGATACTGATATTCTATTTACATTATTTTCTCTATCTTAAATAACATTAATATAATATATTTATTGCAAAATTGCTTATAATTATTTGCAATGCCATAATGAAATATTATATTGTATATATTGTAATAAAAGTAAAATTAATTCATATTTTCATATTATATATTATTGGTTATAAATTTGAATCAAATACAATATTAATTATAGAAAATTTGAGGTTTGTCGGATAAAGCGTAATGTTGTCTTATGGCTATTGGGTTATCATGTGGGTTTTTATTCATTTGTTCTAATATAAACACACCAAACTGATCTGAAATCGATTAGTAGGAAGCTAATGATTGCGATTTTTATACAACTGATCGGTGGCCTTCTTGGTGGGTCGGTGTTCGGAAAGATCGTTCATGTCGCTAATATGGGTGCGTTCTGGAATGCATTGATGGGGGCATTGGGGGGGAATAGCGGGCGGTCAGTTGATCGGCCTCGTCCTCGGCAAGACAGAAATGTCAACCGGGATCGATGTAAAAGCCGTCATCGGTCCATTTGTTGACGGCGCATTGACTAGCGGTCTCGTCCAGATTTTCGCGGGAATGTATCTGAGAAGGCTAATTGAACGTTCAATTACAAAACGGCGTAGATCGTATTTTTGAACATAGCATTGAGACGGGAGGAGCAATCATGGTAGCGCGAGGAAAACCGGCCCATTACCGGTTAGCCGAAGTCTGCGAAAGACTGAACACAACCGAGTGTCAGCTTGCGAGCCGGTTGGGATTATCGCGTGCGGCGCTCAAATCAATCGAACGTCCGGATGCACCGCTTTAT
>NZ_RCHH01000035.1:0-9082 GCF_003664555.1 Ochrobactrum soli | reverse complement strand
ATAAAGCGGTGCATCCGGACGTTCGATTGATTTGAGCGCCGCACGCGATAATCCCAACCGGCTCGCAAGCTGACACTCGGTTGTGTTCAGTCTCTTGCAGACTTCGGCTAACCGGAAGTGGGCCGGTTTTCCTCTCGATACCATTCTCGTTCCCTCATTAAATGCTCACGTTCAAAAATACGATCTACGCCGTTTTGTAGTTGAACGTTCAATTAGCCTTCGCAGATACATTCCCGCGAAAATCTGGACGAGACCGCCAGTCAATGCGCCGTCAACAAATGGACCGATGACGGCTATTACGTCGATCCCGGCTGACATTTCTGTCTTGCCGAGAATGAAACCTATCAATTGTCCGCCTGCCACCCCGCCCAATGTGCCTATAACGGCATTCCAGAACGCACCCATATCAGCGACATGCACGATTTTCCCGAACACGGAACCGCCGAGAAATCCGCCTAACAATTGAGCAATAAGAGAAACCATTAGCTTCCTAATAGTCGAAATAGGATTGATGCAGGAAGCCACTATTAAATAATGCCTCCATTTTATTAGGATCAGTTTTGGACTTCTAATCTAGATAGACATAAAACAACATCAACATTGTTATATCAAGCCCCATTTTCGCCACATTAGGAACTAGTTAAGAGCAACTACGAGCAGTTGTATTCGTTAGCTTGACTGTGAATAAATGCTCTTCATGTACCAATATGGTACACATCATTCTGATCGCAGATACGTTGCAGACAATCCATCGTACGAGGAATGGGGTTATTCGCCGTGAGCTCGAACAGAATCTTGGTTTTGAAAGACGACGAAACCGACGAAGAAGGCGCAATTGGTTACGATCGTCCAATGAGGTCGTTCTTTTTTCAGGGCTTTGTCAACCAAGACCAGCAAGATGACAGACCGGGAATATGGCTTGGTAACATTCTGGACGAATACCCAACCCTCGAAACCTTGCTCAATGAAGTGAAGCGCAGAGGGTACAAGATCGGTGCGCTTCAAAATAGCGCGATCATCGACATGATGCGCGAGGCAGGAGAAAAGCCAGAGCTAAGTCTTGCAGAACGTCTCTGGCTTTTAATCTAGCGAAATTTAGCGCTCGTGGACAAAGGTTGACTGCGGAATCGGTTTTTAATTCAAGGTTCTCATTTGGAGGCTGCTTTGGGCGAACGGATAGGTTTGACAGACGAGGAATGGTCGACAATCAGTCCGCTTCTACCTGCTGAAAGTGGGCGTGGATGCCGCATGCCACGCGACTTCTCGCATCCCCGCTGGGATGTGAGTAATGCGCACGCGAAAGGCTGGATAACTGGCGGTCACATCAAAGGGAACCGCTTGTGGATGCACTGAACGCTTAGTGGTCGGCAAATCAATCTCATCGAAATGGGATTCTCCGTCCGGCGAGGCGTATATTCGCAGACACCTCATTGAGGCGATCCTTTCGGAAGATATGAGCAGGCTTCAGAACACCAATCGTTCAGTTTATACGGCAACTCGGCTTAGGGTGACATTTCACCCCCAAACCGGAACCGAGCTATATTAGAACGGATAATAACGATTAGCATCTAATCTCACAAAGCTGTTATGTTGAAATACTCTGTGGTAGCGTCTCAGTGTATCACGGTCACTGGACTTTATTAGGGGATGCTCATGAAGAAGAGTACGATCTTTCTTTTTGCACTAGCCAGTATCGCATATTCCACCTCTGTAAGCGCGCAGGACAAAAACGTAAATCAGACGATTGATGAACTTTTAGGGGATCACACCAAATACCAAGCGGTCATCCACGCCTTACAGAAAGCCGTTTCCGCACATGATGCTAACGCCGTGGCCGGGCTTGTGAGTTACCCGATTGGCGTAAAAGTCCATGGTAAGGAACTGCATATTAAGACTGCCAAAGACTTTGCTCAGCACTACGATGGCATTATGACGTCCGCCATTACCAAGGCAATCACTTCGCAAAAGTATGAAGACCTGTTCGTCAATTATAAGGGAATAATGTTCGGAAACGGTCAAATCTGGATAAACGGCATTTGCCACGATAACCAATGCAAGAATTTTGACGCCAAGGTGATTTCTATCCAAGAGCCATCGTGAATAGCGACTTCAAGCTCGTAAAACCGTCAAAAGCATAATTTTTCAGAATATTAGGAAGCCCGCTTTTTAGCGGGCTTGTTCTTTTCCTTTTTCTTTTGCCCCTATAGCCAGTGCAATTTTCCGTCAATGGACAAGCGCAAAGTGTTGCAGCTGGAACAAAAACGGCTTTCAGGCTGCGCCCGAGCCTTCCGTTTTTCTTCAGTCTGCAATCCTTGACAGAAAATCACACTGTATGGTGCGGTCTGCGTCCGCCCCCTCTGCCGGGGGTATGCATATATGTTGGGCATCTATAAATCGACAAAACAGTATGCCGAGCATTCTGCTCACGGTTGCAAGGATTTACGGGCCCACGCGGCTGGTTAAAGTGCCCCTCCATCGGACATATTTCGGCGATCTGAATATTCTGCAATGGCGCGACGACGCGAATATGCTACGAATGCCAAACGCCGCAAATCGCCTTCTTCCAGCGACGTTTAGCATCTCGACGAGGTTGTCGTTCACATTGGGGGAGAAAATGCTGGCTGTGGCGTGCCGTGGATCAGGACGGATATGCCCTGCAAGGCAGCCAAACGATTGCTGGTCCGTTTGCTGAAGAAACAAGGCTTGGCGCCCAAGCGCATCATCACCGACAAGCTGCGATCCTATGGCGCCGCCAGGCGTCAGGTCATGCCCGCCATTGAACATCGCTCTCATAAAGGCCTGAACAACAGGGCCGAAAATTCGCATCTGCTCTTTCGAAAGCGTGAACGAACCCGGCAAGGATTTAGGTCGATCGGATCGCTGCAACAATTTGTCTCGACCTTCTCTCGCATGCCCGAACTGATGGAATCCGTTGTTGTGAGAGCAAAGAAGCCATCCATTCGCTCTGGCGTGCGGAAGGTGGTTCCGCGAAAGCAAAGTTTCCAGGATCAGTTGGTCGCAGAGGCCGATATCCAAGCTGAATTATTATCACTCGAAATCGAGAACGTTGGCCTGAAGTGCGAGTTGATGGCTAAGTTGCGAGCGGAGAACACATTTCTGCTCGCAATAGTTAAACGATTGAGGCAGCGCGAACTGAACGATAACTGATATCACTGCTCGTCTGGCTATTGGCTTCGACAAGCTTTACTATTGAATGACGGCCTATACGGGAGGGAAGGCTCACATGATCCGTTTGGTTTCAGGTGTACTGGCGGTTTCAGTCTTCTGTGCGCCTGCATTGTCAGCAGAAGCAGACGATGTTGTGGTTAAAAACGATCTGTCTGCTTGTGTGACCTTGAACGTCGGCGAAATTCAAACCGACGCGAACATTGTGTCAGTGAGTACCACCATCCGGCTGCGTCAGCCGATCGGAGCATGCGGATGCATGTCAGCTTTGGCCACTTACAGCAGCAGTGTCGCGAATACGGGCGTTAGGGAGGTGCTACAGGAGGCGATTGTCTCACTTCGGCAAGAAAGAATGAAGACTTTTATTCTCGCATCGGACCCGCCACTGATTGCGGGCAAAACGGTTCAAATCCATCTTCGCTGTGCCCGCGCTTTATAACCGATAGCAATTCGCCGTTTGGCAATAGTCTTGTCTACTCCAATGGCCAAACCTCGACGACGCCATGCGCAACCGCACAGGGAACTCCAGAGACCTTTTTGACGGCGTCCTCCAGATCGGTGGCTTCAATTACAGCAAATCCGGCGATTGGCAGCGCGGAGGACATAAATGAACCTTCCTGTGTTTGCACGCCAGTGCCATCGGGATTGCGTACTTGCACAGGTGATCCGGCAATGCCTATCAATGCGCCTTCAGAAAGCAGCTTTGCATCCTGCGCGTGAGCGGCATCGCGGACGGTTTGTGGCGTCTGATCATATCCGGTCCGGTCGCCATAGCCGATAGTGATGAATTTGGGCATTTCACAATCTCCTTTCCAGCTGTTTCGGATTTGCATTATGCCGAATGGATAAGTTAATCCAGCAGAGCCGAGGTCCATAATCTTGAACGCTAGCTCCTATTCGACAAGTGTCGGTATCAAATCTGAAGCGGACATCGACGCTTTCAGCCCGATTGAGGCTCGATACTGGAAGGCACAGTGTTCCATTCTTATATATGGTGAGCAATCCCTCTGAGGATGCGCAGCGTCGCGCAAACTTGGTGCACCTTCCCGCTCGATTTCCTCTTCGGTATAGGGATCAGCGTTCGCGTCGAACCGTTGTCAGCCTTTCTGGACCTAGAGTTTGCGTCGGGCGTTGATATCCACCGGATTGTCACCGGCCAAAATTGCGTCTTCTTCCGATACGCCGCTCTTCGTAAGGGCCCCGATGAGACCACCGGCGACACCCCCGACAACTGCGCCTCTGACTGCACCGCCCCCAGCACCAGAGCGGGCATTCCTCTCGCCGTCCCGTCAGCGAAGTCGCGACATCTGTGCTCAGACCCGTTTCATCAATGAAGACGAGGCGCGCCGGATCGAGATCGAGTTGGCTGGCGAACCAGTCGTGGCGACGCCTCAAAAGGTCGGGGCGCTCCTGCTCCAATGCAGGTGCGGTCTTTTTTGAATGTCCAAGCGCGCCTTCTCAGCCAGACATCGAGCGCGCCGCGGCCAATGGAAACTGCTTTCTCCTCACGCAATCGCAGGACCATCTCGTTGAGGGTAATGTCCTTTGCCTCTTCAATCATACCGACGATGAAGCCCTCGTGGGCATCGAGGCGCGAGCCACCGCGACGACCCTGTTTCGCAGGCGTCAACCGACCAGCCCGAGTACTCGCAATCCAGGCGAGAGCTGTTGAGCCGCCAACCCCAAATCGGGCTGAGGCTGAGCGCTCCGACGTGCCATCCCATGACACAGCCAAAACCCGGCTACGAAGATCGTCGCTGAAAGCTCGGGTCATTTTGCCACCGACTAAATCATCAATGGGGCAATAGAAGCAGAGTTCGGCCAACAAGTGTATCCTTATCGCGATTCCGCGTTCAACGGACGTGCTCCAGAACCCCCAAGTTCAAAGGCCGCAAAGGACAGTCGCCGGGTGCGACTGTCCTAAAGTGAAGGGTTACGAGGCTCCGTTGGTCTTCACAGAAAGCTATCAAGAATCGGCTTCCACTCGCCATTCTGATTGTCGAACTGCGGAATATGCGCGAGGCTATGAAGTAGCTTCTCATCTTCGCCCAGTGTGGCCTGCCAGTCCTTGGCTTCGGTGAGGATGACGCCGATGCCGACGACCTCGCCACCTGCCTTGCGCACCAACTCGACTGATCCCTTGAGACTTGAACCCGATGCCACGACGTCGTCCACCACGACCACGCGTTTTCCCTCGAGAAGCGGGATTGCCTGACGATCGAGAAGCAAACGCTGCTCGCCCTTGGAGGTGATGGAAGAAATCGTCTGCACCAGTGCATTGCCGAGATGGATTTTCGGCGACTTCTGCAACACGACATAATCGTCAAGACCAAGCGCGCGCGACACTTCAATCGCTACCGGAATGCCGAGCGTTGCAGCGCCGACGATCACATCGGGTTTCAGTGGCGCCAGCTTTTCGGCCAGCGCTTTGCCCACATGTTCTCCGAAGCGAACACCGAGATCAATGACCATCATCAGGGAAATGGCGAAGTTCGGATTGATCGGCACAATCGGCAGATCGACCTTGCGGCCTGCCACATCGACGGTCCAGACCTGTCCATTGCCGGAAAGTTTCGTGCTGTCTTCAGTCATCGTTTTATGTCCTTGATATTGAGCCGTGATTCAACCAGCAGGCCGACGTTGCGCCATGTGGTGCGCTTGCGCTTGGTGTCGAAGCCATAAATGGCCAGCGAAAGCGAAATGGCATGCGCCATGCGGATTGCCTGCACCAGAAGCGGAACACCGCGCGCCAGCGCAAAACGCAGGCGCATCGGGAAGGAGACGTCATCGATTTCCATGCCGCGGGCGCGCTGCGCATCCGCGATACGTTCGAAATCCTCGCGCAGCATTGGGATGATGCCAAAGGTCAGCGACAGCACTAGCGTTACCATAGGCGGCAGACGCGCAGCGCTTGCCGCTGCGAGAATGGAACCCGGCGTGCTGGTTTCCATTACAAAGTAGAAGGCAGCCGTGGTCGTCACCAGTCGCGCCGCCATACCGGCGGCAATCGGCAGCGTGTCCACGAAGGCCATACCTTGCAGCACGAGATTGAGAATCCAGCTCGCCATGACGAGCAGCGTCAACAGCATCGCACCCTTGAGATAGCCGCGCAGGCCCGGCACCTTGACCAGCACCAGAAACCCGACCGTCACCAGTGCCAGCGGCACGCCATAATGCCAGCCAGGCACCAGCCAGGCTGCAAGCATGACCAGAAAAGCCGCGACGAGCTTCACGAAGAAGTTCAAATCGTAGAAGATTTTCATGCGGTTTCTCCCGTCTCGACGACACGCGGCTTGGGCCAGGCCAGTGCGCCATAGGCATCGGACGTCCAGGACGTATCCACATCGCCATCGAAAGTGACATGGCCGTTATCGAGGATCATGACACGGGACGACACATCGTCCACCAGTTCCAGATCGTGCGAGATCAGCATTACGGCACGGTTTTCGCTGAGTGCGGTTTCGAGGAACAGTTCCAGCATACGGCGACCGTTGAGATCGCGTGCCAGCAGCGGCTCATCGAGAATGGCAACCGAAGCGCCCGCCGCTTCCGCACAGGCGAGACCAAGCAAGGCCTGCTGCCGCGAGGAAAGCGCGAACGGGTTGGTTTCCTCGTGGCCGCCCAGACCATATTTGTGCAGGCATGCCGTTGCGCGGGCGGTGATGGCATCATCCTTCGGCGCGCGGGTTGCCGCTGTGATGGCGAAGACCACCTCTTCCAGCACCGTCATGTTGAACAGAATCCGGCGCATGTTCTGCGGCAGATAGGCAACCGAACGGGCACGCTTGGCCGCCGTCCACTTGTCGGCATTCTCGCCGCCAAAGGTGATAGAACCGGCCGCAATTTTCTGAAGGCCCAGAATGGACTGGAACAGCGTGGTCTTGCCCGCACCGTTCTTGCCAATTAGACCGACGACCTCGCCCGCCCGTATCTGGAAATTCACGTTTTCAAGAACCGGCTGGCCATCACGGCGCTGAAGCTGCGTCTTGATGCCCGACACGGAAACGAGCACCTGACCATCGGCTTTGCCACCGGCAAGACGCTTGCGCACCGCCACAGGCGGCAGAACACCCGCATCTTCCCAGGCTCCCGCATCATTGATGATGGAAGCAAGCGGCACGACAGGCGCAAGCTTGCCTTCCTTCACCAGGCCGACATCAGTGATGACGGCCTGCAAGGAGGCAGGATCCTGTTCGGCAATCAGCAGGGCCGGAATTTCCGCCCCGAGCTTTTTGAGAACCCGCACGAGGCGCTGACGCGCCGCCGGATCAAGTCCCGTGGTTGGCTCGTCGAGGATCAGGAGCTTCGGCTCGGCAGCCAGTGCGGCGGCCATGGCCACCATCCGCCGCTCGCCGCCCGAAAGGGTGAGCACGCGACGGCCACGCAAGGCGTTCAGTTCAAGCTCGTTGAGAAGATCGTCAATCCGCATGCGGACGGCGTCTTTGGCAAGGCCGCGATTTTCCAGCGGAAAGGCAATCAGGTCTTCGACGCTGAGATCCCAGAGCTGGTCTTCCACATTCTGCGAAACCACACCGACCGTGCTGAACAGCTCATCCTTCGACATGGAAGAGATGGGCCTGCCGTTCAGCGTCACATCGCCGCCGAAAACCTGCGGCGTGATCAGACGCGGCACGATGCCGGATGCGGCGTTGAGCAGCGTGGTCTTGCCACTGCCGCCCGCACCGCAGACCAGAAGGCGTTCGCCGTCACGGATATCGAGACTGGCCTCGGCGATTGCCAACACGGAATCGCCAAAGCCGACTTTAACATTCTGCAGTTGGAGCACTTTTCCGGGCCCGTTCTCAGAAACGCGTGAAACCGGACGGATGCGCGCCCTTGAGAATCTTCAGAGCCGGAACGACCAGCAGCGGGGTGCCTATCAGCATCGGAACGATATCGGAAAGACCGAGATACATGACGGCCCACCAGAACGGGAAAATGCCAAGATAGGCAAGGCTTGCCGAAACGGCGGCAACCATCAAGAGGCCAACAATAAGGCAGGTCGCTGCAATTTTAATCAGCGTTGCGCGATTGAAAGTCGTGGTCTTCGGATCGAACAGTATGCCGGGGATCAGGCCGGTTAGGCCAACCATGATGCCGTCGATGAGTAGCGAATGCGCAGGAATAAAGGTGCCAGCGAGTAGCGACCAAATGATTGTACCGAGATAACCGCAGATGAAGCCGCTCTTGCGGCCCAGCAGAATACCGACTAGCGGCGGCAGGAAAGCAAAAATGCGCCACTGGATCACACCCGGAACCAGCTGGATCGGATTCGCATAAGCCCAGAGAACGCCCGTTGCCGCAGCGGCAACGATCGAAAGAACGATCGGAAACAGTGTATTTCCGTCGTTGTGGATGGTGGTTGAGTTGGACATTGTCTTATTCCCGTAAAGTGTCTCCCGCCTGCATGAAGCAAAAGCCATGCCGCTTGGCTGTCGCAGCGGGCGAAATAGACTTTATTGTAATGGCGTGAGGCTATCCTGTCGGCATTTCTGTAGCGATTAAGCACTTCCGTGCAAAAACACCCGGCCTTTTGAAGAGTCAAGCGGAGTCACGCCTGCAAAGCAAAGAGTCACATCATACTGGACGTTGCGAGAAGAAAACCACTATTGCGACGTTCTCAATGGTAGTCTCACCATCAGGAAAAGGGTCGTTGGCGTCATCCTGGCGATCTCTGCCGTGTTGTTGTTATACGATCTAAGCTGCACAGTTGTTATGTCCGCCACTCCTCAACCGAGGCGTTTGCAATGGCTGGAAGGGGCTTCTTGACAGCATGTTTGTCCATTCGCGCGCGTATGGAACGCGGAACATCACTTCCACATGCTTCGCATCCGTGCGCCGACATCAATGCGGACATTGCGCGCGCTGGCTTCGCTGGCGGTTGCTGCTACTTTTG
>NZ_RCHH01000034.1:0-9084 GCF_003664555.1 Ochrobactrum soli | reverse complement strand
CATTCAACTGGAATCTGTATGTAACTCAGCGCTTCTTTATTGGAACGCGATCCGGGCAGGAGCGAGATACGCGAAACTCTGACTGGCAATCAGCGCATCTACCAATGGCAGGGGGCAGCGGTTCATACCCTTTCAAAGCGTACCAGCCTTTTCGCCGATGGAGGGGGACCACTACCAAGAATTTTGACTGGCAATCTGGAATTGGAGCTAAGTCCTTTACAAGGAACTGGTCGAGCTTGTTAATGACTCTTGCTCTAAATCAGAATGGTGCCAACCAATTTACCCCGTGTACCTATGCTGCTTTAAGTTCGGTTAGTGGGAAAGAATCGTTGGCACTGCTGAATGAGCAATGCATGAGGGCTCAGTGTGCTCGACGCTGCGGTGCGAAGATCACCGGTATCCGAATAGGAAAAGATTGGAAATCAGGCGCCCGCCGTGACCAGGATCGCCAGCGGCGGGACGATGTACTGGTCGCCAGTGCAGACCCTGTTATCCACGGCAGAGCTTTACGACGAAGTTAACGTTACGGAGCCAAGCCCGTTCCGTTTACCGGAACGGGCCTTCGACAAGAGCTTACTTCTCAATGGTGCGATTCCAGCGGCTGTTGAGCTGCTGGCGGCCTTCATTGACAGCATCCCAATCAAGCGTGTTCGCGGTTTGCATATAACCGCGGAACGCATCGAGCTTGGCCTGTGCTTCCGGCGTACCGGCCTTGGCCTTCTCGTTCGACGGAATGACATTGCCATGGTCGAGCGCCTTGCTCTGCGCATCCGCTGACAGCAGATAATGCGCCAGCTTCTGGCTCAGTTCCGGCTCGCCGTTGCCTGCCAGCACGCATTCGGTCACGGCGAGAACGACCGAACCTTCCTTCGGCTGTGCATATTCAACGGGAATGCCCTTGTCCTTCAGGTTGTTCACGCCAGTTGGCGTCAACGGGAAGAGTGCGGCTTCGCCGGTCTGGACCATTTCCGAAATCTTGGCCGAAGACGGGATATATTCCAGAACATTTTTGCCGATCATGTCGGGGAACTTCTCGAAGCCCGGCTCGAGGTGCTTATCGTCGCCGCCCTGAATGCGGTTGAACATCAGGAATGCGTGTAGTCCGAATGTCGAGGCCGAAGCCGACTGGAACACGACGGCATTGGCGTATTTTTCGTCAGCGAAGTCCATCCACGAGGTCGGTGCAGCCCAACCCTTTTCGTCGAAGAGCTTCTTGTTATAGGCAATGCCGGTCATGCCCATATCAACGCCGATAGCCATATCATCCTTTATGCGGGCGGCGGGCTGGATATCGCCCAGAACCGGATCGTCGGAGATTTTCTGGCACAGGCCGCCATTGATGGCGCGAACCATCACGCCATCATCGAGCAGCATGACATGCATCTGCGGATTGTCTTTCTGGGCGGTGGCCTTGGCGAGAATGTCTGCCGACGTGCCCGGCACGACCACGACTTTCACGTCATTGGCTTTTTCGAATTCCGGCAGGACGTGCTCGGTATAAGCCTTTTCCATGTTGCCGCCGTTCATGCCGATATAGAGCGTCTTCGTTTCTGCCGATGCGGCGGAAGCGAAAGCGACCGACAGGCCAAGCGCGGCTGCAACGGTTTTCGTAATCCGGTTGGTGTTCATGCTACTCCCCTTTGTGGTTTGAGGTTGGATTGTTTTCGGGCGCAAAACGGTCGATGGCGAAAGCGCCGATCGGCGTTTTCGTTTCTCCGTTCACGGCGAAATCGGCCAGCACGGCTCCGACCCCCGGCCCGGTTTGAAAACCGGCGCCGCAGAAACCGAAGGCGTGATAGAGATTTTTGATCCGGCTGCTTGGCCCGATCACCGGATTTCCATCCGGCATTTCGGCCTCGGTGCCAGACCAGAAGCGGATAACCTGGGCATTTTTCAGGTGTGGAAAGAGCTCAATGGCGCGCAACATCACCGATGACGCTGCATTGACCGACGGACGCGAAAAATCGGGGTTCTCAAGCGCTGTGCCGCGCCCGCCGCCCATCACATAATTTCCACGTGTCACCTGACGGCCATAAAAGCCGCCGCCTTCTTCGCCAAGGCTCATCGGCAATCGAAGCGGCATCGGCTCGGTCACGACCATGGATGGATAAACGCGCTTCAACGGAACAGGCTCACCGAACGAAGCCGCAAAACGGTCAGACCATGCACCGGCGCAGTTGAAGAGCAGACGCGACCGGATTTCGATCTGTTCACCCGCAAGATCGGTTCCCGCCAGAATGGCAAAGCCGTCGCCGGTCGCCTGCACGTCATGCACTGGCGTATTTTCCAGCACCGTCGCGCCTGCCGCCTTGGCAGCGCGTGCAAAAGCAGGCGACACAAGACGCGGATTGGCGTGACCATCATCGGCGCAAAGCGAAGCGCCGGCCACATTGCCAGGGAGCCATGGAAACCGGTCCTTGACCGCATTGCCGCCGATCAGTTCCACCGCAAGGCCTAATGGTCGAACAGTCGCCGCATAGGCTTCCAGACTTGCGAAATGTTCCTCGGTGCGCGCCAGTTTCAAATGGCCGCTGCGGATATATTCACCGTCGATGCCAATCAGCTCCGGCAGCCGCGCCCATATTTCATGCGCGCGCTGCGATAGGGCGATCTGCTCGAGCGCACGGCCCTGCCTGCGTACACCGCCATAGTTGACGCCGCTTGCCTGCGCACCGCAAAAGCCCTTGTCGAGCAGGATAACCGACAGACCAGCCTGACGCATGAAAAGCGCTGCGGAACCGCCGACAATGCCGCCGCCAATAACGACCGCATCGGCCTGAAGACGCCGGCTCATGACGCAACGTCCTCTCTGGCCGCAGCGCCAAAACCGAGCGGGATCGGCTTGACCGGTGCCTGGGCGCGGATGCGTCCGCCATCAGCGGGTGACTTGTCGCGCATGGAAGCCAGAAGTTCCGCTGCGGCTGCCGAACACATACGGCCCTGACAGCGCCCCATGCCAACCCGGCTCAAGGCCTTGAGGCGATTGATTTCCTGTGTGTTGCCTGCGCCGATCACATCCCGCGCTTCGGCAAGGCTGATCTCTTCGCAACGGCAAAGCGTGACATCGCCTGCCACCGTCTGAAACCAGTCGAGCGGAAACGGAAATGCCTTTTCGACAATCAGGCGTTCGCGATAAATGCCATCGCGTTTGCGAATGAGACGCTGTTCGGTCCCGTTATCGAATGGCAATCCAAGATCGCGAAGAAGCGCGATAGCGGCCAGCTGACCGCGAATTTCGGCAGCATCGGCACCGGCGATACCAGCACCATCACCGGCGACATAGACGCCGATGCGGCTGGTGCGGCCAAGCTTGTCCGTCATCGGCAACCAGGCGCGGTCGCGGTCCTCGAAGCGGAAATCGCAACCGGCAAGATCGGCAAGCTGCGTTTCCGGGCGGAGCGCAAAACCATAGGCCAGCGCATCGCAGGCCACTTCGTGTTCGCTCTTGCCCGTGCGATAACGCAAACCTTCGACATGGTCGTCGCCCAGCACGCAATCGGGCCGAACATCATAGTGGATCGGAACGCCCGCCAGTTTCAGGCGCAGGCCGTAATAGGCCCCAAGCGCCACAATGCGGGGCGCGTACAGCGCCAGATGCGCGAGATGAAACTTGGCAGCAAAACGCGCTGTATCCAGAACAGCCGCCACCTTGGCGCCTGCATGGTGATATTGCCAAGCCACCAAATAAAGCAGTGGGCCGGAACCCATGAACACGACGCGTTCGCCAACGGTGCAGCCTTGCGCCTTGAGCGCAGTTTGCGATGCGCCAAGCGTATAGACGCCGGGCTTCGTCCAGCCCTTGAAGGGAAGCACACGATCCGTTGCGCCGGTTGCAAGAATGAGATGGCTATAGGGCAGCTGACCATGCACGCCATCCGTCAGGAGATCGAGATGATCGCCATCGTTGCGCGAAATATTCCAGACCAGCGTTTCCGGGTGATAATCGATAGAACCGCGCAACGTGTCGAATGTCGTGTGCAGCGCTTCGGCCTTGGGAGCCTCGGAACCATAACGGCTGCGATAACTGCGCCCGTCATCAATCGGCGGGCGGCGATAAATCTGCCCGCCGGAGCGCATGCCTTCGTCCAGCACGACAGGCCGAAGACCAGCCTTGACGAGAGTTTCGGCGGCGCGAATGCCCGCAGGCCCTGCGCCGACAATGACGGGTGCCAAAAGAGGGGACGCAACAGCGCTCATGTCGAAGGCTCCGTCACAAACGCCATGCCTTCTTCCAGTAGTGTTGTGCAGGCGCGTAGCCGCCGCCCTTCCGCGGTCATGACATGGCAATCCTGACAAGCGCCGATCAGGCAGAAGCCTGCGCGCGGTTCGCCGGTGAATTCGGTATGACGCAGCTTTCCCTGCACCGACAGAATGGCGGTCAACACGGTGTCGCCACGGCGTCCCTCGCAAGGCACGCCGTCAAGCGAGAAGCTGAGCGGCTGTTCGGCCAGCCGATACCGTCTGCGGAACTGGGCCGCCGAAGGTGAAACCGGGATCGTCATGATCGGATCAGCCCTTGCCTACCAGAAGACGGTCGAGGCCGAACATGCGGTCAATGATGATCATGGTGAGGGTCGCGACGAGGATCATCAAGGCGGAGACCGCAGCCATCATCGGATCGATGGATTCGCTTGCATACATATACATGCGGACCGGCAGCGTGACCGTCGAAGGCGACGTGACGAAGATCGACATGGTCAGCTCATCAAAGGAGTTGATGAAGGCAAGCAGCCAGCCGCCCGACAGACCCGGCAGCAAAAGCGGCAAGGTGATGCGGCGGAACACTGTCCATTCTCCGGCACCCAACGTCCGCGCGGCATTTTCCGCATTGCGGTCCATGCTGCCGAGCGAAGCGAGAATGAGGCGCAGCGCATAAGGCGTGATCACGATGGAATGCGCGGCAACCAGCCAGACGAATGAACCCGTGAAGCCCATCAGGGAGAACAGGCGCAGGAATGCGACGCCCAGCACCAGATGCGGAATGATCAGCGGCGACAGAAACAGCGCATTGAGCGCATCGCGGCCACGGAAATTATATTGCGCAATGGCAAGCCCGGACGGCACCGCCAGCAATGTGGAGATCGTGGCCGAGAAGAAGGCGAGCTTCACGCTGTTATAGAACGACGTCATAAAGTCGTTATGCTCGAACACAGCCTTGAACCAGCGAAGCGAAAGGCCGTTCCACGGCATGGTCAGCGTGTTTTCCGGGGTGAAAGCCACCAGACACACCACCAGCATCGGCGCCAGCATGAAGATGACGACCAGCGTGTGGAAGAAAAGGGCAAAAGGACCGTTCTTGACCATGGTGCTTACCCCAGTTTCTTCTTGGCCTGCCCTTCGAGCAGGCGATTATAGGCGATCATGATGATGAGATTGGCCACCAGAACGATGATGGCGATGGCTGCACCCAGCGGCCAGTTCAACTCGATCAGGAATTCGTCATAGACAACGGTTGCCGCCATCTTGAGACGGCGTCCGCCAAGCAGGCCCGGAATGGCAAACGAACTTGCCGACAGGGCGAAGACGATGAGGCTGCCCGAAAGAATGCCCAGCACTGCCTGCGGAAATACCACGCGGCGCAATGCTGTCAGGCGCGATGCGCCAAGCGTAAGCGCGGCCGCTTCCACCGACGGATCGAGCTTTTGCAGCACGGTCCAGACCGGGATCACCATGAAGGGCAGCATGATATGCACCAGACCGATCACAATGGCGGTCTCGCTATAAAGGATCTGTGTCGTCGGCAGGCCGACCAGTTGCAGCAGGCTGTTCACCAGACCATTGCGTCCGAGAAGCATGCTCCAGCCGAAGGTGCGCACCACGACCGAAACCAGAAGCGGTCCGATGATCACTAGCAGAAAGATCGAGCGCCACGGCTTGCGCATATTCGAAAGAATATAGGCTTCCGGCACGCCAATCAGCACCGTGATGACGGTTGTTATGAGCGCCAGCTTGAGCGTCCGCCAGAAGATCGACAGGTAATAGGGGTCTTTGAGAACCTGCACGTAATTGGCGAGCGAATAGACGTTCTCGATGCCCTTGTCATAGCTGTAGCTATTGAACGACAGCAGGATCGTTAGCCCCAGCGGCAAAAGCACCAGCGCGAAGAAAAGTAGCGTCGACGGCCCGGCCAGGAAAAGCGGCATCAGATTGCGCGGTTCCTTCGGGGCTGCGGAAATATCCTGGGAAGTCACCGAAGCCATGCTCAGTTCACCCCTGCGGTGAGGATACGGCAGTCTTCATGGTTCCAGTTGAGGCCGACCTGCGTGCCTTCGGCTGGCGGCGGATTACCGAGATTGGGCAGTGCCACCGAAAGTGGGCCTGCTGCCGTATTGACCCCGAGCAACCACTGGCTACCCATAAAATAGCGCGTTGCGACCTCACCGGCGATATGACCCTCGCCGTCATTCACCAACTGCACTTTTTCCGGGCGGATAAACACTGAGACATCGCCGGAAAGCTTGGTTTCGCCTGCCGGGAAGCGGATCGCCGTGCCCGCAAGCGCGATCATCTCGCCTTCGGCGCGCGCCTTGAGGAAGTTGGACTTGCCGACAAAATTGGAAATGAAATGGTTGTGTGGATGCTCGTAGAGCTTGTACGGCGCATCGACCTGCGTGATGAGACCCTTTTCCATGACGACGATTCGGTCGCTGATCGACAGCGCTTCGGCCTGATCGTGGGTCACCATGATGGTGGTGATGCCGACGGTGCGCTGAATGCGGCGCAGTTCGAACTGCATTTCCTCGCGCAGCTGCGCATCGAGATTGGAGAGCGGCTCGTCCAAAAGCAGCACTGGCGGATTGATGACCAGCGCGCGGGCAATCGCAACACGCTGGCGCTGACCGCCCGACATCTCACGCGGATAGCGATCCGCCAGAGCGCCAAGATGCACAAGTTCCAGCACCTCGCGCACACGCTTTTCGCGCTCGGCCTTGGCCACATTGCGCATTTCAAGGCCGAAACTGACATTCTGTGCCACCGTCATATGCGGAAACAGCGCATAGCTCTGGAAGACGACACCAAGTTCGCGCTTGGCCGGGGCCAGACGGGTAATATCGCGACCATCAAGCGTGATCGAACCGGCGGTCGGGGGCACCAGTCCGGCGATCATCTGCAAGGTGGTGGTCTTGCCGCACCCGGAAGGGCCGAGCAGCGAAATGAACTCCCCCTTTTCAATCGTCAGATTGAATTTATCGACAGCCGCGAACTTGCCGTAGTGGCGGGAAATTC
Source organism: Ochrobactrum soli (assembly GCF_003664555.1). Classification (NCBI taxonomy): domain Bacteria; kingdom Pseudomonadati; phylum Pseudomonadota; class Alphaproteobacteria; order Hyphomicrobiales; family Brucellaceae; genus Ochrobactrum; species Ochrobactrum soli. The sequence goes on along the minus strand of NZ_RCHH01000034.1, from coordinate 1,857 downwards.
CGGAAAGGGTCAAAAAGCTCATTGCGTCTCCCTCTCGGCCTGACTTCCGCAGAAATGTGCGGGGGAGCGGAAGCGCCGTGATGTTATCTCACGTCGCCTCTTTACAGGGCTGGCTGGCGGGGCGGTCATTCATGCTCGGTTGCGCAGCAACACTTTAGTGGCCAGCCGCTTTCGCGGCCGCATCGTTCCCTGAACAACGCCTGAAGCAAAACCGCCGATCCGTTTGCAGCACTTTTTCGGTGCCTCGCCGGACCTTCCCATTTGGCGACGCTTTCAGATGGCAGAAAAAATTCTGCGATTACAAATTATAATTTTCAAATCCGGAAGAAATTATATACATCTTTTAAAATACAGAATTTGGAAGCAGTTTTATGGATGATATATCAGAGAATTCGAAATCTGGCGCCGCTCTCAACTCAAGTCTGGTGAAGGCAATCCATATTTTGAAAGGTCTGGCCGCCAGCGCCGAGGACGGCGTGCGGCTGATCGATCTGGCCCGTGATCTCGAATTGAGCCAGCCATCCACCCATCGTCTGCTGAAGACATTGATTTCCGAAAACCTTGTCGAGCAGATCGCCGACAAGAAGGCCTATCGCCTGTCGCTGGAGTTTTTCGCCATGGCAGCGCAGGCCCGGCAACGCGACGGGATACTGAATATTGCGCGCCCGGCGCTGCTACGGCTGTCGACCACGTTCAACGATACGGTTTTCCTGCTGGTGCGCAGCAATTTTGATGCTGTGTGTCTTGATCGTGTCGAGGGACCTTTTCCGATCCGCTCCTATACCGGCGATATTGGCGGCAAGGTTCCGCTTGGTATCGGTCAGGGCAGTCTCGCCATTCTCGCCTTCCTGCCGGAAGAAGAGCGGGAAGCGATCATCCGCTTCAACATGCCCCGCATTCTGGATAAGTCCACCATCGACGAAGTTGATCTGCGTATCATGATTGATGACGTGCGAAAGACAGGCGCTGCAACCTTCAACTTTAATATGATCGACGGCATGGCTGGTGTCGGCGTGCCCATTCTCGACCATAGCGGCGAAGCCGTGGCGGCCTTCAGCGTCGGCACGCTGGCCTCACGCCTGACCGAACAGCGGCTGCAAACTGTCGTTGAACTGCTGCGCCGGGAAGCGGCGATCATTTCCCACAAGATCAGCCCGTTCGATCCGAGCCTGCGCCAGCCCAATCAGGCGCTGGCCCACCGGCGATAAAACGTCGCGATAGCAAGCTGGGCAGAAATTCCAGCCCGCTGCGGTCCATTATAACCTGTGTAGATCGCTTCGACAGATGGTGCCATGCCGGGCGCTGGGCGCGCGTTCGCAACGCGATATCAGAAGCTTACGACGGCGTTCTCCATCTGCTCGACTCCTGGTCAATCCGCGTTCATCAACATGGGGCCAATGGTCAAAAAAAGACCCGTCGGAGGAGGACCTTTCGAGCATCGAGCGAAAACTGCCAGCAGAGGCGTTTGGCGAGCTTTGTGATGTAGCACCACGGTTTCAGATCTGGCTTGCGCGAAGCGTCGGAAAAGCGGCCCATGTCTGACAACATCCTCCAACTGTTAAAGGATGGACCGCATTACGCCTCAGACTACGATAGAAACCTAACCGATCGGGCGACCCTTCTCTTGGGTCGCCGATGAAAGAATGGAATCGACGCGATCCGACCTAAAAGACCAATGGACCAGATTGTCAGAAGCTAGCTGGGTTGCATGAGACAGGAATGGTTTCATACAAAGTGTTTGTCCATTCGCGCGCGTATGGAACACGGAACATCACTTCCACATGCTTCGCATCCGTGCGCCGACATCAATGCGGACATTGCGCGCGCTGGCTTCGCTGGCGGTTGCTGCTACTTTTG
>NZ_RCHH01000033.1:0-15009 GCF_003664555.1 Ochrobactrum soli | reverse complement strand
CGGACGCAGGAGGAATGGTTGTGTTGCAAATTTCGAATGTAAAAGCTGCCCGGGAACTTTTGCAGCAGGACGCTATCCGTCATGGCACGGAAGACAGTCTGGTGGTCGATGCTACGAGGCGAATCTACGCAGATACAGCGCCGACAGCTGCCGCGCTTTTTGCACTCGACGCCTGGTTCGAAAATGATCAACGTAATTTTCAGTTCTGGACGCGGATTTTTCAGCGCCTCATGAATTGAAACTTACTGTAATGGGGCCGCCCACCGATCGAGAGCGTAGCCCCGACCCTGGGCTGTTCTGATCAAATTTGGACCGTGCCGCGCCAAAGCACGCCGTATATGGCCGATATGAATGTCGACCGTGCGTGGCTCGACGATAGCTCCCTGACCCCATACTGCGTCGATGAGGTCCTGCCTGCTCCAGACAATTTCAGGCTTTTGCATGAGCGCTTCAAGCAAACGAAACTGCAACGGCGTGAGTTTGACGCGATGCCCGTTGCGAAACACCCGAACCTGCGAACGGTTCAGCAACAGGTCGCAATAGGTCAAAACAACTCTCGTGGCATCCGTAGTCGCGATATTGCCTCGGTATTTTTGGAGAAATCCCAGCAAAAGAAGGGGATCGAACGGAGGGTTCAGGACCAGATCGAAACGTTCATTGATTTGATGTCCAGTATCGATGCCACTCCTGTTCAGTATAACCAACGCGAGACTTGGAATCCGTTCCCCAAGGTGAAGAAACTCGGAAAGCTCAGCCTCGCTGCCGTCCCATATCAAGACACCCGGATTCCGTTCGGCGCCGATCTTGGCAGTCGTCAAATCTTTGAGCTGTGATGCGAGTTCCGAATCGAACCCTTCAACCGAGAGTAGATGACGAAGCATCAGAAACAATTGCGCGTCTGATGTTTTTATCAGAACCTTCGACATAACATTCATCGTCCCGTTGAAGCACTATTAAAGCGAAACGTATTCTCCCCCGTTTACATCGATCGTGGCACCATTGACGAAGCCAGCGCTTTCCGACGCCAGGAAAGCGATCAAAGCTGTTACATCGTCAGGGCTTCCCAAGCGGCCCACCGGAATGCGCGAAAGGGCATCTCGATTTGAATCGGAATCCACTGGGCTAGTCATTCCGGTTACGATATGTCCCGGCGCAACCATATTGGCCGTAACTCCTGTCCCGCCAAGCGTGGACACGAGAGAACGAAGGCAACCCGATAGCGCAGCTTTTGATGCGGTATAAGCGCTGCCAGCGAGTCTGGGTACCGCCCTGCTAGCAATAGAACCAACCAAAACGATTCTACCGAAGCGCCGTTTAATCAGATCCGGCAAAATACATTGGCAACAAAGGACGTGTCCGATCAAATTGGTTGAAAGGACTGTGTTCCATTCCTCAATCGTTGTCTCGACAAACGCTGCAGCTTTGCCATCTTTTGCTTTGGGTGATACGCCAGCATTACAGATCAGAGTGTCTGGCGAACCCCAATGGCCTCGCACGGTATCGAAAAAGCCGATAATTGCTGTCGGTTCAGTTATGTCTACACACCGATATAAGATTGCATCTTTCCCGAATTGCGAAATGAGCAACTCTCCAGCCGCCGAAACTCGCTGTCGCGTCTGCCCGAAAAACGCTACTTTGTACCCTTCACTGGCCAATTGTCTGACCGTTGACAGCCCAATGCCTGAGCTGCCCCCGGTAACAACTGCTATACGCTCACGTGCTCCAGCCGTCATGCTGCCTGATCCATTGCCGCAAAAAGAGAAAGCGGAGGATGAGCGTCGGGATCGGTAATCACTTCAATGAGCGACGGTTTACCGCTTTCAATGCTCAGACGCAGCTGCTGCGAGAAGTCAGCAGCATTATCGACAGTGGCAGATCGACATCCGCATGCTGAAGCGATCGCTGCGTGATCGACCGGAGCAAAATGGCACGCCGTGGTATACCGCCCGAATTTTACGGTTTCGGCATCTTTCTGGAAGCCCAACACGCCATTGTTCAGAAGAACAACGGTGACAGGTAACTGCATACGTATCATCGTTTCCAGTTCGGCCCAGCTATGTGCAAATCCGCCGTCCCCTACGATGGCAACCACTGGGTTATCAGGATGGGCAACCTTTACCCCCATCGCAAGCGGTAAACCCCATCCAAGGCCAGCAAGCCCTCGCGGTGTAATGAATCTTCTGCCCACCTTGCGACAGCGAAGCTGACCTACGACCCACATGGACGAATAGCTCGCATCTGCCACGACCGTTACGTCATGCTCGAGCCAGGGCTGCAATTCCTGCATAACGCGCTCAGGCCTCATCGTGGCTGAGCGATCCTCAAGAACCGGTCCGCGAGCTTCGTCATATTCCGCCCAGAAACCCGCAATTCTCTTCTCGTAAGCGAGGCGGGACATGTCGCGCCGAAGGAAGTCTCGCTTCGACAACGCTTCGCATAGGGCCGTTAGCGTTTCGTGCGCATCGCCATGCAAACGCAGCGCCTCGTAGTTGCGCCCGATCTCACCGGGGTCGATGTCAATCTGGATGATTTTCGCTGAAGGAGGAATCTGCTGCCAATTGTCGGTTCCGTTCTGATTAGTGCGTGTTCCGGCAAGGATAACCAGATCTGCTTCCTTCATCAGTTGGCCACTGTAGAAACCCAACGATCTTGGGCCAGTCAGCGCTCCCAGAACGCCAGCAGACAGAGGATGGAATTCGTCAACTGCCCCTTTGCCCATATTGGTCGTGAACACGGGAAGGGAGGCTACTTCCTGAAGGCGAGCCAATGCTGCCGCTGCGCCACCGGCGTGAATACCGCCGCCAGCCAATACAACGGGGTTGCTCGCGTCAGCAATAGTATCCGCCGCAGTCTGAATGAGATCGTCCGATGGACGAAACCTGTCAAGCGGCCAGTAGCCAAGGCAAGCAGTTCTCGGCTTACCGCTCTTCGGAGCCGGGCTGCGCAGCAGGTCCGCCGGCAACAAAAGCGCAACCGGTCCCGCTCGCCCACTTGTCGCGGCGGTAAAAGCTGCATCGATGTAGTCATCGACGCGCTCGGCCACATTAAGTCGACGGACCCATTTCGTGCAGGACTGGAAGAGGGCAATTTGATCGATATCCTGAAAGGCGTTCTTGTCCGTTTGGTTCCGTTCGACATCCTGCACAAGTGCGACAACTGGGATGCTCGCTTTCAGAGCTTCGGCTAGTGGTGGAACCAGCAACGTAGCCGCAGGACCGTTCTGTGCCGCGACGACCCCCACCTTGCCAGAAACACGGGCATAACCGTCCGCCATCGCTCCGCCCATATTTTCCTGACGATAGGCGATCTGGCGAATTCCGCAGGCTTCGGCCGCAAGAATAACAGCGGAGGGCAGACTTTGTGCGAAGATCACCTCGACGCCATGGCGGACTAGTGCTTGAGCGATACGATCAGCAACGCTGTCTGTAATTGCGGCATGTTTCATGGATGGTCCTCCCGAACGGGGTTTTGTACAAGGAAATTATCAAAAAGCGAGGCAATGAGCTCGACTTCTGTGTTGCCCATCGGGGTCGATAGGCTGGCTGCCGCTCCAAAGGGCAACAGCACGCCATTCCGGGCGAAATACCGTGTGAGTTCTCGCATGCGTAAGGCCTGATCAGCCGACATGATCGAAGCGCGGTAATCAGTCGGCGCTTCACGTTTTGGATGAATGCGGAAGAGGGAGGCGGCTCCGGTGATCGAAAAGGGAGCCTGTCGCGACTGAGCGATCTGCGAAAGACGTGAGCGTAAAGCATCTCCCAATTCTTCGAGTCGTACGAAGGCATCGGGTGTCAATGCATTCATGGCAGCAAGACCAGCCGCCATGGAGACCGGGTTAGCGGAGAATGTCCCACCTTGCGAAACAGGCGGCTTGCCGTCCCGTTTTTCGAAGACCGACATGACTTCGGCGCGCCCGCCGATGGCTCCAATTGGAAAACCGCCCCCGATGATCTTGCCGGTTGCTATCAGATCGGGACCAAGACCGTAGCGGTCCGAAGCACCCGTATAACCTTGCCTGATATTCAACACCTCATCGGCGATCAGCAGAATGCCATGTTTTTGCGCGAAAGTTGTCAGTGCCCCAATAAACCCCTCGTCTGGCGCAAATAGCCCGGCCCGGCTTGGCATAGGATCAATCAAAATACCGGCGATCCGATGCACGTGGCTCTCGAGTTTCGAACTGATCTCCTCCTTGTCATTGAACTGGAGGACAATGACATCGTCGCCAAGGCTGGTCGGCGCACCACGATATCCAGGCCGCGCAACGCTTCGACCCGACTCGTTGGTGGGATAGGTGCCGGTTTGCCCCGTTTCAGCCCAATCGTACCCCCCGTGATAAGCTCCCTCAAAGCGAACAATCGCAGAGCGGCCTGTGAACGCTCGCGCGGCCTTGATTGCAAACATGACCGCTTCGGTCCCGCTGTTGACGAAGCGAACCTTTTCCATTGCCGGGATACGGGAGATCAGCAATTCAGCCAGTGCGACCTCGTGTTCCGTCGGATTGGAAAAACAGGTCCCGTTACGCAAAAGCCGCGCAACAACTTCCGCAACCGGTTCGAAACCGTGTCCGTGAATTAGCGTGGTGAAGTTGTTGTTCAGGTCCAGAAGACGGTTATCGTCCACATCAACCAGATAGGCGCCATCACCACGTTCAATGTAAATCGGTATTGGATCGATATCGATCGTGACGCGTGACACACCCTGCGGTAAAACCCGCAGGCTGCGGGCGTAAAGGCGTGACGATTCCGTACTGAGCACCGGAACGTCACGGTGTATTTTCGGATTGGGTATCATTGATTGGGCCTTTTAAACGCACATCAGCTAACGCTTTTGCGTTGCCTTCACAATTTTGTTGCAACAAAAATGCGAAAGGTCAAGTCCATACAACAAAAATCTATCTAATCGCGGAGCGCGCTCGCGCCGCCTGGCGCAAGCGCCGATAGCCATCCCGAATATCGTTCTCGAAGGCGGCGCGCAAGGAAGCGCCATCCTTGTCCTCCAGCGATTCAATGGCTATCTGGTGGTTTCGTACCCCATTTTTTTCTTCGGCAAACTCCGGATAGAGATCGTAAAGAGATGGGCCAACCCTGAGCCAGGTCCCTTCGATCATGGATAAAAGCCGAGGCATTCCGGCCATTCCATAAACATGAAAATGGAAATCCTTGTTGTGCCGCAAAACCGTATCATAAGCGCGCCGGTCCAGCGCGTCGTTTATATAACTCTGAATATCCTTAAGTTTTTCAATGTCTTCATCGGTAACCGAGTTTACTGCAAGCTGTGCTGCCAGCCCTTCCAGGGCAAGCCGAATAAGCGTGATCTCGCGCAGGCTGTCTTCGTTTAAAACCGGCACGATTACGGTTTTTGGTCCCGAATAGACCAATGCGCCTTCACCGGTGAGACGGTTGATCGCGTCCCGCGCAGGAGTGGAGCTGAATCCGAGATCCTCGGCTACGGCTCGGACTGTAAGCTTCTTGCCAGGCTTGTATTCACCGCGTATCAGCCGCTCTTTCATTTCGCGGTACGCTACATCGCCAAGACTTGGTGCCTGACCCTCATTGGTGAGGTCCGACAATTTTGTTGTGCTCATTTTAAGCCGCAATCCCTGTTGACATATCAGAATTATGATGCAACAAAAAGACCATGTAAAGTTTTTGCAAAGATTTTGTCGCGTCATTCTAGGTTTTAGCAGCGCGTACTCATGGAGTCACGTGGTTGCTGGATAGGCACGCCTATGCGTCTGGAACGTCAATGATGCTTTTTGCGTCGAGACCGAATGCACGGGCACAGATTCCACGTGGTTTCCGGAGGAGAAAAGATTGATCGGTCAGAAATTAATGCTTGCCGGAGTTCAGAAAAGATTTGGTGAAACCTGGGCTATCCGTGAAACCACGCTCGATATCCGGGCAGGCGAGTTCGTTTCCATCATTGGACCGTCCGGTTCCGGTAAAACGACCTTGCTCACCATGATCGCCGGCTTCGAACAACCGACGAACGGCAGAATTCTGGTGGGCGGCACAGATATAACCACGCTCCCGCCCAATCGGCGTAATATCGGTATGGTGTTCCAGAAATATGCGCTGTTCCCCCATCTGACGGTTCGGCAGAACATTGCGTTTCCACTGAAAATGCGTCGACTAGGTTCGAAGAAAGAGATCCAGACACGCGTCGATGAGATGCTTGAACTGATCCGTCTCAATGACTTCGCGGACCGTTATCCGAACCAGTTGTCCGGTGGACAACAACAGCGTGTGGCCGTCGCCCGTGCGTTAGTTTTTTCTCCTCCCGTCATCTTGATGGATGAACCGCTCGGTGCCCTCGACAAGAAATTGCGAGAGGCAATGCAGTTTGAGATCAAGCGCATTCAGGAATATCTCGGTGCGACAGTAATCTACGTCACTCACGACCAGGAAGAGGCGTTGACCATGTCCGACCGCATCGTGGTAATGCATGATGGCTGCGTCCAGCAGGTTGGTACTCCGTCAGAACTCTATAATGAACCGAACGGCACCTTCGTTGCTGACTTTATTGGCTCTATCAATTTTATTCCGGCAACTTATCGCGGCAATGAAAACGGCAAGTGCATTCTTGATATCTCAGAGGGTGTTGCTGTGGAGGTGGATCCACGACTTCATCCCCAAATGGCACACAAATCTATCGGTTCCGATATCAGGATGGCAATGAGGCCGGAACATGTTCGTATCTCTTCCGATCAGAGTGGGGGACAACTGTCCGGTACGATCGAGGCGTCCGTCTTCATCGGTTCGAGCACTGTCGTCTTGGTCCGACTTGACGCCTTTCCAAATATCGACCTTCGTGTCCAATTACCTGCAACGGCATCTTCACCGGCGTTGCAAAGGAATAGCCGCGTCGGTGTAAGCTTTGATACCGTCTCACTCCTGATTTTCGACCTTGAGACGAGGTTGGCGGCATGAGTTCCTCGTTTTCCAGTCTCGGCACATTCCTTCGGGGAAAATCCGCACGCCAATACCCTCCTCTAACATCATGGCTTCTGGTGTTACCATTGTTATTTCTATTGGTCGTTGGCTTTATGTATCCGATCAGTAGACTCATCGCGCTCAGTTTTTCGGACGACGCGATAAGCTATGGACGCATCGTAGAGCGAAGTCTTTATCTCGATGTCCTGGCTTCCACAGTCGGCGTTGCGGTCGCTGTGACGGCCATTGGCTGCGTGCTCGGCTTTCCTGTTGCTCTGGTCATGACAAGAGCGGGACAGGTTGCCCGGATTATAGCGGCGATTTGTGTCTTCATTCCGCTTTGGACTTCGGTTTTAGTTCGCTCCTATGCTTGGATTGTCCTGTTGCAGCGAAACGGGATTGTGAATGGGGTTCTCAGCGCTCTCGGTTTGACCGAGCAGCCCCTCAAGCTTCTTTACACGCAAGGAGCGGTGACGCTGGCGATGGCACATGTTCTGATGCCTTTCGTTGTGTTGCCCATTTATGCGGCGCTCAAAGCTATACCCAAGGACCTCGATCGAGCTGCTCTTAACCTTGGCGCAAGTCCGTGGAAGGCTTTCTTCGTCGTCACGTTTCCTTTGTGTCTTCCCGGGATATTTGCCGGTGCCACATTGTGCTTTGTTTTGGCGCTCGGTTTTTACATAACGCCCGCTCTGGTTGGAGGGCCGGATTCGATGTTGATGGCAACGCTGATCGGTCAGGAGACAACTGTGACACTCGATTGGCCCTTCGCTGCTGCTCTTTCTACCGTGTTGCTCGGCATGACAATTATTTTTGTCGCATGCTTCCGGCGAGTACTGGCGCTCAATAAGGGGTTCGCAAGTGTTCATTAATCAGTTCTCTACAATCAGTTCGAGCCGGGAGATCGGGACTTCAAGAATGTCACTGAAGGGAGGGCGCATGGGTAATCTCGCCTGGAAACTGTTCGCGGCCTTCTTCGTGAGCATCGTATTGTTGTTTCTCATTCTACCCACATTGATCATAGTTCCAATGTCGTTCAGCCAGACGGATTATCTGCAATTCCCGCCGCAAGGTTTGTCGTTCAGATGGTACGCGGCTTATTTCGGCGATCCTGACTGGATGGCGTCAACATGGTTCAGCCTGAAAATTGCCTTGGCGACAGCCGTGACTTCCACCGTTGTGGGAACCATGGCGGCTCTCGCCTTTGTCAGAGGCGAGCTACCCTTCAAAGGGGTGTTCCACGTACTGACGATCGGCCCGATGATCGTTCCGCATATTGTACTGGGTGTCGCCCTCTATCTGGTTTTTGCACCGCATCAATTGACTGGAACCTTTTCAGGATTTCTGGTCAGTCACACGGTCTTGTCGGTTCCATTCGTGATGATTACCGTAGTCGCGGCTCTGCAGCGTTTTGATCCAGCGTTGGAGCTTGCCGCCCTGAACTGCGGAGCAGGGCGTGGCAGAGCGTTTTTCCACATCACTTTGCCGATAATCGCACCAAGTATCGGAGCCGGATTCGTCTTCGCCTTTCTGGCCTCATTTGATGAGGCCACTGTCGCGTTCTTCATTTCGGACATCAGCGGCAAGCCGATCGGCAGAAAAATGTTTGAAGACATAGATTTTAATCTGACACCAACCATTGCAGCCGCCTCCACCATGGTTGTCCTGGTGTCAATGTGCCTTATTGCACTGTCGTTCGTACTGTCACGTTCCAAGCAAAACTGAAAAAAGGGGAGATAATTATGACACTTCATAAAGTGGCCGAATGCGCCCGCCGATCCATGGCCGTCGCGACGATAACGCTTGCGATAAGTGGTTACCCCGGCGCGACATCGGCTAGCGAGGTCGTGATCGCATCGACGGGAGGGGTGTACGATCGCGCACTAAAGGAGGCCTGGTTCGATCCATTTACAGCGCAGACGGGGATCCGCGTAAAAATTGTATCCGCAACCAATTCGGAGATGCGGGCGAAAGCCTCAGCAATGGTCAAAGCCGGAAACGTCTCATGGGATCTTTATCTCGATGGAGAAATCCAATCGGAATCGGAAGCTCACCGACTCGTAACCGAAGATCTCAGCGAGTTTTGTAAGGCATTCGCCAAACGGCCCGATTTGGCGGCGAACGCTTGTGCGCCAGGCGGTGCTTTGCTCCAGTCGACCGCAACGTTGCTCGTCTACCGAAAAGAAAAGAAAGACCAGCGGGAACCGCGGACATGGGCTGATATGTGGAATACAGCCGAGTTTCCTGGAGGTCGAGCATTCCCGAATTTTGATGATCCCTGGCGCGTATTGGCTGCAGCCTTGCTTGCTGACGGTGTGACACGTGACGAACTTTTCCCACTCGATATCGACCGAGCATTCAAAAAGCTGGATGAAATCCGTCCCGCCGTCTCGTTATGGTGGAAGAGTGGCGATCAAAGTGTACAAGGATTTCGAAACAACGAATACGCGCTCGGTCAAATCTGGCTTACCCGTGCACGTGCACTGCAAACTGAAGGCCTTCAGATTGGTTGGTCCTATGAAGCATCGTTCTTGGTTGGGGATCGCATTGCGCTCGTGCGAGGAGCGCCAAATCGCGAAAATGCCCTCAAACTTATAGCTTTCTGGCTTGATAATCCGGCCGCACAGGCCAAAGCGTGCGATGTCTTGGCCTGTACGCCGCCGAGCACGGAGGCAATTGCAATGATGTCCGAGGAAACCAAGCGCTTCATGCCAACAGCAACCCAAGTTCGAGACACCGTAGTGGTTCCAGATGCCAAATGGATCAACGAGAATGCCAGGAAGTTGCTGCAGAGTTGGAATATGTGGGTTCGAGGTTGAACATTGCGATAGTACGCAAGGATACGCCGGACCGTTTCAGTGCCGGCGCCTTGATATCTTCGGAGCGCGCTGAACTGTAAATATTACCCGCACAAGTGAAAGCAGTCAGCGCGCGGTGCGGGAACAACGCACGAATGAACGCAGCCCTGAAGGATAAGCTCGAAGGTTTAAGGATGTGAAATCCCGGTGTGGTCATAACCCACGGTACGTCATGTGAAATATTTATGCATCGATTTGATATAACAAAAAAGTGAACAAAGTTTCTATCAGTTTATAAATATTCACATAAATATTGACCTTATCATAACTCTTATTAAAATTATTCATAAACTTGATAATTTATGTCGCAACATTGATATCGACGGAGAATGCTGGCCGTGAATCTTAGCGTAAAGATCTGCACACAAAACCCGCAGAACTACCTCATACTTAGTCACATTCTCAGTGTTGCCGGCTATAAGCCGAGCCTCATGAGCCTGCAGGCTCCATCGAACTTGGCAACGGAAGCAATTCCATATGCGATATTGTTTGATACAAGCGAGAACACAGAACCCATTCTTAAGTTTTGTGCTGCTATTAAACAAAATTCCGCCACCAGAGATATAATTCTTGTAGCGCTGGCTCAGTCTTGCAATTCGCTGAATTTTCTTGATTTTTTGCAGGCTGGATTCGACGAATTTTTCCCTCATCCTTTCGTGCCCGAGCGAGTGCTGTCATTTTTACACGACCGGCAGACCACATCTTTGGAGCGCAAAACGTTAGCGTCCGATCGCCATAGCAGTGTCCATGTTGGCGAACTGAATATCCTGTCGAGCGAAAGGACCCTGAGACTCGGGGAAATGGAAATACGGTTGACACCCACCGAGTTTCGAATTTTGCGAGGGTTCATTGCCGCACCCGGCCAAGTCATGAATCGAGAGCAATTGATCAAAATCGGTTGGCCGCCGCATCATTATGTCCAGCCACGAACCGTAGACGTCCACGTCGGTAATCTGAGGCGTCAGCTATGGAAATTGACCGGAAAGAACCTTATCCGAACAGTTCATACGACCGGATACGCGTTCGAATTTTCACAATAAACTCGCAAATGATAAGAATATAAATTTTGTGAATAATATATCCGATAATTCTTCTTAAATGCTTTGTTGCGAGAAAGCATTCAGTAAGTTTTCATACCGGCACCACAATGGAGGATGTGATGCCAAAGAATTCGTTTGAATCGTCTCAAGCTCTATCTGGAACGGGTGTCCGCAACACGGCCAAGTTGATCGGTATTGCAGACTCCCATTTTGACGCTGCCCATCTTCAAGGTGTTATGGCACTTTATGCCGACCCGAGAGAAGGACGCCAGGTCCAGCTACGTGGTCGCAACGAGACCATCGTTGATTTCGTCCGGTGTTCCTATCTAGGATTGGACAACCACCCACTTATTGTCGCGGGAGCCATTGAGGCAGTTCGACAAAACGGTAGTTTGCACTGGTCGTGCGCGCGGACAAGGCTGAACTTCGCGCAGCTTGTCGAACTCGAAGAGGTGCTTTCAAAGCTCTTCGAAGCCCGCTCTATTACTTATACGACCGTTCTGGCCGCCAACATGAGCGCCCTCCCACTGGTTGCTTCTGGTCATCTGACAGGCGGTATAAAGCCGACGATGGTTTTCGATCGCTTTGCTCACGCAACCCTTGCCTACCATAAGAAAACAGTGGCCGATGAAACCGCCGTTCAAACGATTCCTCACAACGACTATGAAATGCTTGAGGACATCTGTAAGAAAAACCGAAGCGTAGCCTACATTTGCGATGGCGTTTACTCCATGGGAGGCAGCGCGCACATTGATGAATTGAAACGTTTGCAAGAAAAATACGGGTTGTTTCTCTACATTGACGATGCACACGGTATATCCATTGTCGGAAGGAAAGGGCAAGGTTATGCGAGATCCCAGTTCGATAACCTTGGAGATCGAACCATAATTGTCACATCGTTAGGGAAGGGATTTGGAGCATCTGGGGGGCTGCTGATGCTTGGAACCGCCCACCAGGAAAGTTTGTTTCGCCGTTATGCTATTGCGCACGCATTCTCAGCGTCACTCAATACTGCCGCTATTGGTGCTGGGCTAGCTTCAGCTGAAATCCATCAGTCTTCAGAGCTAGGGCAACGACAGGCCGCATTGCAGGACAATATCGCATTTTTCGACAGACTGATCCCCACAGCTCAATCGGGCTCCGCGCTGCCGATCCGCATTATCCGCATCGGCGATGAAATGACATCCATTGGGTGTGCCCAGGAGCTTTTGAAGAAAAATTTCTACGCTTCAGCTATCTTCTTTCCAACCGTAGCCAGGGGCGAAGCAGGACTACGGGTTTCCATTACCGCCAGCCATCAGGCGAATGAGATTGAGAGTTTTTGCAGCGCTGTCAAAGAGCTCCTGATCGATAATGGCTAGCCCCAACTGGCTCGATCAGGGAAACAGATTTCTATAATCATCAAGTTATCGAGAACCGGTCTGCTCCATGACACCTCACTTTCGTGACGATCAGCAGTAGTCAATCGATAATAGATTTCCTGGCTGAGAACAACGACGACGGTGCAATCAGTTTCGCGACCGTAAGCGGAGAAATGCACGTTGCACGTCGCGACGTAAGGAACCTACGGCTTCCATGATAAAAAATATCACATACACGCACAGTACCGAAACGTTCGTAACTCATCCAAATCCGGATGAGGCAGGCAAATTTCTATGCATTGAGTTCAGCGCGTGTTTGGTGTCTTTCGAAATCATTGGCCGGAACAGTGTTATCAGTTTTGGCGATGGTTACGCGTTTCTGCGGCCCGTGGCGGACGGCCTTCACGTTCGGGTGGAGGCTACGTGCCTCGTTACATTCATAGGAATCCAGTCTCTCCTTACCGTTAGCTTCGCTTTACAAAGTCCTGTGAAGGCCCGTGCATCTGGCTGCGACTGAGATCAAGCGGCGCTTTGCCTGCATCTGGGCAAGATGGTTCTCTGATTTACTGAACGATCTTCAGCCGGTTGAGTTCTTTTTGCAATATCGTGATCAAACAAGACATGGCCGCCCCCATCTGCTGCTTGCATCCGAAAGTCCAGTCTTCCTCCCAGAGTTCAGCTTCAATGCTTGCGGCATACTGGTAGCCGGTTTCGCTGCCAAATTTGCTGTTCGCTCCAGATAGTGCCCCCACGCCGAAGGGCCCTATATTGAAAACGCCACCAATGCCTGCATTGTAAAGTTCTCAGTACCCTCGACATGCCCCTCAATGGTTGTGTTACTTGTGAGGCCATCTCGCAATGTGCCGCCTCCTACGATCCGGCCATCATAATCATTCGATTCCGTGCCGTAGTATCGGCGGGCAAAGCCGGTTTCAGCGAAGAAATCCGCGAGCCCCTTCGCCAGCAAATCAGCCGAAGCATAGAACGGCGCTTCCGTCACCGTTTCAGGGCCCAGAACGTCGCGAACCACCATACGCGCTGTGCCTGCGCCAGTGACCACCGGGAGGATGGTGATCGAGAACGGCCCGGACGCAACATTGCTGATCGCACGACGGGCATTGTCGATATAGACATCGGCCGTTGACGGCACGGCCGGAGACCCCAACAGTTCAGGCAACGGCATGGTGACCAGATCGGGCCGCAGTCAAAAAGTGCGCCGGATTTACACGCCGCCCAGACGGGTCGGTCGCGTCCATGAAAGGCCACCCGTGATGAAGTCGCCAACGTTATAGGTCATCAGTGTTTGCTGATCCGGATAGGACCATCTCGTATCGAGCCGCGTCGAGCCGAACCTGTCGGCATCGGACAAACTGATCACCTGCGACGACGAGAAGACGCCATAGGGACCGAACAGGCGTCCTTCCATTAGGCCCGATACACCTTCGAACTGCGTCAGATCATACCAATCCTGTCCACCGCTGGCGTCATAGATCGTATAATTCACCAGCCTGCCGAAATTGCTCTTGGCTTTGGGCTTGTCGTCCTCTTCCTCAGACGCGACTTCCTCGCCAGACTGCGCATCAATGACACGCGCGGCGCGCTTGTTTTCTTGCGCATTGAAACGAACGATCTGGTCCTCCTTATCATAGGTGACGTTAACCCCGGAGAGCCGGTTCACGTCGATCCATCCGTCGTCCCGCGCAGCTTCCCTAGCGGGCTTGATCCCGACATTCTTGAGCTGTTCCGGCTCAATAAGAAGTGATCCGTCCGGTGTTTGACGAAACGTAGCGATCAGTGCCGATGATGCGCCATTCACATAGACCTCAAGCTGAAGCTCCAGAGGGGTATCGTCGGAAACAAGCGTCCCCGACGACGTAGGTGGCAATTCCTGCGCCGCAGCTTTCAGACATCCTGTGCAGACCGTTAGAAACGCAATCGTCAAAACCGCAAGATCGACCGCCCCGGGCGCTCGCTTGCACATTTATCGGGCCAGCTTCGCTTTGAGCTGAAATCGCCAGCGAGCCACCACCCCGACTTCCACCTGTTCCAGGAATAAACCAAGATGCACTTGATTGCCCCAGAACATATCCAACAAGGCCTTTCCGCTGTGCGACGGCACGACCGCCCGCACCCTGCAATGCAAGGTCGAAGACACGCAGACGCTTGTTTCCTGTGTTGTTAACGGTCACCCGATATCCGCCCGATTGACGCTGGACGCTCCATGACGGGTTCGCATCCGGCGTACCGGGTTGCGAAAAGAAAACCGGAATGGAATGACGGATCACCAGATTGAGTGTGCCGGATCGTCGCTGCGCAATATAAGGAAGTTCATCGACAATCAGCCGGTAGCTTTCTTCCGCCTTGACCGGACTTTTCGACGTGCGAACGATACGCACGATGTTTTCGCTGCCCGGTTTCAGCTGCGATATGGGCGGGCTGACGACGACATCGGTTGCTTCCGCGTAAGTGTCCGCTCCGTTGCTCTGGCTCCAGCGGTATATTCTGGCCTGAACATTGATAGGCCGTTTAGCATCGTTCCAGATGCGAATGTTTGAAGCCGCGGTCTGCGCGCTCAGATCGATGATGACCCCGAACGCGCCCTTTCCGGTCCTTTAGGAGAAATATCATCGGACGGTATTGGTTCCTTGCTCTCCGCTATTTTGAGGGCTTACTCCATAATAATAAGGCGTTGCAAATATAAATCCCAAGATGACACCAATAGCTAAAGCATGTCGCTGTTAACCGGATTCGGGATTCCCGTTTGGCTTGATCTGTGATTCACTTGTCTCATGGAAGGAGATGCACCATGGGCAAG
>NZ_RCHH01000032.1:0-17492 GCF_003664555.1 Ochrobactrum soli | reverse complement strand
TATGGCTTCCGTCGCTGAAAATTTCACAAAGGTGTTTGGCGGCTTCCATGCGAGTCTCTGGCTTTTCGCAACCCTCCAGCGAATATCCGGAACGTTGCAGGAAAGCACGTAGCGAAGGGAAATCTTCTGGGCCAAAGTAGGATAGACGTGAAGCGGAAGACATCGCATGTCCCCTTCATTTTGGGGCAGGAGATTGTTCTCTCCCAACGATAGCGCCCGTTTCAATTGCTGTGCATAATAAACAGTGCGCCTTTTCGAATTAAAGCGCAAGCAGACATGTAATATTTATTTATTTAAAAATAATCGGCTCAGAATTTTTATCAGATAATCATGAGACGGAGAAAATCAAAGCGCTGCATTATACTTTTGCATCTTCTCAATTTCATGAATGAATTTTTCCGCATACTGCGCTGTATTGACGTAGTTCAGCTCATTGGAGCCAAGAATATGATGATGCGTGAATACTGCTTTAAGTCGATCCAGAAATTTGGGTTCGGTCTCGGCTAGATGCCCGATGAGAACCTGAAGTATCTGCTCATGTGCAAGAACCTTTCGTTCTAGAGCTGTGG
Source organism: Ochrobactrum soli (assembly GCF_003664555.1). NCBI lineage: Bacteria > Pseudomonadati > Pseudomonadota > Alphaproteobacteria > Hyphomicrobiales > Brucellaceae > Ochrobactrum > Ochrobactrum soli. The sequence goes on along the minus strand of NZ_RCHH01000032.1, from coordinate 16,923 downwards.
TGTCATTAGCCATTGCGTTTGCTCCTCGGTAAAGAATGACGTGGCGACCGGGTACGTGAGAAACCGCCGCAAGAACGCCGGAGAATATTCGCAAGCTGCGACCAATCTTTAGATGGAGAAGTCATTTGTTCATGAGCATTTCTGAGATCGCTTCTGCTGGCCGTCGTGTCCTCATCATGCCGTGGACGTACAGAAACAGTTTCCAAATTAATGCTATGGGTAAGTTGTTTATTCATTATAGCCTCCTCGTTCGGTTTCCCGGCCACATTAAAGCGCCTTGGCGAGTTCGTTGCCGCACGCAGTAGCGAGCGCGGTATTGGGTTGCTGTGCTCCCAACGGTGTCGCCCACCCTGTCTTCTCGATAAAAGTACCGCGGGAGTAAGCTGGTGCGGCCTTAAAGTCAGCCAGTATGTTTACAACGGCCGGATCGTTTTTCGATTTTTCAAGACAGTAAGGCGTTAGAGCGAGTGCTACCCCGTCGGTCATGTTGGATGCAATCAGGCGCTCAGAAGTGCCTTGTGTGACCCACCCACCTACGGAGAACCCGATAGCAATTGCCGCAATGGCACCAACCGATGCGCCGCCGAGTGCGGGCTTTAACCAATCAAACTTGTTCATGATGGTATCCGATCTTCAGTGATCGAACGCACATAATTATGCGTTGGATTTTGATTATAGCACCAATGTAATCAACTTTTGCGAGAATTCTATATAAATTTTAATTTTAAGTTGTCTTGCGGCGCCGAGTTGAATTTTTGTGCTTACATAATTTTTCCGAACCGAGAAAACTCCCACTGCTAGTGCACCACCTTTTCCAAGCGTGGCCTTACTGGTTGCGAGATTTCACGGGCTTTTGCAGAATACAGTGTGCTCGTTATTGGAACATAGCCACCACCCGTTTGTTGTGCTGAAAATGATAAAGACATTGGGCACATGACAGATCTTACAAAACCATACCATTCGTCGAGACAGTTTGCTGCGGGCGTGAGACTTTGTGATCTCCTGTCGCAAGTTATAGCAGAGGCGTTGAAAGACGGTTTGAGAGTGAGGTTCTCCAACAATAATGCAGACACGTTTTCGGAGCTTTTGGCGCGCCTCGACGCTGCAGAGAAAAAATATCGCGAGTGAGCCGTCGCTTGATTTTCTCGATTCTAAAAATAAAATTTGTTTGCCAATGACATATGACTTCCAGCCTCGCACGTTTTCGCTACGGGGTTCTTTTTACCGCGCCAAGATCACGTTTTAATAAAAAGAAAGTCAAGACCTTGTAAAAATGCTTGGTTAGCGCTAGATGATACGCATCGAATTTGTTATCGAACGACGTGGCTGAAATTTAAAGCCCTTCTTTTTCTCTCAAATCGTAAAACTCGCAGCGAATTAATTTTCGTTATTATTTAACCGTTCGATTTGAAGGATATTCAATATGACCAACGGAACAGTAAAATTCTTTAATGGCACAAAAGGCTTTGGATTTATTCAACCTGATGATGGCTCTCCGGATGTATTCGTTCATGTTTCGGCTGTTGAGCGTGCAGGTTTGCATGCACTCAATGAAGGCCAGAAAGTAAGCTTCGAACTCGTAGCGGATCGCCGCTCGGGCAAGAAGGCTGCCGATAATCTTCAGGCTATTTGATTGGAGCAATGATATTGTCTCGGGTCTTTGACCACGGATGTACTGGCATTGCTCGTTGAGACAATTGGAAGGTCGGGTCTGCCCGACCTTTTTTATTTGGTCCTTTTTTTCTGACCCGAATGCGGATCCAACAGCCGGAAGGACAGTATAAGATGGGCGAGCCTACCAAAGAAACGATCTTCAAGCAGCCTCGCACACGTATGGAAACAAAAAACGCTGTGACCGACAAGACTGCCAAGGGCATTCTGGAAAACGAAAGAGCAGCAGTTAACGCAAAAACCGCCCGGCTCCGAGCTGCACGTTTGGAGCGCGAGCGCACCAAATTTTCAAAAGAGTAGGATAGAAATTGCAGGTACTCGTTAGAGATAACAATGTCGACCAGGCACTCCGTGTACTGAAAAAGAAATTGCAGCGCGAAGGTGTCTTTCGTGAAATCAGAGAACGTCGCGCTTATGAGAAGCCGTCAGAAAAACGCATCCGCGAGAAAGACGAAGCCATCCGTCGCGCTCGCAAAGATGCAAAAAAGAGAGCGCAACGCGAGGGCCTTTTGCCAAAGCCGAAACGAAAAGCCGCGCCGATGCGGCCACGAAATGCGGCGGCCCCAATTCTTAATAGCCACTGAGTTGCTTTGTTGACTCTCAATTAGCGCGCAATATTAACCCCTTATCGGGGTCCAATCTTCACCCCATTGTAGACGATTAGCGCTTGGCCGGCCCGGCGCTGGCCGGGGTTGCAGAGGGTAGGCCAAGCGCGGGTGATGTGTATCTTCGCTATAGCTTTGAGAGCGGTTTTTGAAGCGCCAGGACTCATTTCCGGTTTCCACGATCTCGCAGTGATGGGTCAGGCGGTCGAGAAGTGCTGTTGTCATCTTGGCGTCACTGAACACCGACGGCCATTCACCGAATGCCAGGTTCGTCGACGATGATCGAGGTACGCTCGTAGAGCCTGCTGATGAGGTGGAACAGGAACTGACCTCCGGCCTGCGCGAACGGCAGATAGCCAAGTTCGCCGAAGATGATAAAGTCGAGGCGTGTGAGATAATCGGCTATTCGACCCTGCTTGCCGTTGCGCGTTTCCGTTTCAAGTCGATCGACCAGATCAACGACGTTGAACAAGCGGTCGCGCGCGCTGTTGCGTATGAGTGCCCGAGCAATCGCGATAGCTAGATGGCTCTTGTCCGGTCCCGTGCCGCCGACGAGAGCAACGTTGCGCTGATCGGCAACGAAGGTGCCGGTGGCCAGTTCCCGCACCAGGATTTCATTGACGGGCGTGTCGGCGAAGTCGATGTCTTTTGCCAATGGCAGCTTGGCAATTCTGAGCTGGTAGCGAATGGACCGGGCCTGTTTCTCGTCGATCCAATTGCAGGAGGTCGCCTACGACGCGCGATGGTTCGTGCTGCCTCCTGATGCCATTGCCCATGACCTCGTCGTAGGCGCTGCGTATTCTGTAGAGCTTCAGCGTGCTCATCAATTCTAGAACTTGCGTGCGTTCCATCAACTTATCCTCCTGAGCCTGTCGTAACGGGCGCAGTCGGCGACCGGCTCATTGGCGAAGCGCATCCAGGATTTGCAAGATCGCAACGGGCAGAACCCATGCGCGGAACGGAGCGCCGTTGCGCAGAGAAGTTGCCTGGCGGGTGTCTTCTCAACATAATGGAGCGATTGGCAGCCAGCCATAAACGCCTTCCAACTCTTTCGGCTTCGCGAAATAGGGAAATACACTATCCGAGAACGGAGTTGATGGCTGCTGCAATAGCAGCATCGCTAACGGGCTTGCGCACGATGGTTATGTCACAAAGCTTTTCGGGAATGAGCACCCTGTCGCTATAACCTGTGGTGAACAGAAAAGGAATCTTCAGTCTGAGAAGTAATTCGGCGATATTCTCCGAAGTACGGTCCCCCAGATTAAAATCAAGGATCACTAGATTGGGTTTCGATCTTTCAATAATCTCAAATGCCTCTGGAGCGTTAGAGGCAAGATTAATATCTTCCGCACCAAATCTCCGCAACGTGTTTTCCATATCAAGAGCGATCAGGCTCTGGTCTTCGACAACCAAAATCTTCATTCCGTTCATATGAACTTTCTCAACAACTCCTTTTTGAAGATCTGGCGTAATTAACTCATCGGTCAATTTCGTCACATATAAAGATGGAACAGAAAACTGTGCCCGAAGTCCATCCCGGTGGTATTCGATCTTGGCTTTTCCGCGGAGGTCGTACTCAAAAGAATTTCGAATTAGCTTGCTACCGAATCCGGTCTGTGAGGGCCAAGTAACGGATGGCCCTTCGGTCTCGCTCCAGAAAATCTCGCAGTCGCCGGAGGCTTGCTGTTTCCACCTGATAGTCAGGCGTCCTTGTGGAATTGAAAGCGCGCCATACTTCGCCGCATTTGTTATCATCTCGTGAAAGACCATGGCGATAACGCTGAATGCGCGTTGATCGAGATGAACCGGTGGACCTTCCAGAGTTATGCGACCAGGGGCATCACCATAAAGGTTGACCTCGGTTTTGAGCAAATCTGCTAGCGAACCGCCGTTTTTGCCGTCCAAAGACAGGTCGTGTGCCGATGCGAGCGCACGTAATCGTCCTTCAAGCGTTTGAGCGTAATCAGCAACATTTGTCGCGTTAGCTCCCGTCTGAAGCGCGATTGACTTCACCAGAGAAAGAATATTTTTCACACGATGATTGAGTTCGGCGTTTAACACCTGGCGTCGCTGTTCGGTTTTCGCTCTTTCCTGTTCAGACAACTCATTTTGCCGGAGTATAACGTCACGCAAATAGGTGCCAATCGACTGAGCTACCGAAAGGTCTGTTGCTGTCCAGGGCGTTGAACGCCCGCGAACTTCTTCCCGCCAGGTATCAAAGCTGCCTCTCGGCGTTAATCTGGGGCCGAAAGGCGTTTCAACGGTGGTTTTCACCGGCTCGCCCGCCCATTCGATAGCGTGCGCCTCTTCGTTGCGGAACAAAACAAGATAATCATTGAACGCCATCGAAAGTGGTATTGCCAGCAGGCCTGCAACGCTTCCGGCATAATCGGCCAAGTGGGCCCTGATTTCCTGACTTGCCCAAAGCTCGCGTCGTGATTGACGGCTTGCGGTTTCGAGCACTTGGCGAGTTTGATGTTCGTTGAGTACGTCGCCACTTTGAAGCCATTGCCCATTCATCCATAATGCAGCTCCGTTGCCGCCAACCAATTCGGAAAACCGGCTGAGTTGTGCCCCCAGACTCTCGCGAATTTCGTCACTGATGCTTAATTGGGATACGATCGCGTCGAGCTTTTCTCGTGCGTCCGCGGTGAGTTGCAATGTTTTGCGTCTTTCACAATCGGCAATATGTAACGAAAAATACTGCCCGAACAGTTCAGCGCCTATGCGTAGGGGAAGAGGGGTGACTTTAGGGCTGTCGTGATGACAAGATATCAGGCCCCATAATGCTCCATCAACGACAATCGAAATCGACAACGAAGCGGAGACACCCATATTCTGCAGGTACTGGCAATGGATCGGGGAAACACTACGCAACTGTGCAAAGGACATGTCGACAGCGGGTTCGTCTGCCGCCAGTGAGGGACAAAGTGCGATCGGCTGATAGGACGTGTCGGAAATCATCCTTATTGTATTGATAAGATAAAGACGCCGGGCTTGAACCGGTATATCCGACGCCGGAAAATGTTGTCCCATAAAGCTGCAAAGCATGGGAGACTTTGCCTCTGCGATGACGCGACCGGCTCCATTATGGAGAAATCGATAAACCATCACGCGGTCGTAACCCAGCATTGCTCTTACAAGGCGCACGCCCGTTGCTGCAGCTTTGTCTACCGTTTCCTCGCGACCAATGCGATGAATGACGCTGCGTGTGAGATCAAGCGCCTGACGGGCACTTTGCCCACGATCCGCGCAGGGCTCTATTTCGACGAATGTTCTTCCCTTGTGTGTATGGATCACAGCGTCAAAGAGCAGGGATTTGCCTGGAAAGCGCAGGCCAAGTACGACAGATGACAAGCCCGGCTCTCTCGCTTTTGCGGCTGCATTACGGAAATCATGGGCATTTTTCTCGCCAACAATCAAAGAAATGGCGATGCCAGGGATCAAATCCCCTCTATAGCCCGTTATGCATGGAATATTGGCAGAAGCAAAAAGGAGATTTTGGCCAGACTGATCCATAACCAGCATTGCGCCGTGCGGTTGGATCGAACCTGGAATGTGGATTGGTTCGCGGTCACAATTAGTGAGATTGACAGGTTCGGACACATCCATTGCGGCAGAACTTTCCCGGACTTAACCGTTCGTGAGCGCACCTTTTCCAGGATTGCTAAATTATCTGAGAGCTGAAAACGGCAAGACGTTGTGACCGCTGACAAACGAAAACATCCATTGAGATTGTATTATTAATGATGGAGCACACAAACAAACACGTCTTTTCAATGGGTTACGTTAAGTACGTCTAAAAGTAACATAGACCGAAAGGATCGTCCGTCCACTATTGGACACAACGGTCGCGAAAAGAGGAACTCGACTGTATGAATTTAACATCGACCCACGAGATGTCGGGCAATTTGCTTCTGATGATGCTCAATGAGGAGGACCGACAAAAGCTGCTGCCGCATACGGTCTTCTACGAACTTGAAGCGGAGGCTGTTTTGCAGAAGGCGGGAGATGACGTTGTTCACACATGGTTTCCGTGCGGGGCAGCGCTCGCGAGTTTTCAGCGCTGGGTCGATGAAGACAATAGCGCCGTCGAAATCGCGCTGATAGGAAGGGAAGGGGCTGTGGGGGGGATTGTGTCGAACGGAAGTCTGCCCGCCTATGCCACTGCCATCGTTCGTAACTCGGGAAGTTTTGTCAGGATCAAAACGGCCGCACTCGAACAGTTGAAGCTGGATTCCATTTCGCTTCGGCACTGGTTTTCCCGCTATTCTGATTGCCTGATGGCTCAGGTATTTCAAACGGCTGCGTGTAACGCGACCCATACCATAACCCAGCGAACTGCCAAATGGCTGCTAGCAGCAGCAGAACGAACCGGCACAGATCAATTTGAGATGACGCACGATCAGTTGTCAGAAATGCTGGGAGTTGGCAGGACTTTTGTAACGCGCATTATTGGTCAATTGCGTAACGAGGGCATTATTGCCACCAGACGCGGATTGTTCATCATAAATGATAAAAGCGCTTTGAAGCGCAAATCCTGCAGATGTACGCAGGAAATCGAGGAGCATTACGACGCCGTAATGCACGGAATTTATTCATGACGTTTTCCTCGTTCACTGCTTGAACTGCTCACCATCTAGAAAGCCTATCTGGCAATGTCGGCAAAACGATATTACGTAGTCTTCACGAGCCTAACGAACGATGGAAATTTTTTCTAATGACCCAACACACTGTCCCGCAACGCCGTTGGGATTTGAAAGCCGCTACCGCGCCCCACCACGACCGAATTGACAGACTTGGTTCGTTATATGGCATGTTCGATTCATTGAATGCCTACAGGAAATATCTAAAGGCCACCTGGCACAGCAGATTGATTCTGGAAACATTGCTGGATGAAAGTGAACTGAAAAGAATATTCTCAGATTGGGATAAACATAAAATTCAATCTGACCTTCAACAGGATTACGCGGACCTGTCCGACGGGGAAGAACTGAAGAGACCGGAATTGAAGTTCCCCGTTGGAACGCGTGTTGATTTGCCTGCCGCGATTGGCACGCTATACGTGCTCGAAGGTTCCGCATTGGGGGCGACATTTCTCATCCAAAAGACTCGATTGCTTGGTCTTGGCGACGAGTATGGTGCGCGTCATTTAGCAAAACAGGTCGGAAATTTAGCTGGATGGAAGAAGACCGTTTCTTTGCTGGAATCCGTACCGCTCGACAAACAGGATGAAAAGCGGTGCATCGAGGCGGCGATTTACAGCTTTCGTACGTTTGAGATCAGTTACGAGAAAGCATTTGGTGAGCCATAAGATCGCGAGTAAAATAAGAGCTTGTTCAGCTGTTATGAATTCACTTAGCTGATGCATGATTTATTGCTAAAAAGTCAGAGTTCGAGAGTGCTGCTTGCGATGACGCCCTACATTTGAAATCTGGTGTGATCCAGATTAAATCTGTTTGCGTATAATGCTGATGAACACAAAAGTTTCATTCCTCTCGCAACAGTGGCACATGGAAGCTCAGCATAATTTACAGGTTCTGGCTTCGCTACTTCTGAGCGGATGGGGTTTAATACGGATGAATGGACAGACCGCACCTGAAGACCAGCCCTCAATGGAGGAATTGATGCTGGCGGTCAGTTCCCGACGCGATGTGGACGCTTTCGAGGTGATTTTCAAGCATTTCGCACCCCGGGTGAAGGCTTATATGGCCAAACTGTCTGCTGATACGCAAACAGCGGAAGAATTAATGCAAGAGACTATGATTGCGGTCTGGAACAAGGCAGATCAGTTCGATGTTGCCAAAGGAGCCTTGTCCACCTGGATTTTCACCATTGCACGAAACCAACGCATCGATGCAGTGCGACGCGCCCGGCGCCCGGAGTTCGACCCAACCGATCCGGCCTTTGTGCCCGATGAGGAACAGCCCGCTGACCTGAGGATTGCCGAGCGGCAATCCGCCAGCCAGTTGCGCGCTGCAATGGCCGACTTGCCGAAGGAGCAATCCGCCTTGCTTGAACTCGCTTATTTCGAGGAACGCACGCATAGCGCCATCGCAAAGAAGCTGAACCTCCCGCTTGGTACGGTTAAATCCCGCCTGCGGCTGGCATTCAACAAATTGCGCGCAGCGCTCGATAATTCGGGAGCGCATTGATGGATATCAAGCATCATTTGAGCGACGAACTCCTTTCAGGCTATGCTGCGGGCACGTTGGCCGAGGGTTGGAGCATCGCAGTCGCCACGCATCTTGCGCTCTGCCCGGCCTGCCGTTCAAGGTTCAAGCAGTTTGAACAGATTGGCGGTCAGCTTCTTGACGCGGTTGAGCCGCAGAAACTCGAAGCATCCACATGGGATAGTTTCAAAGACAGGTTGCAGAAGACACCGCAATCAAGGGAACCTTCTGCACCGCGCTTCGAGATAAAGCAGCCTGCCGTGATACCGGAACCACTGCGATCCTACGTCGATGGCGATTTGCCGGACCTGAAATGGAAATCTCTTGGCCGGGGTGCCTATCAGGTGCCAATTGAAACTCGAGACAGCGAAACGCAGGTTCGACTTTTGCGAATTCCCGCAGGAAAGCCGGTGCCAGAACATGGGCATGGCGGTCGCGAACTGACATTGGTGTTGAGCGGCAGTTTCCATGATGGAACCGGGCTCTTTGCGCGCGGTGACATTGAGGAAGCGGACGCTGATCTCGTGCATCAGCCGATTGCCTCGTCGGATGGCGACTGCATCTGTCTTGCGGTGACCGACGCACCGCTCAAGTTCCAGAGTTGGCTTATGCGGCTTGTGCAGCCATTGATTGGCATCTAAAGAAAAGGCGGCATGATTGCCGCCTATTTGATTAGTTCAACACGACAATTGCCGTGTTCAAGGCTGTCGCCAGCGATAGCCATATGAGGTAAGGCACGAATAGCAGTGCCGAGATGCGATCCGGTTGCCATGCGCGAATGATAAACAAAAGCACACAAAGCCAGACGCCGATGATTACGACAAGCCCCAGCACGGTCATGTGAGCGCCGAAGAAAATAGGCGTCCAGACGAAGTTCAATACCATCTGACCAAACCACGGTCCGCGCCGCCGCCAACCACGATCGTTTATCCATGTGCGCCAGCCTGCAGTGGCAATGAAGATATAAAGTACCGTCCAGATGGGGCCAAAGGCAGCGTTAGGCGGGGTAAACCAAGGTTTTTGAAGCGCTGCATACCATTCGCCCGGCGGAAAACCCATACCGATTGCCATTCCTACAACAATGATGACCAGGACGAAGGCGGCCAGAAGACCCCATTTTTGCATATTCTTACTCCAACCTAGCCGCTGATCCGCGACGTAACCCAATAGCCAACATAGGCTGACGCGGTAGACAGGACAGTGCCCCAGACCATGTCTGCGATTGTCAGGGTCCATGACCAGTTTTTCAAAGTGGCCTGATTGGTCAGATCATAAGTCGCATAAGCGACAAATCCGAGAAGCGCCCCGTGAACGAGTGTGACTGTACCACTACCGGCCAGAAGTCCGGGCTTGACCGCGAAGAAAACCAGTCCAAACACGAAAATCACATAGAAAACGACAGCTGGTGCGAGACGAAAACCCGGCGCAAGCATGTCACCCATGACAGGGCGGTAAAACACGTTCGCCATATTGGACAACCAAAAGGAGTCGATTGCCAGAAATGCAACCGCTGTGACCACATAGGCTATGAGATAATCTTTCATCGATAGCTCGCTCTCTTACTTGATGCGGGTCCAGCCCACATTGCGACACAGGAGGCCAGCCAGAACGCAGCCATTGGTCGTCATAGTGTCGCCGTCAACTTTCACGCTGATCTTGTAGGTCAGGTTGCGTTGCGGATCGAAAGCCGTACCTGAATATTGCCCGTCCGCAGTTTCGTTGATGCTCATCACCAGCCGGTCGCCGGTTTTCTCTTTTGGTGTTCCGGGCTTGATCCAGGTGTTGGTCGCGCAGATATCCTTGCCGCATCCCGCAACTCTCACCCGCGCGTTGCCATCTCCGCGCGCCCAGTTACCGTTGATCTCAGCCGGCTGCGCCGAGAAGGGAAACAATACCATCATCATGCCGACCGTCAGTATCCATTTCATCGACGCTTCCTTCATTAGTAGGTGTGGAGTCTAAGCGTGTTCAATCGTGTAGAGCCCAACATTGATTGCACCTTCCTCGAACCCACCTTCGCAATAGCAAAGGTAGTATTCCCAAAGTCGCCGGAATTTATCGTCAAATCCAAGCTTCTCAATTTCAGGCCAGTTGGCGATAAAGCGCTGACGCCATTCGGCAAGCGTAAGCGCATAGGAACGGCCGAAATGCTCGGTCTCCTTTAAAACCAGACCGGCCTTTGCAAGGTCGCGTTCAAGCACTTTATCCGACGGCAGAAAGCCTCCCGGAAAGATGAATCTCTGGATGAAATCGGCCTTGCGACGATAGTTTTCGTAGCGTGTTTCTTCTATCGAAATGACTTGCAGGACGGCTCGACCGCCGGGCTTGAGACAACGCTTCAGGGTTGCGAAATATTCAGGCCAATAGGCTTCGCCAACGGCTTCAAACATTTCGATTGATACAATGCGGTCGAACTGGCCCTGAATATCGCGGTAATCTTGCAAGCGAAGGTCAACGGCTTCGCTGAGCCCGACGTTTTCAACTGCGGCTTTTGCCCAGGTGAGCTGCGACGGCGACAGGGTTATTCCTGTCACATGGGCATTACGACAGTTTGCGAGATAGCCAGCTAAGGCACCCCAGCCACAACCGATCTCCAGAATTCTTTCGCCGCCCTCAAGCGCCAGTTTTTCAGAAATATACTGCAACTTCTGCTCCTGGGCACTTTCAAGGCTATGGGTCGTCTCAGTCCAGATCGCTGATGAATAAAGCATCGAGTGGTCGAGCCACCGGGCATAGAAATCATTGCCGAGATCGTAGTGGGCTTCGATGTTGCGCCGGCTGCCGCGACGCGTGTTTGCATTGAGCAGATGGCCGATACGGTTCAGCGCTCGCGTCCAACCAGATCCGCGTAATGTGGATATAAGCGTATCGCGATTGCGCGCCGCAAAACGGATGACCGATGTGAGATGGGGCGATGTCCATTCGCCTTCGATATAGGCTTGGGCAAAGCCGATATCCCCGCCCGTCAGCAGGCGACGCAGGCTGTTCCATTTAACAATTGCAATTTTGGCTTCCGGTCCGGGCAATCGACCGTTGACGGCAATGACCTCACCGTCGGGCAGCGAAAGCACCAATCGCCCATGCTGAACCTGCTTCAGCAGGCGTTTCAACACGATAGCCGAGGGGCTGAAAGCCGGTCGTTCAGTCCGGGTTGATGCCGATAGTTGATGATATTCGTCGAGCTGGCTCATGCGGCCTTGTTCCTCTGCTGGGCGGTCTCGTTACGAACAGATGTAATGGAAATCTCAGGCGCTGCGGGTCGTTTGCGTAAACCGATGCCCTTCAACCATATTTTCAGCGCTTCCCAGTGAATGCCGCCAATCACTTTCAAGGTGAGAAACGGAATCGAAAAAAACGCACGCAACAAGGTGGCGTCGCTTAGCTCAACCCGGCGTGCCAGATGGCGGGCCGTCAAAAGCAGGCCTTCATCATCAAAACTGTTGATGCGGATGGAAAGCTGGTCTGCGGGAGGCGTGACTTCAAACTCATATCGCAGCTTCATATCCATGAAGGGCGAGACGTAAAAAGCCTTGTCGCAGCTTTGTACGATGCGTCCGTTATCGCAGTTCTGGACCGGGATCATATAGCCGTGGCGCTGGCGGAAAGTGTTATCAACCTCCCAGAGGACCGCCACAAGCTCACCGCCACAATTATAGCAGAAGAAAACACTGAGCGGGTTAAAAGCCCAGCCCGCAATACGCGGCATTGTGAGCAGGCGGATCGCACCACCATCAGGTACTATTCCGGCTGCCTCCATGGCGCGTTCCACTTGCTTGCGTAGCGGCTGGGCGGATCCGTCGCCTCTGTCTTTCCTGTAGAAAGAAAACAGATTGAAACGGTCGAGCGAAAACAGCTTCAGTTTGCAATCAAGCGCTTCCAGCTCATCAAGGTCGAGCAGGAGCGAGTAGATTTTATAGGCCAGCTTATGAACCTTCGGTCGTAAACGCGCATGGGTCACATGGCCGGGAAACAGTGCGGACTGGAAGTTCTCGGTCATGCCAGCGCCCTTTCCCAAATAGGGAAACTCTGGCGAACGATGCGCCCGCTTTCGTGCTCGACCTGCCATGGACGGCGCAGGCCGCCCAGATCTTCTGCCACGGCAAGACCTGCCTGAAGGCCGTCCTCATGAAAGCCGGAGCCGAAATGCGCGCCGCAAAACCATGTCCTGCGCTGCCCCTGCAAGGACCAGATTTCTTTCTGCGCACGATCTGTTGCCATGTCGAAAATCGGGTGTTCATAGATAACGCGACGGATCACCAGTTCCTCGCGTGGTGCACGACAAGGATTGAGCGTCACAAAAGTCTCGGGCGCTTGGCCCAGCGGTTGCAGACGGTTCATCCAGTAAGTGATGGATGGCTGCGCCTGGCCAGTTGCTGCATTGGTTAGGTAATTCCAGCTCGACCACGCCGCACGGCGTTTGGGCATCAGCGAAATATCGTTGTGCAGCACCGCTTCATTTCGTGAATATTGAAACGCGCCGAGAATGCGGCTTTCATCCGCGCCCGGATCGGCCAACATCCGCAAAGCCTCATCGGCATGTGTGGCAATCACAACATCGTCGAACACATGGGAAATACCGTTTCCGTCGATCAACTCGACGGAATGTTCGGCGCGTTGCACGGATTTGATCGGCGTTGAGAGCCTGATCCGGTCTGCATAGGGCTTTGTGATCCGCCTTACATATTCCCGACTACCGCCAGTTACCGTACGCCAGATTGGCCTGTCACGAAGAGCTAGAAGGCCGTGATTGCAACAGAAGCGGACGAAGCTTGCAGCCGGATATTGCCCCACTTCCATGGCAGGGGTGGACCAGATCGCTGCCGCCATCGGATAAAGATGATCTTCACGAAAAGCCCGGCCATAACCATTGCGTGCAAGATAATTATCAAGCGCAACATCGCCCATGAACCTCAGGTCTTTGGGCGCATTGCGATAAAATCGTAAGAGATCGCGGATCATCGACCAGAAGCGTGGACTGACCAGATTGGAGAACTGGGCAAAGAGGCCTAGGCCGGTACCGCCGGAATATTCGTAAGCGCCATTTCCGATTGAAACAGCAAACGACATGTTCGACGCGGCTGTTGGAACGTCAAGCGCGCGAAACAGGGCAGTCAGATTGGGATAGGTCACTTCATTATAGACAATGAACCCGGTATCGACGGCCACAGGACCATGACTGCTCTCAAATTCGACGGTGTTGCTATGACCGCCAATACGGTCCGATGATTCAAACAAAGTCACATCATGCCGTTGCGACAGTAGCCATGCAGCAGATAATCCAGAAATCCCGCTGCCGATGATCGCGACGCTGAGACGTTTGGAGCTACCCGGACGGTTCGTGATATCCATAGTCCCTCTCTTCACCGCGCGTTGAGCTGCGTATGTGCTACATTTTCGTCGTTTTACGTTTTGAGAAGAAGTTTGGTTCAATCCGCGACGAAACTTTTTTATTTTTTTGAGCCGCTTAAGAAACCAAGCAGACAAACAGAACGTATTGCATGAGGAAAAGCGAACTCCCAATAAAGGTCCGCCATGCAACCCGGTCTGCTCTTAGTTGTTGCCATCAGCCTGTCTGCCATCATGGCATTTGCCTGGGCGCTTGAACGAAAGACCGGCAAAAGCGGCTGGATCGACGCTATCTGGTCGTTTTCAGTGGGGGTGGGCTCAGTCATAGCCATTATTCTTGCAGATGCGACATGGCAACGGCGCTTAGCTATAATGATCCTCATTCTGGTGTGGTCGCTGCGTCTTGGCTTTCATATCGCCAAGCGTAGCATGCGCCATGGCGAAGACCCGCGTTATGCAAAGCTGCTAAAAGAATGGGGCGAAAACGCTTCCGTTCGCTTATATTGGTTTTTGCAGATACAGGCTCTCGCAGCCTTCATTTTGGTTCTGGCTGTCTATCTCGCTGTGGTTGGTCGCCCCGGTTTTCCATATGTCTGGGATATGGTCGGGGTTGCAATCATCGCCATAGCGTTGATTGGTGAAGCGCTGTCTGATGCGCAGCTTGCGCAGTTTCGCATGACTCCAGAAGCCAAAACAGAAGTTTGCGAAACCGGTCTTTGGGCTTATTCCAGACATCCCAACTATTTCTTTGAATGGCTGTTCTGGTGCGCGTGGCCGTTGATGGCAATTACCGGATCGCCATGGAGTTGGCTGTCGCTTCTTGCTCCGATCCAGATGTATTGGCTGCTGGTGCATGTCTCCGGCATCCCTGCGCTTGAAGAACATATGCTGAAATCGCGGGGTGAAAAATTCCGTGCTCTGCAAGGCCAGGTCAACGCGTTTTTCCCTGGTCCCCGAAAAACCCCGGGAAGATTACAGCGTTCGTCATGAATATGGTGAGATTTTTGCGTCTGAAAACATGTCCTGCAACCGTTTAACGAAGGATCAATGAATGACTGCCAAAGCGCTTGTATGGTTGCGCAACGATCTGCGCCTTGCTGACAATCCTGCCCTTCATGCCGCATTCAAGCTGGGTGGCGCGATCACGGTCCTTTTTGTGCATGAGTCCAATCCGCAATTGCGTGTCCCGGGCGCTGCCGTCCGTTGGTGGCTGGAACAGAGCCTGGACTTGCTGGCAAAAAGTCTCAATGAACGAAATATAGAGTTGATTGTTGCCGACGGCGAAGCGCTCAATATCATCGAACAATTAATTGAGGAAAACAGCTTTGATACCGTTTTCTGGAACCGTCGTTATGCTCCTCAAGAGCGAGAAGTCGATGCAATCATCAAATCCAGCTTTAAGGACAAAGGACTGCGCGTGGAGTCTTTTGCAGGCAATCTGCTGGTGGAACCCTGGGAGATCAAATCCGGTAACGGCGGATCTTATCAAGTTTTTACACCATATGCCAAATCACTGCGCCAGCATGGTGTGAGCAGACCACTACCCTCGCCAGACCGAAGAGTCGAGACGACGACCGTCAAACACAAGCCCAAGCAGAAAAACTACAAAGAGGCTGTCTGGTCCAGAAAGATGAGCGGTCTTTGGAAGATCGGCGAAACGGCTGCCATTGACCAACTTTATCATTTCTTTGATACAACTATTCGCGATTATGCCGGAGATCGTGATCGTCCGGACGTTGAAGGTACATCAAAACTATCGCCCCATCTCCGTTTTGGCGAAATCAGTCCACGACAAGCATGGCATGCTACACTGTCACTCATGGATCATGATCAAAGCACTCACGCTGGCGGTGAAAAATTTCTTTCTGAGCTGATCTGGCGCGATTTCCATTATCATCAGCTCTATTATCGTCCTGATATTGCCGAAAACGACATGCGCGACACATTGGCTGATATCCGCTGGCTCAACAATCCGGAGGCGATTGATGCCTGGAAGACAGGCAAGACCGGTATCCCACTGATTGACGCTGGTATGCGTCAGCTCTGGGCGACAGGCTGGATGCACAACCGTGTAAGAATGCTGGTGGCATCGGTTTTAAGCAAGAATATGCAGATCGACTGGCGTGAGGGCGAGAAATGGTTCTGGGATACGTTGGTGGACGCGGATATAGCCAGCAACCCGGGGAGTTGGCAGTGGGTCGCTGGCTGTGGTATGGATGCGGCACCTTACTTCCGTGTGTTCAATCCGGTTTTGCAGGGCGACAAATTTGACATGTATGGCGTCTACGTACGCAAATGGGTTCCAGAGATCGCCGCAATCCCGGATCGCTGGATCCACAAGCCATTTGCGGCGCCAGAGCAGATTTTGCGAGAAGCTGGGGTTGTTTTGGGGCAAACCTACCCGCTTCCCGTATTTACGGCACCCAAAGCTAACTAGCGCATTAACCCCTGCGCGAGCTTGACTATATATTGAACTGGATAACCAGTTCTTGCGTTGTTGCTGAAGGCCGCCGCGGCTACGAAGAGCCTTGCCTCGCTGTCAGAACATGATTCGATCGTTTATGCGATCATAAGACCTATCGGCTCTGCTTATCTCGTCTGGCTTGGGCTGGTCATCTTCTTTGAGTAGAACAAGACGAACGATCATTCCGGCAACCCGCAATCAAAGACGTTTCGAGATAGCACTATTGTTGAGGTTCTCAATCCCAGGATTGATCTATCTTTTTGTGACCTTTCTGCCCCAATTTGTACAACCGACTGCCAAAGCCCCGCTTTTGGCTCCAGTTTAGTTTTGGGTGTTGTGGTGAGACTTGCGGCACTATTATGATTAGATTGGGTGCGGCACTTGTCAGTCGTCACTATGAACGAAAGCAGTTCGCCGGTGCCAAGCGGGAAATTTCCTGACTGGTTATCAATGTTGTCACTCAGTTGAATAACTGAACTGTAGAGTTCAAAACCCGTGAAATGCCATATCGAGCGCGGATACGATATCGTCATGTGAAGCAGAAAGGTTTGTGACTCGTTCCTTTAATACCGACACCGGAATTGCCGACATAAACTGTGTAACCAAAACATGTTCCTCGCCTTCAATCTCGAAGCTCGGATTGAGCCGCTTCGCCGGGATGGGG
>NZ_RCHH01000031.1:0-18969 GCF_003664555.1 Ochrobactrum soli | reverse complement strand
GTTCTGAAATCGACATATGTCCTAGCCCTCTTTCGAGGTTGAACATCAATGATCAAGCGATGATCCGGAAGGTGGGGTCAGGACAGCGCTTACGCTTTAAGAAAGCTCTGTAAAAAAGCTTATAAAAAAGAAAAAGGGCGCTTGAGGCGCCCTTCTTTTTTTGCCTGTGAACTATGCTTACTGCGGGAGCTTGTCGTCCACGCCAGCGACATAGAAATTCAGGCCAAGCAGGGTCTTGTCGTCGGCCTGTTCGCCAGCCTTCAGCCATTCCGAACCGTCCTGCTTCTTGATCGGGCCGGTGAAAGGCTTCAGTTCGCCAGACTTGATCTTGGCTTCGGTTTCCTCGGCCAGTTTCTTCACGTCATCCGGCATGTTGGTGTAAGGCGCCATCTTGACGAGGCCTTCCTTCATGCCCCACCAGACATTCTGGCTCTTCCAGCTGCCGTCGAGAACAGCCTTGGTGCGGTCGATATAGTATGGACCCCATTCGTCCACGACTGCCGTAAGCTGCGTGTCGGGGGCGAACTTGATCATGTCCGAAGCCTGACCAAAAGCCTTGATGCCGCGATCATGCGCCACCTGAATGGCAGCGGTGGAATCGGTGTGCTGGGTGATGATGTCCACGCCCTGATCGATCAGAGCCTTGGCGGCATCAGCTTCCTTGCCCGGATCGAACCAGGAATTGACCCAGATTACCTTGACCTTGAATTCAGGATTGATCGACTGTGCGCCGAGCATAAAGGCATTGATGCCCTGCACGACTTCCGGAACCGGCACTGAGGCGATGTAACCGGCAACGCCCTTGGTCGACATCTTGGCGGCGATCACGCCCTGCACATAACGGCCTTCATAGAAGCGCGCATTATAGGCTGACATGTTGTCGGCGGTCTTATAGCCGGTCGCATGCTCGAACTTCACCTTCGGGAACTTCTTGGCGACCTTGACGGTCGGGTCCATATAGCCGAACGAGGTCGTGAAAATCAGCTGATTGCCAGCGCGCGCCAGACGTTCGATGGAACGCTCGGCGTCAGCACCTTCCGGCACGTTTTCAAGAAAGGTGGTCTCGATCTTGTCGCCCAGCGCTTCGACCAGTTCCTTGCGCGCCTGATCATGCTGATAGGTCCAGCCGAAGTCGCCCGGAGGTCCGATATAGATGAAGCCCACTTTGAGTTTGTCTTCTGCATGCGCCGCGCCGCCGAGCATAAAGCTGGCAGCGGTGGCGATGGCCATAAGCGTCTTTTTCATGGTCCCTGCACTCCTTGTTTGCACCCTATAAAAACGAAACCGTCCTGTCGTGGGAACCGGTTCGCGTTTAACCCCTATCTGTCCGGAACGAACGGCTTACCGAGCGACGCAGGCGTGTTCATCATCGTCAGGCGCTTGTTGCGCGAGATGATGACCAGCACCACGATGGTCGCGATATAGGGCAACGCCGAAAGCAATTGCGACGGCAGGCCGAAACCAAGCGCCTGCGCATGCAGCTGGCCGATGGTCACAGCGCCAAAAAGATAAGCCCCGATCAGCACCCGCCATGGTCGCCACGACGCAAAAACGACGAGCGCCAAAGCGATCCAGCCGCGACCGGCGGTCATGTTTTCCACCCATTGCGGCACATAGACGAGCGAGAGTTGCGCGCCCGCAAGGCCTGCGCAGGCACCGCCGAACAGCACCGCCAGATAGCGTGTGCGCACCACATGCACGCCAAGCGCATGGGCGGAACCGTGGCTGTCGCCAATGGCGCGCAAGGTGAGCCCCGCGCGCGTGCGAAACAGGAACCACGTCACTGCTGCAACCAGCATGAGCGAGAAGTAAAAGATCGGGTCTTGCCCGAACAGGAACCGCCCAACCAGAGGAATATCCGTGAAATAGGGAATATAGATAGCATCGAGCCGGACACCCGGAACACCAACAAAGCTTTCGCCCAAGAGTGCTGAAGCGCCGATACCCAGAATGGTGAGAGCAAGACCAGTTGCCACCTGATTGGTGACCAGAGTAAGCGTCAGGAAGCCGAAAATGGCCGAGAACAGGGTTCCAACGGCTATGCCCGCCAATAGGCCGAGCCATGCCGAGCCGGTGAGCTGCGCTGCTGCGAAGCCGGAAACAGCTCCCATCAGCATCATGCCTTCGACGCCCAGATTGAGAACGCCCGAACGTTCAACCACCAATTCTCCAATGGCTGCGATCAGCAGCGGTGTTGCGGCGGTGGCGATAGTGAGAAGAATGGCCTGTGTCAGTTCCATCGGATCAGGCCTTTCCCGTTTTGTGTGCGCTGACAAAACGAATGCGGTAGAGAATGAGCGTATCACAGGCCAGCACAAAGAACAGGATCATGCCCTGAAACACGCGCGCCGATTTTTCTGAAATGCCGATGGCAACCTGCGCCGCCTCGCCGCCGAGATAGGACAGCGCCAACACAAGGCCTGCAGCGATAGCGCCGAGCGGGTTCAGACGCCCGAGAAACGCGACGATGATTGCGGTGAATCCGTAGCCGGGTGAAATGACCGGACGAAGCTGCCCGATAGCGCCAGATGTTTCCGCAATACCGGCAAGGCCGGCCAGCGCGCCTGAAACGGCAAAGACGAAAAACACTAGTTTGCCGGAACTGAAGCCCGCGAAGCGCCCTGCCCTCGGGCTTTGGCCGATGACCTTGACCTCGAAGCCCTTCAGCGTGTGCTTGAGCAGGAACCAGACCAATAGCGCGGCAATCAGCGCCAGAATGAAGCCCCAATGGGCGCGTCCCGATTCACTCCATATTTCCGGCAGAATAGCGCTGTCATTAAACTGGCGCGTTTCCGGGAAGTTATAGCCTTCCGGGTTACGCCACGGTCCGCGCACCAGCCAGTCGAGGAAGAGTTGCGCCACATAGACCAGCATCAGGCTGGTGAGAATCTCGTTCGTATTGAAGCGGACCTTGAGAAAGGCCGGAACCGACGCATAGGCAGCACCGCCCGCCATGCCCATCAGCATCATCAGCGGCAGCACGAGCCACGACTGAAAGTCGGGAAACATCACCGGCAGAATAGAACCGGTGACGGCCCCCATGATGAATTGCCCTTCAGCACCGATATTCCAGTTGTTCGACAGGAAGCAGACGCACAGACCCACCGCGATCAGGATCAGCGGCGCGGCCTTGACCAGCAATTCATGCCACGACCAGATATCGAACAAAGGTTCGACAAAGAACACATAAAGCGCATTGAGCGGGTCTTTGCCCATCAATGCGAAGGCGAGACCGCCGAAAATGAAGGTCAGCGCCAGAGCCAGCAAGGGCGACAAGGCGCTGAAAAGCTTCGACGGCTGGGGGCGTTTGACGAGTTCGATCCGCATCAGGCCGCACCCATCTCTGCTTCACCGGAAATGCCGCCCATCAGCAGGCCGATCTTTTCAAGAGTCAATTCGGCAACAGGCATAGGCTCGGAAAGCTGACCGTGATTCATGACCGCTATCCGGTCACTGATTTCGAAGAGTTCATCGAGATCCTGGCTAATGACAAGAACGGCAGAGCCCGATCGCGCAAGGTCCACAAGGGCCTGCCGGATATGAGCCGCAGCACCCGCATCGACGCCCCATGTCGGCTGGTTGATGACCATGACCGATGGCGAACGATCAAGTTCACGACCAATGATGAACTTTTGCAGATTGCCGCCGGACAGTGCCGAAGCTGGCGGGTTTTCTGCGCTTTTGCGCACATCCATCCGCTCAATAATGCGTCGCGCAGCGGAATGCAGTGCGCTTTCGGCGATCAACTTTAACGCGCCGCCGCGCAGGAACGCTTTCGCATCGGTCTTGTAGCGCGACAGAAACAGATTGTCGGTCAGTGACAATGACGGCACCGCACCGTGGCCAAGCCGCTCTTCCGGCACAAAGGCCGCCCCCATCATGCGCCGTTCGCTGATGCCGAGCCTGCCTGCATCCTTGCCTCGAATACGTACAGTCGATGCAGCCGATTGCAGCACCTCGCCGGAAATGGCTTCAAAGAATTCGCCCTGCCCATTGCCAGCAACGCCCGCAAGCCCCACGACTTCGCCAGCGGCCACCGAAAGCGAGATATCTTTAAGCGCTGTGGAAAACGGCCCCCGTGGCGGTTGTGACAAAGACTTGATTTCAAACAGCGCTTCGGCGCGCGTCGCCGGAGCATCCATCGGGCTGCGCGCCACCACCTTGATGTCGTTGCCAACCATCATGCGGGCGAGCGACGCCGCCGTTTCCTTGCGTGGATCGCAATGCCCAACCACCTTACCGTGGCGCAACACCGTTGCGCGGTCGCAAAGCCGCTTCACCTCTTCCAGACGATGACTGATATAGAGAATGGATTTGCCTTCAGCCTTCAGCCGTTCCAGTGTTTCAAACAGGCGGTCGGCTTCCTGCGGCGTCAGAACCGAGGTCGGTTCGTCCAGAATGATCAGGTCCGGTTCCTGCAACAGACAACGCACGATTTCGATGCGCTGGCGCTCGCCGACCGAAAGGTCGCCGACATGGGCCTGCGGATCGACCGGCAAGCCATAGGTCTTGCCCACTTCGCTGGCCCGTTTTGCCACATCGGACAGCGACAGAGCGCTATCCAGCGAGAGAGCGATATTTTCAGCGGCAGTCAGCGAGTCGAAAAGCGAAAAATGCTGAAAAACCATGCCGATGCCGAGCGTTCTTGCAGCGGCAGGTTCGCCAATGACGACGCTCTGGCCCTTCCAGACGATTTCGCCTTCAAGCGGTTGCAGCGCACCGAACAGCATCTTAACGAAAGTGGATTTTCCAGCGCCGTTCTCGCCCAGAAGCGCGTGAATTTCGCCCTTGGCAATGGTGAGATCAACCCCATCGCAAGCTCTGAGCTGCCCAAATAGTTTCGTGAGCCGGCGGACATCCAGAAGAGGCCGGTCGGATAAATTGGCTGACATTATTCCCCAAATGTATTTTTGAAAGACCTTAGCAGCAATTTTGCACTTGAAAAGAGCAAAAGCAGGCTCTGCCTAACATATGCACATCGGCGATAGGTCGCCCCTCACCCGCGCCACGAAAACAAGGTCAATCAGACGACATTACGGGAGTAAAATACTGGTTCCGGTGGTCTTGCGCGCTTCCAGTTCCTCATGCGCCTTGCGGGCGTCTTTGAGCGCATAGGTCTGGTTGATTTCTATCTTCACCGCACCGCTGCCCACCACGTCGAAAAGCTCGGCTGCGGTCTTTTCGAGGTCGGAACGCTTGGCGACATAGTTGAACAATGTCGGACGGGTTGCGAAGAGCGACCCTTTCTGCGCCAGAAGCCCAAGATCAAACGGCGGAATGACACCCGATGACTGGCCGAAACAGGCGAACATGCCGAGCGGCTTCAGGACGTCCAGCGATCCCATATAGGTATCGCGACCGACAGAGTCGTAAACCACGTCCACGCCTGCGCCATTGGTCAGTTCACGCACTCTTTCGGCGAAATTTTCCGTGCGGTAATTAATGACATGGTCATAGCCATGCTGCTTGGCAAGCGCGATCTTGTCTGGCGATCCGGCTGTGCCGATAACCGTTGCTCCAAGATGCTTGGCCCACTGCCCTGCGATCAGGCCGACACCGCCAGCCGCCGCATGAAAAAGGATCGTCTGTCCGGCTTCAACCCGGAAGGTGCGCCGCAACAGATATTGCGCCGTCATGCCCTTCAGCATCATGGAAGCGGCAGTTTTGAGATCAATGCTTTCCGGCACGATCACCAGACGGTCGGCAGGCAAAATGCGCTCGTCGGCATAGGAACCCGGCGTTGCCACATAAGCGACGCGGTCACCCACCTTCACATTGTCAACACCGGCACCAACGGCAATAACCGTGCCAGCACCTTCATTGCCGGGCGTGAACGGCATTTGCGCTGCCTTGTAGAGACCCGTGCGGAAATAAACGTCGATGAAATTGAGGCCGACGGCTTCATGGCGAACCTTCGCTTCACCCGGCCCCGGCTCACCGATTTCGATCTGCTCATAGTTCAGAACTTCAGGCCCGCCGGTCTGATGAACGCGAATGGCATTGATCATCATACGTCTCCGCTCTTTTTTGCAGCTGCAACTTTCTCGGCCTCAATAACGGCGGCGGTGCGCCCAAGGCCGGGGAAGAACTGCATCACTGCGCCAATGAAATAGATATAGAGCCCGGTCACGGAAATGCCCACGCGCACCCAGAGCGGCGCATCCAGCGTATAATAAAGCGCGATCGCACCAAAGGCGCACCAGAGCAGAAACACCGTGAGATTGATCGGGCGCAGGCGCACAACGCGCACCGGATGCAGGAAGTTGATCGGCAGGAAGGACAGGATCGCCGATGCAACCACGGTGCCGAACGCCACCCATTCTCCCGGCCTGACGATGAACAGGGTGAAGACCACCATGTTCCACACCACCGGGAAGCCCTTGAAGAAGTTCTCCTTCGTCTTCATGCCGGTATCGGCATAATAGATCGCGCTCGACACGACGATGATCGCGCCGGATATGAAGGAGAGGTTCGTCCCCATAAAGCCGCTCTGATACAAGGCAAAAGCAGGGATCAGGACGTAGGTGACATAGTCGATGATGTTGTCGAGCAGTTCACCCGACCAGTTGGGCAACACATATTTGACTTCGAGCTTGCGCGCGATTGGCCCGTCGATGCCATCTACGAACAGCGCGAGGCCAAGCCACCACCACATCGCCGTATATCGCCCGTCGCTGGCCGCGACGATGGACAGAAAAGCCAGAAACGACCCCGATGCCGTCAGCAAATGGACAGAAAACGCCTTGGCTTGCGGCGCGGTGACTTTCTTGGCTTTGAGTTTTCCGGTCAGTTTGGTTTTCACGCTGTTCGCCATTCCGTTTTGTCGCCGCGCAGTTTCCGCAGAAGATACAGCGATTTTATTTCAAATCTCGCCTTGGCTCACCTTGGGCTTACCTTAGGCTCATCGTGGGCGTTTACACCAAACAAACTGACGCCCCAACTGTTCTGTTGGATCCTGACGTGATCTATCCCAGAAAAGCCGTGTTCTTAGTGGAAGCTTTCCCCGAATAAGCTCAAAAGAGCAAGTAAGGCATGAGGCAAATCAGCCTTAATTCCACGGAAGAATGGCCTTTGCCGGCATTTCGGTCTAAGTGCTGCTTGAGAACGGCACGGAAGAATCATCTTCATAGCTGCACTTCTGGCCGACACGTCCCGACGAAGGATGAAGCGAATGAACGATCTGGTTGCGAACAAGCCAATGACTGACATCGTGATCAGCGGTGGCGGCCCTGCTGGCATGATGGCCGCGCTTGCGCTTGGCGCGAAGGGCTATCGCACCATCCTTCTGGGACCCGAAACGGACAAGGGCGACCGCCGCACGACGGCGCTGATGATGCCCGCCATCCGTTTTCTCGAACAGATCGGCGTCTGGTCGTCCATCCAGCCGGAAGCCGCACCGCTCGCCTCCATGCGCATTGTCGATGCGACGCAGCGCCTTGTCCGCAGCCCGACAGTCACCTTCCGCGCCGGTGAAATCGGCGAAGAGGCATTTGGCTATAATATCCCCAATGCCGTTCTCAACGCGAAGCTTGCCGAAGCTGTGGCCGAGAGCGCCAATATCGAGCGCAACACGGCGTCGGCTATCGAATATCGCCCCAATGGCGACCATGTAACGGTGACATTGGCGGGTGGCGATACGCTCCATGCCCGCCTTTTAGTCGCCGCTGATGGGCGCAATTCCGGCGCACGCGAAGCCGCAGGCATCCGCGCGCGCCGCTGGAACTATCCACAAACCGCTGTTGTCTTGTCCTTCGCCCACAGCATCAGCCACGAAAACATCTCGACAGAATTTCATACCGAACACGGCCCGTTCACGCAGGTTCCACTGAAAGGCAAGCGTTCGAGCCTTGTGTGGGTGGTGAACCCGGAACGCGCAGAAACCTTGCTCACGCTGGACGATCAGGCTCTGGCCGCACAGGTCGAGGAGATGATGCAGTCGATGCTCGGCCGGATCGAAATCGACGTGCGCCCGCAGGGCTGGCCTCTGTCCGGGCTGGTGCCAAACGCATTTGCAGCCAAGCGAACCATCCTGATTGGCGAAGCAGCCCATGTTTTCCCACCCATCGGTGCACAAGGGCTTAATCTCGGCACACGCGACGTGGAAACGCTGGTAAAGGCCATCGAAAGCGATTCTGTCGATCCAGGTTCTGATCGTGTGATCCGCGCTTATGACCGCGCACGCCGTCCAGATATTCTGGCCCGAACCGGCTCGGTCGATGCGCTCAACCGCTCGCTTCTGTCGCCCATGCTACCTGCGCAGATCGCGCGCGGCGTCGGGTTGGAAATGCTGCGATCCTTCGCGCCGTTGCGGTCATTCTTCATGCGGGAAGGCCTGCGCCCCGGCAGCGGCTTTACGCATTTTCTCCCCAAACTTCCCAAGCTGGCAGACCGTCGACGCGACAACGCCAGCAAATAAAGGCTTCCCTCAAAAACTTCATGTTTCACGCCCGCTTTAATTTGGCGGACGGTGAACTACATAACATCTCATGGGTATGACACAGATAAAACACGCGAAATTCCAAATCGGCCAGGTGGTGAAACACCGGCTGTTCCCGTTCAGAGGCGTTATCTTCGACGTGGACCCCGAATTCGCAAATACGGAAGAATGGTATGAGTCCATACCGGAGGACGCACGTCCTCAGCGTGACCAACCCTTCTATCATCTCTTCGCGGAAAATGCGGAATCCGAATATGTGGCCTATGTGTCCGAGCAAAATCTGCTGCCCGACGTCAGCAACGAGCCTTTGCGCCATCCGCAGATCGACGAGATTTTCGACCGACTCGACAACGGCACCTATCGGGTGAAATCGCAGCACGCGAACTAAGTTGTCCTCACCTTTAAAAGCGATAGTTCAAAGAAAAAGGGCGCTGAAAAGCGCCCTTTTATTATGACCATGGTTTTGCCGATTAGTTGGCAGCGCCCTTGGCTTTTTCCTGTTCAGCCTTCATCTTGGCTTCGAAATCTTTCTGCTTCTTCTGGACGGCGTCCTGAAGTTCCTTCTGGCGGTCTTCCAGTTCCGACTGCTTCAGAGCCGGGCCGGTGAGAGCCTGCGAGAAGCCGGTCAGGGCAACCGGGATCGGGTTCGGCTTGTTCTGATAATTGACCGAGGTCAGCGTCAGCTTGCCGCCCTTCTGGAGAGCCTTGATCAGATCGTCGTTCAGCGGTGCCTCTGCGATGCAGCGATCAGGGAAGCAGATGCCGTATTCAAGCTTTACCGCTTTGTTGTTGTCGATCTGCATGCCAACGCCAGCCGGAATCAGGCGGCCAATCGGCACGGTGACCTGGAAAATCTTGCGATTGATCTTGCCCTTGATCTCGATGAGGTTAACGGCGGTCAGCAACTGGCCGGAATCGGCAGTGATGATGTTCTGCGTGTTGCAGATGTCGTTATCTTCCTGCTTCGAGCAGACCTTGAACCAACCCTGCGGCGGCTGCTGCGCCGATGCAGGCATCGTTGCGGAGGCAAGCAAGGCGAACGCGCCAGCGATGGCCGATGTGGCAGCGATTGTCTTCGTGCTGGACATGATCAACAGGTTCCTTTCAACGCTCTGATCTGTAGTTCCCGTATTCTGGTTAGTCAGCGATAGACCGTCACTGGTTTGAAAATGCGGCAACAGCGTGACCTTTAGGACTCTTCAATCCTATTCCGGGGCGGTGTTACAACGACTGCGGGCGCGAATCCAGACCAGTTTCCATCTGGAAGGCTCGGAATCCCGTAAAATCACCATTTTCATTTGTACTGTAACGCGCGGAACACGCCCAAAATACCTATATATTATAGGATCATGATAATTTCGCCTAACGAATCAATGCTATTTCGTATTTCCTGAAAAACAAGCGCCTCACGCTTACTTACAATGGACGAATGAAGTTGAACGGATCGATCGCTCATTTGCGCAGAAAATTCCTGCTGGCAATCACGCGGGGGCTCAGATTAGGGCTTCCGGCGGCTATGGTCGTCTCGATGACGGGAATCGGTGCGCGTATGGCGCAGGCCGAAACAGCAGCTGCGCCCGATTATGCTCTCTCCATGCATGGAGACGTGGCGCTTCCTGCCGACTTTACGCATTTTCGCTATGCCAATCCTGATGCACCCAAGGGCGGCAAACTGACCGTCGGTGTTGTCGGCACGTTCGACAGCCTCAATCCGTTCGTGCTCAAAAGCATGCGCACGACTGCGCGCGGCCTGTTCAGCGATGGTGAGTTCGGCAATCTCGTCTTTGAGACATTGATGCAGCGCTCACGCGATGAACCTTTCACGCTCTACCCGCTGCTTGCGGAAAAAGTCGCCATAGACCCCGAACGGAAATGGGTGGAATTCACGCTGAACCCGAAGGCCAAATGGTCGGACGGGCAGCCAGTGACGGTGGATGATATTATCTTCACCTATCAAATTCTCACCGAAAAGGGCCGTCCCCCTTTCAACAACCGAATGAGCCGGATCGACAAGATCGAGAAGACTGGCGAGCGCTCGGTGCGTTTCAACTTCAACGACAAGTCGGACCGCGAGTTTCCGATGCTGATCGCGTCGGTGATGCCGGTTCTTCCGAAACACGCAACCGATCCGGCGACCTTCGGTAATTCCACACTGAAGCCGCCGCTCGGCAGCGGTCCCTATCTGGTGTCCGGCGTGCAGCCCGGCCAGCGCATCATCTATAAGCGCAACCCGGATTATTGGGCCAAGGACATTCCGTCCAAGCGTGGCACGGACAATTTCGACACGCTGACGATCGAATATTATCGCAACGAAACCTCCCTGTTTGAATCCTTCAAAAAAGGACTGCTCGATGTTTTCATCGAGGGCAATCCGACGCGGTGGGAAAAATCCTATGATTTTCCGGCTGTGCAGCAAGGCAAAGTCATCAAGGAGAGCTTCGAAAAGGGTACGCCCGCGAACATGCTGGGCTTCGTGTTCAACACGCGTCGTCCGATCTTCGCAGACCGTCGCGTGCGGCAGGCGCTTGGATTGCTGTTCGACTTTGAATGGGCGAACCGCAATTTGTTTGCAGGCCAGTACAAGCGCACCCAGAGTTTTTGGGAAGGCTCCGAGCTTTCTTCCGTCGGCAAACCCGCCGATGCCCGTGAAAGGGAACTTCTGGCACCCTATCCCGATGCGGTGCGTGAAGATGTGATGAATGGTACATGGCATGTGCCCGTCACCGACGGCACCGGCCATGACCGGACGCCCGCCAAACAGGCCTATGATCTTCTGATGGAAGCCGGTTTCCAGTTCCACAATGGGCTGGCCGTCGATTCCACCGGCAAGCCGCTGCAATTTGAAATCATGACGCGCTCGGCGGAAGAAGAGAAGATCGGGCTTGCCTATAAGCGCAATCTGGCCCGGCTCGGCATTACGGTGGATATCCGCACTGCTGATGACGCACAATATCAGCAACGGCTCCAGACCTTCGATTACGACATGATCCTCGGCGCTCTGTCCAGTTCGCTGTCGCCCGGCAATGAGCAGTGGATGCGCTGGGGCGCGGCGTCGCGTGATGCGCAAGGCAGCTTCAATTATCCAGGCGTGGCCGATCCCGCCGTCGATGCGATGATTGATGCGCTGCTCGCCGCGCGCACGCGTGCTGATTTCGTCAGTGCGGTGCGTGCGCTCGACCGGATATTGCTATCGGGCAATTATTATATTCCTCTGTATCACCTCCCTTATCAGTGGGTGGCACGCTGGGACCGGATCGAACATCCTGCAAAAACAGCGCTCTATGGCTTTCAGCTACCGACATGGTGGCGCGCTCAGCCTTGAGTTCTGTTTGATAAGGTCGTAATTCGCCCTAAATCCATTTCCTATAATATGCATATCGATGCGGGAGGCGTGCCTCCCGCAACCACACGGAGCATCCCGCATGAGCGAAAAGAAAATCACCATCGATGTTGTATCGGATGTCGTCTGTCCGTGGTGTTTCCTCGGACGCAAGCGGCTTGAAAATGCGCTCGCCATGCTACCCGATGTGGAAGCTGAAATTCGCTGGCGTCCGTTTCAGCTCGATCCGACACTGCCGCCGCAAGGCAAGGACCGGCAGGCCTATATGCGCGAGAAATTCGGCAACAGCTCTAAGATCGATGACATTCATAAGCAACTGACGGAGCTTGGCGAAGAAAACGGCATTGTCTTCGATTTTGAAGCCATCACTCGCGCGCCCAACACGCTCGATGCGCATCGTTTGATCCACTGGGCGGCACAGGCCGCACCCGACACGCAGAACAAGCTCGTCGGCACTCTGTTCTCGCTCTATTTTGAGCAGGGACAGGATATTGGCGACCATGAAGTGCTGGTCGATGCGGCAGCTAGCGTCGGCATGGATGCAGCCGTTGTCGCCCGTCTTCTGGAAAGCGACGCCGACAAGGCCACGATCCGCGAGGAAATCGACACCGCCAACCGTATCGGCGTGCGCGGCGTGCCCTGCTTCATCATCGATCAGAAATATGCCGTCATGGGCGCACAAAACGCCGATGTTCTGGCCGATGCCATTCGCCAGACGGCGGAAGGCTTTGAGCCGGGGATTTCGGAAGATCGGTAGACCAATTATGGCGGCGGGTTAACCCGCCGCGATTTTCGCCAGCTGCGTCATGATGACAGCCGAGCCGTTGAGACGTTTTTCCGGCGTCGGCCAGTCGCGGATGAACACAATGCTCTGATCCGGCCTGATCTTTGCCATGGAGCCCTGCTCGCCGATCATCTTCACCAGACCGACCGGATTGTTAAACGTTGCATGACGGAACTGGATGACGACGCCCTTCGGACCGGCATCCAGCTTTTCAACATTAGCGCGACGGCAGAGCGCCTTGATATAGACGATCTTGAGCAGATGCTGCACTTCTTCCGGCATCGGACCGAAACGGTCGATAAGTTCCGCACCGAAGGCGTCGATATCCTGTGGCTCTTCCAGATCGGCAAGGCGGCGATAAAGGCCGAGGCGCAATTGCAGATCCGGCACGTAGTTTTCGGGGATCATGACCGCCGTGCCGATGGCAATCTGCGGCGACCACTGGCTGTCTTCCACTTCGCCCGAACCCTTGAGGGTCGCGACGGCCTCTTCCAGCATCTGCTGGTACAACTCGAAACCGACTTCCTTGATATGGCCCGACTGTTCCTCGCCCAAGAGATTGCCGGCACCGCGAATATCCATGTCGTGGCTGGCAAGCTGGAAGCCCGCGCCAAGCGTATCCAGCGATTGCAACACTTTCAGGCGACGTTCCGCCATCTGCGTCAGCATCTTGCCCGCCGGAAGCGTGAAGAGCGCGAAGGCGCGATGCTTGGAACGACCCACGCGCCCGCGTAGCTGATAAAGCTGCGCCAGGCCAAACATATCGGCGCGATGCACGATCATCGTGTTCGCGGTCGGGATATCGAGGCCGGATTCCACGATGGTCGTCGAAAGAAGCACGTCGTACTGACCGTCATAAAAGGCGTTCATGATATCGTCGAGCACGCCCGGCGCCATCTGGCCATGCGCCACGGCGACTTTTAGTTCCGGCACATGCTCTTTCAGGAATTCTTCGATATCGCCCAGGTCGGAAATACGCGGACAGACATAGAAACTCTGACCGCCGCGATAACGCTCGCGCAGCAACGTTTCGCGAATAACGAGTGGATCGAATGGCGAAACAAAGGTGCGGACCGCCATGCGATCCACCGGCGGTGTGGTGATGAGCGAGAGTTCGCGCACACCGGTCAGCGCAAGCTGCAAGGTGCGCGGGATCGGCGTTGCCGAAAGCGTCAGCACATGCACATCGGATTTCAGCTCCTTGAGCCGTTCCTTATGCTTGACGCCAAAATGCTGCTCCTCATCGATGATGAGCAGGCCGAGATTCTTGAACTTGATCGAGTTGCCGAGCAGCGCATGCGTGCCGACGACAATATCGACCGTGCCTTCTTCCAGACCTTTCTTGGTGGCGGCCAGTTCCTTGGTGCCAACCAGCCGCGAGGCATGGGCAACGGTGATCGGCAGGCCGTGGAAACGCTTGGAGAAAGTCTTGAAATGCTGGCGCGACAAAAGCGTGGTCGGCACCACGACAGCCACCTGAACTCCGTTCAGCGCTGCGATAAAGGCGGCGCGCAACGCCACTTCCGTCTTGCCGAAACCGACATCGCCGCAGATCAGGCGATCCATCGGCTTGCCTGCGGCCAGATCATCCGCCACCGCTTCGATGGCCGTCATCTGGTCTTCGGTCTCATCATAAGGGAAGCGAGCGGAGAATTCCGCATAAAGCCCATCGGGCGGCGTCATCACCGGCGCACCGCGCATCTGGCGTTCGGCGGCGATCTGGATCAGATGGCCCGCAATCTCAAGCAGTCGCTTCTTGAGCTTGGCCTTGCGCATCTGCCATGCGCCGCCGCCAAGCTTGTCGAGAACCGCGTCGGAGCCTTCCGAGCCGTAGCGCGAGAGAAGCTCGATATTTTCGACCGGCAGGAACAGCCGGTCATCGCCTGCATAGTGAAGTTCAAGACAATCATGCGGTGCGCCCGCTGCGGTAATCGTCTTGAGGCCGATGAAACGTCCGATGCCGTGATCGACATGGACGACAATATCGCCTGCCGTCAGCGACGCCACTTCCGAGATGAAATCCTGATCACGCTTGCGGCGCTTGGAACGGCGGATAAGACGGTCGCCGAGAATATCCTGTTCGGCAACGACGACTAGGTCACCGGCATCAAAGCCGCTTTCCACGGCAAGAACTGCCGCCGTCACCTTATCGCGAGACAGCGCCTTGACGGTTGAAAGCCGATCAACCGTCTCGATCTTTTCCAGCCCGTGCTCATCGAGAACCTGCAACAGACGGTCAAGCGAACCTTCCGTCCAGGCGGCAACCAGAACTTTCTTGCCGGAGGCGCGCAGTTCGGCAATGTACTTCACCGCGGCCTCGAACAGGTTCACGTCGGTGGCGGCCCGTTCCTCGGCGAAGTTGCGGCCCTTATGGGCGTCGGCGTGTACAATGGTGCGGTTCGATACGTCCGGTGTGCCGAAGGGCGTAAGGTCGATGCGAAGTCCGCTCGCCTGCACCGCATCTTCGACCGCTTGCGGCGTGAGATAGAGGGTTTCCGGCTTGACCGGTTTATAGGGTACGGCGTCGCTGCCTGCTTCATTGCCTTCAGCCTGACGCAGCCGCGCTTCATAATGGTCCACCACCATGGTGTGACGCTCGGTCAGCGCTTCATGCACCAGATGGTCGAACACTACAGGCATGCCGCCCGCATGGTCGAAAACCGTTTCCAGATGATCGTAGAACAGCGGCAGCCAGTGTTCCATACCGGCAAAGCGACGTCCCTCGCTGACTGCCTGATAAAGCGCATCGTCACGTTGCGGCGCGCCAAACATCGCCACGTAATTCTTGCGGAACCGGCTGATCATATCGGGCGAGAGCGTGATTTCGCTCATCGGCTGCAGCACGAATTCCTTGCGCGTTCCCGTCGTGCGCTGCGATGCGGGATCGAAAGCGCGGATCGTTTCCAGCGTATCGCCGAAAAAATCCAGCCGCAAAGGTTCTTCCGCGCCCGGCGCGTAAAGATCAAGGATGCCGCCACGCACGGCAAATTCGCCAATATCGCGCACGGTCGACACACGCTCGAAACCGTTGCGTTCCAGCCGCGAAGCCAGATCGTTCATGTCGAGCTGATTGCCGGGACGCGCCGAAATCACCTGTTCGGCAATGGCCGCCTGCGGCGGCAGTTTTTGCAGTACCGCATTGGCCGTGGTGAGAATAATTGCCGGATGCGGCGTCTTCTTGAGCGCTGCCAGAGCACCCAGTGCGGTCAGCCTGCGCGCCGATGCATCGGCACCGGGCGATACGCGGTCATAAGGCAGGCAGTCCCAGGCGGGCAGATGCAGCACCGGTAGATCCGGCGCGACGAAGCCCAACACCTGCTCCAGATCGGCAATGCGCTGCCCGTCGCGCACGATATACATAATTGGCCCGCGTTCGCCGATCTCGTCCACCAGACGCGCGAGGCAGAACGCCTCGAAGCCATCGGCAACACCGTCAATGACGATGTGGCGTCCGGCTTGCGTATCCGTATTGGGCTTGAGACCAAATTTGCTGAAAACGGGCATGGATTTCTTAAAACTCTATGCGGTCACGGAAGGCGACAATATCGCGGAACAGCGGCGTATCATGTTCTGCGGGGATAGGGCTTTCGCCCGTCACCCATTTGAGAAGATCACGATCCAGCACTTCCAGAATCTGCTCGAATTCATCCAGCTGGGCATCGGTGAAACTGACAATATACGCATCAGCATATTGGCCAAGAATCAAATCCATCTCACGCATGCCGCGATGCCAGGCGCGAAACAAAAGCTTGCGACGCCGTACATCCAGATTTTCCGCCGCAAGTGTGCTGCCAGTCATGTCGGAACTGCTCCATTTATCAAAATCGCTGCCGGTATATAGCATCTGCGACCGAACAGGGAACCTGTTTATCAGACAAGAACAAAAAGAGCACGAAAAGATGATGGCGCACACTTGCACCTGACCGCGAAGCAGTTAATGGTCTGAGCCATGCGCCCATCCATGCTCGATCCGTTTTTCGCTTCCGTCCGCTCGCTTTCCGGCATTGGCCCGAAGGTAGCGGTTTTACTTGGCAAACTTCTCGGCACCGATGTGCCCGGTGCGGAACCGAAAGTCGGCCAGCTTCTGTTTCTGCCGCCGAACAGCGTGATCGACCGGCGCAACCGCCCCGGCATTGCGCTGGCGCAGGAAGGCGCCATCGTCACGTTGGAAGTGGTCGTTGATCAGCACCAGCCTGCACCGCCTGGAAGGGGCAATGTTCCGCATCGCGTCTTTGCCCATGACGAAACCGGCGAAATTGCGCTGACTTTCTTCCATGCGCAACTGCCATGGCTGCAAAAAATGCTGCCCGAAGGCGAAACCGTCATCGTGTCCGGCAAGGTGGAATGGTTCAACGGGCGTGCTTCCATGGTACACCCGGATTACATTGCGAGCCTCGAAGACGCCGCCAATCTGCCAATGGTAGAGCCGGTCTATCCGCTGACAGCAGGCCTGTCGCCCAAAACCCTCGGACGTGCCGTCAAGGAAGCGCTGACGCGTGTTCCGCCACTGCCGGAATGGATCGACGGCCCCTTGCTGGCGCGCGAGCGTTTTCCAAGCTTTCAGGACGCGCTTAATACCCTGCACCAGCCGGAAGACCCGTCCGACATTGCGCTTGAAGGCATCACGCGGCGCAGGCTGGCTTATGACGAGTTTTTAGCCGGGCAATTGGCGCTGGCCCTCGTCCGTGCCAAGACACGCAGGCTTTCCGGTCGACCGCTGGAAGGCACCGGACGCATTGTGACCGAAATCATGCGGCACCTGCCCTATCGCCTGACCAAGGGGCAGGATCAGGCCGTGCGTGAGATCATCACAGACCTCAAGTCGCCGGAGCGCATGTTGCGGCTTCTGCAAGGCGATGTCGGTTCCGGCAAAACCGTGGTGGGCCTGCTTTCCATGGCGCATGCCGCCGAATCCGGCGGTCAATCGGCGCTGATGGCTCCAACCGAAGTGCTCGCCCGCCAGCATTTCGCAACCATCGCGCCGCTTGCCGAAAAAGCCGGGCTGAAAGCTGCCCTGCTGACGGGCCGCGAAAAAGGCCGAGACCGCAACGCCGTGCTGGAAGGCTTGAAAAGTGGCGAAATCGATATCGTCATCGGCACCCATGCGCTGTTTCAGGAAAAGGTCGAGTATCACGACCTCGTTCTGGTCATCATCGACGAGCAGCACCGCTTTGGCGTGCATCAGCGCCTGATGCTGACGGCAAAGGGCACCGCCCCCGATATGCTGGTGATGACAGCAACACCGATCCCGCGCACGCTGGTCCTGACCGCATTCGGCGATATGGACGTTTCTAAGCTCACCGAAAAACCCGCCGGACGACAGCCCATCACAACCGCGATCCTGCCGATGGAACGTATGGGTGAACTGGTGGAGCGCATCCGCAAAGCGGTTCAGGAAGGGCAAAAAATCTACTGGATCTGCCCGTTGGTGGAGGAATCCGAAGTCGTTGAACTGACCTCAGCGGAAGAGCGTTTCGAAAGCCTCAAATCCGTGTTTGGTGACCGGATCGGCCTTATCCATGGCCGTATGAATGGGGCCGAAAAAGACGAAGCGATGCGCGCCTTCAAGCAAGGCGAGACGCGGCTTCTGGTTGCCACCACCGTTATTGAAGTCGGCGTGGACGTGCCCGACGCAACCATCATCGTCATTGAGCACGCCGAACGGTTCGGCCTGTCGCAATTGCATCAGTTGCGCGGGCGTGTGGGGCGTGGCGACAAGCCATCGACCTGCCTTCTGCTCTACAAGGGACCACTGGGTGAAATCGGACAGGCGCGGCTGAAGGTGATGCGCGAGACGGAAGACGGTTTCCGCATCGCCGAGGAAGACCTGAAACTGCGCGGCGAAGGCGAGCTGCTCGGCACCCGCCAGTCTGGCACGCCGGGTTTTCGTCTGGCTTCCATCGAGGCGCATGGCGATCTTCTGGAAATCGCCCGCAAGGATGCACGTTATATCCTGACCAGCGATCCCGATCTGGAATCCGAACGCGGGCAGGCACTGCGTGTGCTGCTCTATCTCTTCGGACGCGATGAAGCGATAAGGCTGCTTAGGGCCGGATAACAGAACGAATAAAGGACGCACTACCGCTCCCCTCACCCTGAGCTTGTCGAAGGGTGGGCAGTAACGCCTTGTCCTTCGAGACAGTGCTTCGCACTTCCTCAGGATGAGGCGTTATGAGACGTCGAGGCATAGATCGACGTCTTCTATCACTTCATTAAGATAACTCTATAACGAGCTAATTTTATTCAACCGTAACCGATTTTGCCAGATTGCGCGGCTGATCGACGTCCGTGCCCATCAGGACAGCGGTGTGATAGGCCAGCATCTGGATCGGCAGCGCATAGACCAGCGGCGTGATGAATTCCGGCACGTCCGGCAGGACGATCGTTGCCATCGTATCGACGCTGGCG
>NZ_RCHH01000030.1:0-21902 GCF_003664555.1 Ochrobactrum soli | reverse complement strand
AAAAGCACTTGGCGATATCATCAGTCTCTTCTCCATCAATGAATGCCAGAACTTCTTTAAGGCTGCTGGGTATGAGGCCGAATAAATGCGACACGCTTTAAACTGGTGGGAAAGACATGGCGCGGCCATAACGGACGGTGCGGCCAGAACCGCACCGTACATCGGCGTCAGGCCGCAACATGCAGCGGTCTGTAATTGCCCCGCCAATAGGCTAAAGTCCCGCCCTCATCTTTGGTGCCCACAGCTTTGACCGAGCCGATAATGATCGAATGTGAACCGCGATCGATCATTTCATCGAGCTTACAGTCGAACACCACGACCGCATCCTTGAGCAGCGACGCGCCGGTGGCCATAGTCATCCACTCCGCGCCCTCGTAGCGATCGGCGCCATTGATGCCGCCGAAGCCCGAAAAACGTTCCGCCAGTGCTTGGTGTTCCGGTCCGAGCGCGCTCACGCCGAAATGACCGAAGCGCTCGATGATCGGCCATGTCGAGGACGATCGGTTGATACAGGCAATGACTTTCGGCGGTTGTGCCGACAAGGACACCATCGAGATGACGACAAGGCCCGACCGGTCTGTCCCCACACCAGCGGTAATAAGGCTGACATTGCCAACGACCAGCCGCATGGCAGCGCGAAACGCAGCCACACTCTGTTCGCCGGACATGTCGTGGAAGGTAAGTCCATCCGACATGATATGTCTCCCCGTCGCGTTACGCAGCCGCTTCGACCGAACGGTGCGCCGGGCGAATACCGCGCGCCTCGAGGATCGGCAGGACGTTGTCGCGGAAATAAGGAAACTCTTCAGCGTAATCGAAGAAGGAAAGCGTGGTTCCGCGAAAACCCGCCTGATGCAGCGCGGTGATGCCGTCCGCAACCTGCTCCGGCGTACCGACGAGAGGAAACCCTCCGTGACCGGCCGCCATGCGGTCGCGAATGAGTGCGAGCAGATCATGCGGGAAGGACTGCGCATGGCTAAACAACAGTCGCACGAGGTTGTCCACAGCCGCCCAGTCAATGTTGTTCTTACCGGTGTATTCCAAAAACTCCCTAGCTTCTTTTTCAGTCGGGCGACAGACGACATGGGAGAAGGTCAACACATTAACGTCACGGCCAGCATCACTGCCTTGCTGCTTCAGTGCGGCAATCTCTTCCGCGGAGCGGGACAGGTCTATAGCTGGAGTGAACAGGAAATCGGCATTGCGGACCGCAAAGGCTCGCCCTTCTCCGGAACCCGCGGCATTCAGAATCGGCAGTTGCCGCGATGGACGAGGGTCGCCCAGAATATTCTTCAATTTGAAATGGGTGCCATCCCAGTCGAAAGCTTCGGTGCGGGTCCAGAGCGCCTTGACGATATCATACCATTCCTGCGCATACCCATACCGGGTCGCGTGGTCGTCGGGCAGTGTCAGTCCCAGCGCCTCATATTCGGGCTTGTTCCATCCCGCGACGATGTTGAGACCGACACGACCATTGCCAATTTGGTCGATCGTGGCGAGTTGCTTCGCCACCACCATCGGGTGGTTGGCGGTGGTGTGGACCGTCGCAAAAATCGTGATGTTGCGCGTCATGGCAAGCAATCCCGCTGCCCAGGTCATGGTTTCAAGAACGCCGCCATGAAAATTCGTTTCACCGCCGTAACCAACCCAGCGGGCGATCGGCAGCATAAAGTCGATACCGGCGTCATCGAGCATCCGCGCCAATCGCAGATTGTTGTCCCAGGAATTATTCCAACGCTCCGGTAGTTTCGAAACCGTCAACCCGCTGGAACAGTTGGTGGCAAAAGTCCCAAGTAGGAACGTATCCGAATTAAACATGCGGTTTTGGGAATTTGTCATCGTTCTCCTCCTTACGATGAATTTTATAATAGAAAATCTATTTGATATTTTATGTAGACGCAAGAGGAACGCTGCTGCATCCTCCTGGAA
This sequence comes from Ochrobactrum soli, assembly GCF_003664555.1. Taxonomy (NCBI): domain Bacteria; kingdom Pseudomonadati; phylum Pseudomonadota; class Alphaproteobacteria; order Hyphomicrobiales; family Brucellaceae; genus Ochrobactrum; species Ochrobactrum soli. The sequence continues at coordinate 19,973 of NZ_RCHH01000030.1, read as the reverse complement.
GGGAGATTCACATGGCGCGCAGAAGCAAGAACAAGAGCATGGACAAATTCGACCGCACCTGGCACTTGGCCCATACCCCACTGGAAATCGACGTCGTAGAATTTGAATACGCCTTGATGCGCACATTCGAGGCTTTTGGCCGTTGGCAGACCGAATGCCTTTCCTCGGTTATAGATTTTGCAGCGAGCGGGCCGGAGAATGCTCTACTCCACACGATCAGAATGAACGACCGGCCCAAGAGCATACATGATCTTGCATATATGACCAATCGCGAGGATATCCCGAACATCCAATATAGTCTGCGCAAGCTGATCAAGAGCGGACTGGTCGAGCGCAATGGAAGTGGTCGCGCGGGCGTGACCTATGAAGCTACCGCGCTGGGAAAGGACGTTACCGACAGATATGCCGAAGTGCGGTCGGCCCTGCTGATAGATGCGGTGCAGCACGTACCGGAACTGGGTCAGCGCCTGGAAGGCGCGGCGCGCACGCTGGAACTGATGACGGGTATTTTTGCGCAAGCAGCACGGAACGCTGCGACCCATCGGCGACGCCCCGGCAGTTTCGCCGTCCCTACTCAGCCCAAAGCTGCAGCGACACAGTCCAACGAATGACCAGCAGCACAATGGGTTTAGAAAGTGCCGCCGTTCGGTCAAATCTTCTTGGTCTTTGAGTCAGGTCCGGGAATTTCGGGAATCATCTGACGAAGAAGGTTCCGCAAGATCGCACGAACTGCGATAGTGGCCGCAGATTGTTCACGATCTCGGGGAGCGATGAGACGAACTTCACGTACAACAGCCGGATCCGTCAGAGGGCGAGCTACAATGCCACGACCGCGCAAAGCAGTAAAAGCGTAGGCGGGCAGAACGGCGATACCGGCATTGACCTCGACCAGCGAGAGAACCGTATGAATCTGGTTGACTTCTATATGGGGCCGCAGTGCCAGTTTCGCCTGTTCAAAGCCAAGTTCGGTCAAAAGTCGAATATTGCTCTTCTGGGTGAGCGTGATGATTGGCTGATTGTCGAGTTCGGACCAGCCGACCTGCTTATATCCAGCAAAATCATGTTCTGGAGATACAAAAACCATCAACTGATCCCGAAGCGCAGTCTGGCTCTCGACATCCGAGTCTTCACCAGAAAATGTGCCTATGCCAAGATCGCAACGCCCATTGCGCACCTGTTTTATGACGGTTTCAGGCCCCACATCGTCAATCTTGATAACGAGATTGGGATATTCATCAGCCACCCGGCGAACGAGACGTGGAAGCACTGTTGTGCACAGCAAAGGTGGAGCTGCGATACTGACCTGGCCCCGCCGTAACTTTCCCAAATCGCGCACTGTTTCGGCGGCGCGATCAATTTCTGCGAGACCGGCGAGCGCGCCTTCGGCAAAGGCACGGCCCGCATCCGTCAGACTGACGCGCCGTGTCGTCCTGTCGAAAAGCCGCGCATCCAGCACGGCCTCTAGATCCCGGATTGTATGTGAAAGATTAGCCTGGGTCGTTCTGACACGCTCGGCTGCGCGAGAAAAGTTGCCTAGTTCGACCACGGCCTGGAAACATTCAATTTGGCGGAGAGTGGGGCGCATTGGTTCACTTATGAGTTTTTTATTATGAATATATTCTACTTACAATACTTCTCGAATGAAAGAAAGTCGGGCTCGATCAGGAAGACGCGGGTTTTGATTTGACCCGCCCCCGAAGCGAGGTTTCCGATGAAGTATGACCGTCAGAACGCCAAAGCCCACTCGCGCGCTACGATGCGCGGTATCTGGGCTGCGGCAAACACGCCTTTCAATGAGGATGGATCGATCGATGAAGGCGGCTTCCGCAAGAATGTAGACCACTGGGTCAACGATCTCGGCATTGACGGACTTTTCGTCGCGGGAAAGCAGGGCGAATTTTTCTCCATGTCGGTTGACGAACGCAAACGCATGTTCGACCTGGCTGTCTCGGCAGTTGGTGACAAGGCGCAGACGATCATGTCCTGCTCAGACCAGAACATGGATGTGGTCATCGATCTGGCAAAGCATGCACAGGCCTGCGGCGCCGATTATATCGTCGTCCATGCGCCTGTCCTGCACTTCCTGCGCGCGCAAGACGACACACTGATGCGCTATTATGAAACGATCGCCTCAAAGGTGGATATCGGCCTTGCGCTCTGGTCGCATCCCGATAGTGGTTATCTGATGAGCCCCGAACTCTGCAACCGTCTGGCCGACATCGAAACCGTCGTCGCAATCAAATATTCGGTCCCGCGCGACATGTATCGCAAGCTCACCGAACTGGCGGGCGACCGCATTCTGGTTTCGACTGCATCGGAAGATGAGTGGCTGGACAATATTCTCGAATTGGGCTGGCAGCTATATCTCTGCTCTTCGCCGCCCTACACGCTGCAGACAAGTGTTGATCGCCGCATGCGCGATTATACCGATCTGGCCTTTGCTGGCAAAGCTGATGAGGCACGCGCCGTCTGGCAAAGTCTGGAGCCTGTCCGGCACGCCTTCAAGTCGTCACGACCGGCTGAAAAGCCCACCTCGCACCAAAAATACTGGCAAGAGCTGCTCGGCCAGGTCGGCGGGCCTGTTCGTGCGCCGATGCTTGAGTTGACCGATGCCGAGAAAAGGGCAGTCCGGCAGGCATTTGATGGCTGCGGTCTCAAACTATCCTGATCGAACCGAAAAGGGGAACGAGAATGACAAAACTGAGCGCCTTTAATTTTCAGAAATGGATCGATGAACACAAGCACCTGCTGAAGCCACCTGTCGGCAATCAGTTGGTGTTTAAGGACGCAGACCTGATGGTTACGGTTGTCGGTGGTCCAAACAAGCGCACCGATTACCACGACGATCCGGTCGAAGAGTTCTTCTATCAGCTCAAAGGCGACATGCTGCTGAAGCTGCATGATACGTCGACGGGTGAGTTTTACGATGTGCCGATCCGCGAAGGCGATATCTTCCTTCTGCCTGCGCATATCCGCCATTCGCCGCAGCGCCCACAAGAAGGCTCTATCGGTCTGGTTATCGAACCAGCTCGTCCTGAAGGCGCTCTTGATGCCGTCGAATGGTATTGTTTCGAATGCAGCGGCCTCGTTCACCGTGCTGAAGTTGATCTGGAATCCATCGTGGACGATCTGCCGCCTCTTTACGCCGCGTTCTACAACGATGAGAAGCTGCGTACCTGCCCACATTGCAAAACCGTTCATCCCGGAAAAAACCCGCCGGAAGGTTGGGTGGCGCTCTGACAAGAGCACGCCCGGCGATACTACCGGGCGCCCGTGCACAAGCTTAAAACATAAGGGGAATTGAAGTGAAAAAGAAACTTCTGATGATCGGCCTGCTGGCAGGGCTGACAACTGGCGCGACTGCCGCTGAACCAGTCAAGATTGGCGTGATAACGACCTTGTCAGGTCCAGGAGGCTATCTCGGTCAAGACGTGCGCGATGGCATGAAGCTTGCCATCGATGCAGAAGGTGGCAAGCTCGGCGGCGTACCGGTTGAACTGAAGGTCGAAGATGATGCGGCCAAGCCCGGCAACGGGCGTCAGATCGCCGAACGGTTCATGTCGGAAGACGGCGTCAAGCTCTTTACCGGCATCATCTTCTCGAATGTTGCCGGCGCGGCGGTGCCGGATATCGTCGACAACGACAACCTCTATATCAGCGCTAATGCTGCGCCGTCCAACTTGGCGGGCAAGGCCTGTGACGCGAATTATTTCGTGGTTTCGTGGCAAAATGACTCGCTTCATGAGGCATCCGGGATCGCGGCGGAACAGGAAGGCTTCAAGCGCGCTTTTATTCTCGCACCAAACTATCAGGCGGGCAAAGATGCGCTGGCCGGCTTCAAACGTCGGTTCAAGGGGGAGATTGTCGGTGAAATCTACACCCAACTCGATCAGACCGATTATTCAGCCGAAATGGCACAGATACGTGCCGCCAATCCTGATGTGGTCTTCCAGTCTCATCCGGGTGGCATGGGCATCGCATTCCTGCGCCAGTATCAGCAGGCTGGTCTTCTCGGTAAGATTCCAATGGTTCTGTCCGAGCCATCCAGCGATGCTGTGATCCTTAAATCATTGGGCGATGCTTCGGTCGGCCTCATGGCTACCAGCCACTGGAGCCCGGATATGGACAATGCCGCAAACAAGGAACTCGTCGCTAAGTGGAAAGCCGCTTACCCTGACCGCCCGCTGACATATTACGGAACGCAAGGCTACGATGTGGCTCGCCTGATTGCTTCTGCGTTGAAGAAGACCGGTGGCGTTGACGATATCGATGCAGTGCGTGAAGCGCTGCGGAAAGCGGATTTCCAATCGGTGCGCGGCAATTTTTCCTTCGGCCCGAACCAGCACCCGTTGCAGGACTGGTATCTCCTCGAGATCGTGAAGGGTGACGATGGTATGCCGACCACCAAGATCAAGAAGAAGCTGATCGAAAATTACGGTGATTCCTATTCTGCAGAATGCAAGCTCTGACAGCCACCGCCCTGCGCGTGTGAAAGTACGCGCAACGCTTCTTTTTATTTTTTATGAAGGTCGTTTCCTCCAATGACACTCATCTTCGAGCAACTTTTGAATGGCCTTCTCTATGGCGTCATGTTGTTCCTTCTGGCAGCAGGGCTAACACTGATCTTTGGGATCATGGGCGTTATCAACCTCGCTCATGGCTCGCTCTACATGATCGGCGCTTTCATCGGGACCTGGGTGGCTGTGCAGACAGGAAATTTCTGGCTGGGCCTGCCGGCAGCAGTTCTGGCGGCAACGCTTGCCGGTATCGTGATCGAGCTCGGCGTCATGCGAAAACTCTATCAACGCGATCATATGGATCAGGTGCTTGCGACTTTCTCGCTTATTCTGATTTTCAATGAACTGACCGTGCTGATTTTTGGTCGCCAGCCAATTTTCACGCAGTTGCCTGCATCGCTCTCTCAACCGATCGAGCTGTTTTCAGGCCTGAGCTACCCCCCGTTTCGACTGCTCATCATTGCAGCGGGTCTGATGGTGGCTGGCGGGCTTTACCTGCTCATAAACCGCACCCGCATTGGCATGCTGGTCCGCGCAGGCTCGACCAATCGCGATATGGTGCGTGCTCTCGGCGTCGATATCCGTCTTCTCTACACAATGGTGTTCGCGCTCGGGGCTGCTTTCGCGGGCCTTGCCGGCTTCATGACCGGGCCGATCCTCGCCGTTCAAGTCGGCATGGGAGAGCAGATATTGCTTGCCGCTTTTGTGGTTGTCGTAATCGGCGGCGTCGGCTCGATCAAGGGAGCCTTCATTGCTGGTATTTCGCTCGGCATCATAGATACATGCCTGCGTGCATTTCTGCCTTCAATACTGCGCCAGTTCATGGCGGGCGCCGAGGCAGACGCGCTCGGCGTGGGCATCGCCTCCATGGGTATCTATCTGTTGATGGCTATCGTTCTTCTGTTCCGCCCGAGAGGCCTCTTTCCGGTGGGAGCCTGAAACATGTCATATCGCTTTCTATTCGTTCTTCTCGGCTGCGGGGCGCTTGCATTATTTCCTTTCGGCGCCGACGCATTGGGGCAGCCGGCTGCGTCAAGCCTTGTCGCCCGGATCATGATCTATGCTATCGCTGCGGCCAGCCTCAATCTCATCCTCGGCTATGGCGGGATGGTGTCTTTTGGTCACGCCGCCTTCTTCGGGATCGGCTCCTACGTCGTCGGGATTCTCTATTTTCACCATGCCGAAGAAACGCTGCTCTTCGGTTTTATTCCGGGTTCTGATCAATTTCTGATCACTGTTCCTGCAGCAATGCTGGTAGCGGGACTTGCGGCACTGATCATTGGAGCTCTGGCGCTGCGTACTTCGGGCGTGCAGTTCATCATGATTACGCTCGCCTTCGCCCAGATGCTCTTCTTCCTCTTCGTTTCGCTGAAGACCTATGGTGGCGAAGACGGGATCATTGTCCGCCGGGCAAACGATTTTTTCGGCTTCAGCCTGCGGGAAAAGACGACGATGTATTATGTCATCCTCGTCTCGATGATCTTATATTTCGGCTTTCTTTGGCGGGTCGTGCATTCGTCCTACGGCGCGGTGCTGTCCGGTATTCGGCAGAGCGAGCGACGCATGACCGCCATGGGTATCGAAACCTATCGCTACAAGCTCTACGGCTTTGTTCTTGCCGGAATGGGCGCGGGTCTGGCTGGAGCGCTTCTCACCATCTTCATGCGGTTTGCAAGCCCAGACACACTGCATTGGACTAAATCGGGCGAGTTGATGGTGATGGTCATTCTGGGTGGCGTCGGCACTTTCTTCGGTCCCATCTGGGGTGCAGCCGCATTCCTGATCCTGCAGAATTATCTCGCCTCCTGGACTGAGCATTGGCAGCTCGCCATGGGTATCATTCTGCTTGTCCTCGTCTTGGGAACCAAAGGCGGCATTGTCGGTGGTTGGCGTGCGCTTTGCCGTCTGTTTCGCAAGGACCGCAAAGTGGAGGTGACCGCATGACTGCGATCTTACAAGTCCGTGATCTGGTGAAGCGTTTTGCAGGGCTGGTCGCGACGGATCATGTCACACTCGACGTCACGGAAGGGCATATCCATGCCCTGATCGGCCCGAACGGCGCAGGAAAGTCTACACTTATCAACCAACTTTGCGGTGAGCTTACGCCCACATCAGGGACGATCAGCCTGATGGGGGAGGACATTACCACCTTGCCCGCCGCGATACGTGTCGGTCGCGGGTTGGGACGCACATTCCAGATATCGACACTTCTGAATGAAATGAGTGTGCGCCAGAACATCGCCATGGCGGTGCAAGCGCGCGAGGGACATAATTTCAGGATTCTCGACAGTCTGAAAGGCCGCAGCGCCATCTGGCATGAGGTTGATGTAATTCTCGCCCAAAGCCGACTGGCCAATCACCCGGAAAAACTAGCAGGCGATCTGTCAAGTGGCGGGCGCAAGCAGCTTGAACTGCTCATGGCGCTCGCCGGTAAGCCGAAGCTTTTGCTTCTCGACGAACCGATGGCCGGTCTCGGCCATGTCGAAAGCCAGGAAATGATCGAGCTTCTGCAGGGATTGCGGGGAACGGTTTCGATGCTGCTTGTCGAGCACGACATGGAGGCGGTGTTCGCGCTGGCCGACCGCATATCTGTGCTGGTCTATGGCCGCGTCATCCTAACGGGCACGGTGGAAGACATACGGGCGAGCGAAGCTGTGCGGGAAGCCTATCTCGGTGGAGAGGAGGAACTGTGCTAAAAATCGATGGATTGCAGGCCGCTTACGGCCACTCACAGGTATTGTTCGACGTTTCGCTCGAAGTAAACGAAGGAGAACTTGTAACCCTCATGGGCCGTAACGGCATGGGCAAGACGACCACGATACGCACGTTGATGGGTCTCCTCGCCCCCAAAGGGGGGAAAGTCCAGATTGCAGGGCGAGACACGACCAGCTACAGCCCAGAAAAGGTGGCGCGTCTTGGTGTCGGCCTTGTGCCGGAGGGACGACAGATTTTTCCGACATTGACGGTGCGGGAAAATCTGGTTGCAACCGCTTCAAACCGATGCAAGCGGCAGTCTCCGTGGGATCTCAGCAAGATATATGCGCTTTTCCCACGTATGCAGGAGCGGGCGGACCAGACGGCCGGCACACTGTCGGGCGGCGAGCAGCAAATGCTGGCAATCGGGCGTGCGCTGATGACAAATCCGCATCTTCTGATCCTTGATGAAGCGACGGAAGGACTTGCCCCCGTCATCCGCACGGAAATCTGGCATTGCATCATGCAATTGCGCGAAATGGGCCAATCGATCCTGCTAATAGACAAGAATATCGCCGTTTTGAAGCGGCTGGCGGATCGCCATTATATTGTCGAAAAAGGCCGGACGGTCTGGCGTGGAACGAGCGCAGATCTCGAACGGGACCAAGATCAGGTGCATGCTTATGTCGGTATCTGAGTCAATCGTCCTGATTGGATGGGGCGCTATCGGCAAACGGGTTGCGGAACTCCTCGCCGAGCGAAAAAGTCCAGTCAAAATCGGTGCAGTCGCGGTGCGCGACCGGTCGGTCACTCGTGACGGACTGCCTGTCGGCGCCATACACATCGAAGATCCCGCCGAACTCGCAGCCACCGGCGCAAGACTTGTCGTGGAAGTTGCGGGGCGCCCAAGCGTCTTGCCATGGGGTGAAGCAGCTCTTTCCGCGGGAATGGATTTCGCGGTTTCATCGACATCGGCGTTCGTGGATGATGCGATCTTTCAAAGATTGAAAGACATCGCGGCGATCCGCGGTGCGAAACTGATTATTCCACCCGGCGCGCTCGGGGGGATCGACGCGCTTTCGGCAGCAAGCCGTCTTACCATTGCAAGCGTCGAACATCGCATCATCAAACCTGCAAAAGCCTGGGCGGGGACACAAGCCGCCCAACTGATACCGCTCGATGAAATCACGGAGGCAACCACGTTCTTTACGGATACGGCCCGTAAGGCTGCAGACGCCTTTCCGCAAAATGCCAATGTCGCCGTGATTACCTCGCTTGCTGGGATCGGTCTCGATCGTACCCGTGTCTCATTGATCGCAGACCCGGCAGCGCGCCTCAACATGCATGAAATCATTGCCGAAGGCGATTTCGGCAGGATGCAACTGCGTTTTGAAAACGGCCCGCTCGCGACCAATCCGAAATCATCGGAAATGACGGCGCTAAATCTCGTCCGCCTTATCGAGAACCGGGTCGCCACCACGGCAATTTAGAAACACACTCTCCCAAAGCGAGAAGCAGCCTTGGAATGAAGACATGAACAAGAACCAACATTACATACGGCATCTGGCTGAAGAAACGGGTTTAGACCCCGCTCGCCTTGATCGCGATTATAATGCCAAAGCTACCGTTTCGCCGGAAACCTTTGCCGCCGAAATGAAACGCTACCGCCAGGCAAGTGTTGAGCCGCGAGTTCATTGGGGGCAGCATTTCGACGTGGTTTACGACGAAGAAAGCGGGCAACGGATCGATATTTTCGGCCCTTCGTCAAGCGGCGGACTAAATCCGGTTTTTATATTCATTCACGGTGGCTATTGGCGGGCGCTGTCCAAGGAAGATTCCGCCATGATGGCTGGAATGCTTGCGCGCGAAGGCATTGCCACGGTCGTCGTCGACTATCGTCTGGCACCCGAAGTATCTCTTGCCGAAATTACGCGGGAGGTACGCTCTGCTCTGGCCTTCGTTTGGCGTCACGGTCGGGACTATGGTCTTGATCCGAACCGGATAACGGTCGGGGGAAGCTCTGCCGGCGGTCACCTTGCGGGCGCGCTCCTTTCTGAGGGATGGCAGGGCAAATTCGGTTTGCCAAAGGATGTAGTCAAGTTTGCCATGCCGGTCAGCGGGCTTTTCGAGCTTGCCCCTGTGGCTGAAACTTTCCCGCAGGGGTGGCTGAATCTTAGTCCTATTGATGTCGATCAACTTAGTCCCATCCGGAGCATTCCTGTGGGTGGGTGTCCGATAACCGTAGCATGGTCAGAGCATGAAGCGGACGGCTTCAAACGCCAGTCACGCGCTTATGCCGATTGCTGGGCTGTGGCTGGCGGAAGGGTGAAGGCAATCGAGGTCGCGAACCGAAACCATTACAATATTCTGATGGACTGGTGCTCGCCAGAAACCGAGATGTCGCAGGCCCTGCTCGCCGGGATTCGCAACATCGGTTGACTGGCTTCTACAAAAAGTTTTGCGGTCGCGCGGCTCTGCGCGGCTGGCAGTTTGGTGCGTGAAAAATTCGCCGACACTCATACAAACTCATGTGATAAAACTCATGGATATATAGTTTCAATATGAATTGTCACATGAATTAAACCCCCTCATTCTATCCGTAACGATAATCTGGGCTTGGCCCAACTAGTAGATTGCAGAGGCTTTCTGATGCAAAAATCCGACGTACAGCTTTTCATAGGCGGCGAATGGCGCAAGTGCGCCAATACGCTTCCAATTATCAACCCTGCAGACGAGACCGAGATCGGCCAGGTTGCGGTGGCAGAACGGGGGGACCTGGAGGCTGCACTTCAGGCAGCCTGGGACGGATATCAGGTCTGGCGCAACACTGCGCCGGCGGCCCGCGCTGCGATCATCATGAAGGCGTCGGCGCTTATGCGCGAGCGGCAGGAAGAGATCGCACGCGCGATCACGCTCGAAAACGGAAAGCCTATAGCTGAAGCCCGGCTTGAGGTCATCCGGGGCTGCGAATTTTTCGAATGGGATGCGGGGGAATGCATTCGTTTCTATGGCCGTGTCATACCAAGCGCGCCCGGTATTCGCTATATTGTTGTGCATGAGCCAATCGGCCCAGTCGCTGCTTTCGCACCATGGAATTTTCCAATGAGCCAACCTGCACGCAAGATTGCGGGCGCTCTGGCTGCCGGTTGCTCCATTATTCTGAAGGCATCCGAAGAAACGCCGACTGCAGTTACGCATATTGCGCGCGCATTTGAAGATGCAGGGCTGCCAGCAGGTGTGTTGAATCTGGTTTTCGGCGTTCCGGCGGATATTTCGCAATTTCTCATCCCCAGCCCCGAAATTCGGGCCATCGCATTCACCGGATCAACAGCTGTCGGCAAGCATTTGACCGAAATCGCCGCGCGTCATATGAAGCCCGCTCTTATGGAACTCGGCGGCCACGCCCCGGTCATCGTTTGCGAGGACGCCGATCCGGTTCTGGCGGGCATCGCATCAGCACGCCGAAAGTACCGCAATTCAGGCCAGGTATGTACCTCCCCAACACGCTTCTTCGTTCATGAAACCCATTATGAGCGTTTTACTGCAGCTTTTATTGAAACGGCGCAGTCAATCCGTGTCGGTAACGGACTGGAGGAAGGGGTGCAGATGGGGCCTGTTGCAAATGATCGTCGCATTATGGCGCTGGAAGAGTTGGTCAGCGATGCCGAAGCCAAGGGTGCAAAATTGCTTTTTGGCGGTCGCCGTCTGAAGAACAACGGTTATTTCTTCCCGCCGACGGCTCTGGCGGAATTGCCCAGCGATGCCCGTGCGATGTCCGAGGAGCCTTTCGGTCCGCTGGCCTTGATCAATCCAGTGCCGTCCCTTGATGTGGCTATTGAAAAGGCGAACTCGCTGCCCTTCGGTCTTGCCGCATATGGCTTTGCGAACTCCGCGGAAAATGTGGACCGTCTTATGTCGGGTCTGGAAGCTGGGAACGTCTCGATCAATACGCTCGAAGCATCTGTCGCTGAGACACCGTTCGGTGGTGTCAAGGATAGTGGGCTTGGCCGCGAGGGCGGAGCAGAAGGATTGCATCACTATACGGTCGTGAAGAACGTCTCGCATCGTTTGGTCAATAGTCTCTAGACCATTGCGGGACCGCCAGTCCGGCATCTCTCCTATGACAGTGGATAATGGTTCGACATATGATGGAATGCAGCACTATCGAATGATGTTGGTGTTCTTGCCGGTTGCTACTTCGATATGCGGCTAACTCGCCGCATGCTCTTACGATTATGGTCAAATGAGGAACTGAATGGATGCGACTTTCTAAATTGCAACATATCGCGGGCGCCTTTCTGGTATCGTCTACTCTTGGGGGCACTTACGCGCATGCGGCCGACGCCGTGAAAATAGGTTTTATTACCACCCTGACCGGCGCTGCAGGCTATCTCGGCGAAGACGTGCGCGACGGCTTCAATCTCGCGGTTAAACAGGGCAATGGTCTTCTGGGTGGCCAAAAGGTCGATGTTGTTATCGCCGACGATGGACTGAAGCCATCGACAGGCCGCCAGTTGGCGGACCGGTTCCTATATGACGAGCAAGCCGATATCATAACCGGTATGATTTTTTCGAATGTGGCCTCGGCTATCATTCCCGAGGTAATCGACGCCGGTAAGATCGTGATAAGCCCTAATGCCGGGCCCACTGAATTTGCCGGTGTTAACTGCAATGCGAACTATTTCGTCATGTCATGGCTCACCGACAGTATGCAGGGCAGCGCGGGGCGCAATGCAAAGGCTCTCGGCTTTAAGCGAGCTATGGTGCTTGCTCCGAATTTCCAGGCAGGTAAGGACGCGGTCGAGGGCTTTCGCCGTACTTTCGAGGGAGAAATTATAGAAGAGGTCTACACAAGTCTGGACCAGATCGACTATGCAGCGGAAATGGCGCGCATAAGGTCTGCAAAACCTGACGTAGTATTCCAGTTTCACCCCGGTGCTTTGGGGATTGCGTTTCTTCGTCAATACCAGCAGTCAGGCCTGTTAAATGAGATACCAATGGTGGTTGCTGAGCCATCCATGGATCATGCCATCCTGCGTTCTCTTGGAGGAATTACAGAGGGCCTCAATGTCTCGGGTTCCTGGAATGTCGATCTGAACAACGACGCCAATAAGCAGTTCGTTGCCGCATTTCAGGGCGAGTACGGCCGGACCCCAACCATGTATGCAGCGCAAGGCTATGATACAGCGCGGGCTATCGGAGCGGCACTGGCACATACCGGCGGTGATTTTAAGGACCCCCAAAAGTTTCGTTCTGCAATGTTGAAGGCTGATTTCTCATCCGTTCGAGGTAACTTTGCGTTTGGCAAAAATCAGCACCCGGTTCAGGATTGGTATGCTATGCGCGTCGAAAATGATGGGAAGGGTGGGTACAGTTTGGTGACGAAAGATAAGATCGCTGAGATGTCCGGAGATGTGTTTGCCGATGAATGTAAACTTGAGCCCGCATTATGAAGCACAATCACATCTGGATTGCCAGTTTGGGCATCAGCCTTGAACAACTGGCACTTGAGGACGGGACGCTTGTAACTTGCATTCCGGATCTCGGTCCCGTTCAATGGAGGCGTGATAAGCTTATTGGTGAGATGCAATTCACTCGGAACGAGCCCTATCCGACATCTCCGATGAATAGCGCCGATAACGGACTTGCCGATACATTATCGCTTAGTTTCAATATCTATCTTGTCCAATCCCGTGCTGGAAATGTTTTAATAGATACTGGGATCGGAAATGGTAAGTACCGCCCCGATCGACCCGCATGGGATAGGTTGAATGGTCCGTTTCTTGCCATTCTGGAAGGACTTGGTTTAGATGCCGATCATATTGATTTCGTCATCAATACCCATTTACACGCCGACCATGTCGGCTGGAACACCATTGCAGACTCTAGCGGGGTCTGGCGCCCAACGTTTCCTTCGGCGACTTATGTTACGCCGGCACGAGAGCTTGAAGCAATGTTGGCTAAAGCCCAAGCAACGTCCAATTCGTCGAATCTACTCCATGGCGCCTGGCAAGATAGTGTCATGCCAATCATCGACGGCCCCGGCTATTTGGCGGTGCAACCAGGCGAAATCGTTGCCGGTCTTCAAACAATTGCATTGCCTGGACACACTTCCGGAATGATCGGTCTGATCTTGGGCAGCGGCGATGAAACTATTGTCTTCACAGCAGATGCGATACATCACCCTATCCAGTTGCCTAATAATGCTCCGGCATCGAATTTTTGCATGAATCCGGAGGAGTCGGTCCAAACGCGGATCAAACTTCTGGAAACCTGTGCGCTGAACAACTGGATCATCGCGCCCTATCACTTTCCGGCTCCGGCCTTCAGCCACATCAAGCGAAATGAAGCAAACGGATATGAGATAAAACCCTTCGTCTTGCCTGGGTGATCAAAAGACCTGAGTGGAACCCCTGATAAGAATTGGGACAATAAACTCGCGCAGTAGCTGCTGCAACGCATTGCCGAGGAGTTTGCAAGGGCTGATCGGTATGATCGACGTCGATTGCAAACTTTCGTCAAATCCGACAATGTCGACATTCCGTCCTCTTGGAAGCTCTGCCTTCGTTGCCATTTATGCGCCCGGGATTTCCCATCACGGATAACTCCCTTATTGTTTTGCATTTATAATTGCGAAGAATGGCGTCTCCACTGTGCACTCCCACCGCCGACGATGCCACCCGCATCTTAGTTTGGTGCCCACTATGAACCGCTACAACATCGCTGAACGACGTACAATTGCGCGCTAGCGACCCCCTCCGCTTGAAATTAATCCTGTCACGATGTATATACTCGTGTATATACAAAGGAGGCCAATATGCCACAGCTCCGACACTCCGAACCTACACCAGCCCGCGAAGCAAAACTCTTCCGTAACAATAAGAGTCAGGCCGTACGCATTCCAGCTGACTTCGAACTTCCGGGCGACCGGGTGATGATCCATCGCGATGGAGATCGACTTATCATAGAGCCGGTGCGTCGCCAGAACCTGTTGGAAGTGCTTGCCGGGCTGGAACCGCTTGGGCCGGAAGATCAGTTCCCTGATATTGACGATACCCTGCTACCGTTGAAAGAATTCGACCTGTGAGCGCGCTCTACATGCTTGACACCAATGTCGTGTCCGAGCTTACACGAAACCCCAAAGGTGCTGTCGCCATACGCATTGCTGAGGTCGGACCAGAAGCAGTTTGCGTCAGCATTATCACGGCAGCGGAGTTACGCTATGGATGCGCCAAGAAAGGATCGCCGAAGCTACTGGCGCACATCGAGGCCATTCTTGGAAGTATGCAAGTGCTCGCACTTGATATGCCTACCGACGCCGAATATGGACGAATCCGAGCCGAATTGGAAGCCGTTGGCCAGCCCATCGGTCCGAATGACCTCTTCATCGCTGCCCATGCTTATGCGCTCGGGGCGGTGTTAGTCACGGCCAATACCGGAGAATTCTCACGCATCCGTGCTCTGAGGGTCGAAAACTGGCTACGCGACTGAGCCGTGCTGTTGTTCCTTCAAAGAGGATCTGCCGCTGAAGGGACAGATCACAAAAAGTGCATTTATAATTGGTAGATTGTACCTTGGTCTGCTCATGCCTCGGATAAAGACTGGTTTTCCGCTGATGGCTGCTATGAATGTAGGCACCGAATCTGAACAACAATTGATGCCTTGACTGCTGATGATGACCAACCCGATCCACATTCTCAAAACCGTTTATGGATACGATGCCTTCCGTGGGCGACAAGCTGAAATCATATCGCACGCGATAGCAGGCAATAATGCATTCGTCCTGATGCCGACAGGCGGCGGCAAATCCCTATGCTATCAGATTCCCGCCCTTGCGCGACCAGGCATGGGGATCGTGGTGTCACCGCTTCTTGCGTTGATGGCCGATCAGGTGTCCGCGCTCCGGCAGGCAGGTGTGAAGGCTGCGGCGCTCAATTCCGACCTTGCTGGCGATGACAGGCTAGCCTTGTGGCATGATATCCATGCTGGTGTGCTTGATCTGCTCTATGTCGCGCCTGAAACACTGCTCAGACCAGATACATTGCAACGCCTGAGCGACGTGCCTCTCTCGCTGATCGCTATCGACGAAGCACATTGCCTGTCGCAATGGGGGCATGATTTCAGACCATCCTATCGACAGCTCGATGTGTTGATGACGCAGTTTCCCAATACGCCACGCATGGCGTTGACAGCAACCGCCGACGAGCCGACACGTGCGGAAATCCTGTCGCATCTGCAGATTGACGAGCGCGATGCCTTCATCGCCGGTTTCGACCGCCCCAATATTCGCTACACGATCATGGAGAAGAACAATCCCCGCGCGCAATTGAAACGTTTTCTGCAGGATCACCAGGGTGAAAGCGGCATCGTCTACTGTCTTTCAAAACGGAAGACGGAAGAAACGGCCGAATGGCTGCGCAGCCTGGGCTATGACGCTCTCTCCTATCACGGCGGCATGGAGAAGCCTGCGCGCGAGGCGAACCAGGCACGGTTCCAACATGACGAAGCGATCATCGTGGTGGCGACGATTGCGTTTGGGATGGGCATCGACAAACCGGATGTACGCTTCGTCGCCCATGTCGATCTGCCGGGAAGCATCGAAGCTTATTATCAGGAGACAGGGCGTGCGGGGCGCGACGGACTGCCAGCCGAAGCGATGATGCTCTACGGTTATGAAGATATCGTCCTGCGCAGCCGCTTCATCGAGGAATCCGACGCGCCCGATCAGCGTAAGCGGATGGAGCGGCAGAAACTCGACACCCTCCTCGGATTGGCCGAAACGGCGAACTGTCGCAGACAGGTGCTGCTGTCTTATTTCGGTGATAGATGCGAACCGTGCGGCAATTGCGATACCTGCGCCGAACCACCAACCCTCTTCGATGGGACAATAGCCGCACAGAAAATATTGTCCTGCATTCACAGAACCGGGGAGCGGTTCGGACAAGCCTATATTGTCGATGTCCTTCTTGGCGTCGAGGATGAACGCATCAGCCGCTTCGGTCACGATCAGATTTCGACTTTCGGAATCGGCCGCGAGCATGTCAATCACACCTGGCGTGCGATCATACGGCAGTTGATCGCGCAGAGGTTAATCGATGTGGACTTTGCCGGGCACGGCGGTTTGTCGATCTCGGAAGCAGGTCGGCAGTTTTTGCGCGCAAAGCATACGCTCATGTTGCGTGTCCCGTCGAAATCGAAGCCATCGCGTGGTACTGTTTCACGTGGGAAATCGGCAACATCCGCCCTTTCGGAGCGTGATGAGGCGCTGTTTCAGGCACTGCGCGAGAAGCGGCTAGAGATAGCGCGCACGCAAAATGTCCCACCTTATGTGATCTTCCACGATCGCACACTAATCGAGCTGTCCACTGCCAGGCCAGCCTCACGCGCCCAGATGGCCGATGTGCCCGGTGTCGGCGATACAAAGCTCGAACGCTACGGCCCGGCCTTTCTGGCCGTCATCAACGCACACGGTTAAATCCGCCTCAGCATTTGGCGTTCAACAATACCGACCTTAGAGTCTGTCAGCGCTACTCGGGATCGCCATGAGATTCCCTCGGGCTTGACATTGCGATTCAGGATCATTGCTGGATTGGAGGCCAGCGTGATGACGCAATCTCTTGTACTGTGACGTGCCCCTGTTAAAATGGTTCGGCTTTAATGTTAGTCTTCCCGCCTCGCTTCTTCCATGATAAGTCCTTCCTGATTATCATTAAGCCCTCGCGCACCATGGCGCTTATTGCCCTTATGTGCTCAGGGTTTCCACATCATGGATAAATTCGTGATATCAGTTTTCTCATAACCGATCCCGACCGTTCGTTCTTTCCCGGGTCAAATGCCCCCGATCTTCTTCACGGCCTTCTATCGTCAGTCAGACATTCACCCTCGGCTACGATTTCTATCGCCCGACGCACCGCATCCTCTGCGGCAAAGGTGGCGATTTCAGCTTCGTGCGCGGAACAAGGACGAATTCCTAAACCCCACACTGTGTACATCTCATTTTGAGCTAGCGTCGTGTTACCTGGGTCCACCACTTTTAATGCGTATTTGGTTGCAGATGGGGTCATCGGGGTGCTTCCATAGAAGCTCCCGCTAATGACTTCCAGCTGACCAACCTGGCAGCGCACGCCATCGAATTCTTCCAGCGCCGGCGGTAAACTACCGGCAAGGATAATCGCATCATTCCGGGAAAAACGGCCGTACAGCGAATAGCAGTATTCGGTGTCAAGATCGAAAATGCGCAGCCGTGAGATCAGCCGATCGACACCTTCATATTGCAAGATGCAAAAATACGCACACCCGCCACAAACCGGAATGTCCGCTTCATCAAGAACTTGCGCGTTCTCACCGAATATGTCCCATGGAATTTCTTTTAACATTTTATCATCTCTCACCAGCCAATAGACATATTGTGAGGCCAATCAGCCGCCGGCGCAAACGGACCATGAACACCGATGAAAATTTTTAACGTGGCACGTTGAACGGTATTATGCGACTGGATAGATACGACCGTTGTGACAAGCACAACTGGCAGGTTTGGGCCGTTAAAGTTTGACAAACAGCCAAGAGCGCAAATCCTGAGGCAATCGGCCGACCATCTGGATCGCGCTCGAAGAAGCGTGTCGTCACACCCGCCAAGTCTGCGACGACCATACTGAATGGCTGATTCAGGGTTTCACCAGGCCTGACGAATTGGAGCCGGCAACCCAAATAAGAAAACCGGGAGCACGTATGGCGCATGCTCCCGGTTTTCTTATTTCGATAGACTGTGGGTTGCCAAATGGCCGCTTACGCGAGTGCCATTCTCATTTCGCCAATATATTCTCCGCGCTCCCAGAAATGGCCCCATGCGGTGTTTTCGTAGTTTGCCCTGGGAAGTCTGTAAAGCGTCAACCGGACAGAACCTTGCTTTCCAAGTGCGAGCAACCGCTCGCGATAGGTTGTGGCTACGTTGATTGCGAATGCATTCGCGAATTCGAATTCATACTCACCATTGATATCAACGCTATCGACAAAACACTCGTTGGTGTCGTCAACAATCACCACACATCCATTGAGCGTGGAATAAGCGCGACAAGCTCGCTTGAAATCGTGCCAGACCGAACCTTGTCCTGATTGATTATAGCGTTGTTCGACGGTTGACTCATCGGCAAGGAACGAAAAATGTCCCTCCTCAAAATCCTTGAGCATGCGCGCTGCAATGCCGTTGCTGGCTTTGTCGATACCGTAGTCTAAAGGCGAAGTTCCAATCATTGAAAAATCCTTTCCTGAAAATGATTGTCTGTCAGCTTCAAGAAACGCTGGCTTCTATAGTAAAGCACAATATTACAATAATATCAGATGCTTATGCTTTTTTAACTGGTCCAATTGTGCCCAAATGGCCCCCAAACGGCTTCATTTCGAAGTGCTTTAATGCCTGTTTCATGACATAATGTCGCATATTGGGACGCGTCAGTGGTATCCGCAATCAAATCGCGGATTTTAGTACCTGGAAGAGCCGAAAGCGCTATTTATCCGGGCAATGCCAGAAATACTTCTGACCAAAACATCGGGCTCGATTGACCTCGGCTTAGATCTGGGTAGCAGACACAGGAGGCGTTCATGCGATTGGCTTTGGCCCTCCTTTTGCTACAGGCTTCCTTGTCGCCCAATACCTGTTAGCTCCCTGTCGGTCACGATTCTGTGCTCCGGACAGGCGGTTAATCCACGACTATCACCCAGTCCCAGCGAAACCCATTTCTGCCCTGCTCCCACCAGTAACCGTAAGGATTGCAGACGATGCGGCTTTGACCGATCTGAACGTCAAAGGCATGATGAGTATGGCCACAGATCCATATATCCGGGGCCTGTTCGGAATGCAGGATGTCATTGAAGGCCTCTGCGCCACAGGCAAACAGAAAATTTGCCTCTTGCCCCGCATAAGCCGGCGGCGAAATTATAGTTTCTCATCAGATTCTGATCCCATAATCGGGAGCCGGCGGGGAAGCATCGCCAAAGGCACAAGCAAGCATGTTCCCTTTTTGTTTCGAATGCTCTAGAAACCACGCATGGACATGTCAGCCGATTATCCGCGGTCCCGTGTTCAAAACCACTCATGCGTGACGAGGACATATGGCAGCGGCCCATCTGGAAAAACTGAATGATCGCCAGCGAGAAGCGGTCGAACATGGCGTCGCCATGCCGGATGGTACGATCGGCGGTCCACTTTTGATCATCGCGGGTGCTGGATCGGGCAAGACGAACACATTGGCGCATCGTGTGGCTCACCTGATCGTCAATGGCGCTGATCCGCGCCGGATATTGTTGATGACATTCTCGCGTCGCGCGGCGTCCGAAATGGCCAGGCGTGTCCAGCGTATCTGCAAACAAGTGCTTGGCGATCATTCGTCCGTCATGACGGACGCTCTGGCCTGGGCGGGAACATTTCATGGAATGGGCGCGCGTCTTTTGCGCATTTACGCCCAACAGATCGGGCTCAGCGCCGACTTTACCATTCATGACCGAGAAGACAGCGCCGATCTCATGAACCTCATTCGTCATGAACTGGGTTTCTGGAAAATGGAAAGCCGCTTTCCAACCAAAGGCACCTGTCTCGCAATCTATTCGCGGGTCGTCAATTCCGAGAGTACAATCGGCGTGGTGTTAAAGAATGCCTATCCTTTTGCCCTTGGTTGGGAAGAGCAGTTGAAACAGCTCTTTGCCGCCTATGTGGACGCCAAACAGCATCAAAATGTGCTCGATTATGATGATCTCCTGCTTTACTGG